>JAZQJI010000039.1:0-51336 GCA_045541475.1 Oscillospiraceae bacterium
CTATTACAGATGCAGTAAATTCAGGGTTTGAATCAAGCTTTAAGCTGTATTCAATAATATGGTTATTTGAAAGATTTTCACCTGTTTTTCCGCTTCTTATAACAAATCCGCCATGAGGAATACCTGAATGGTTTTTATCAAGTTCTTCTTGTGAAATGAAATTAACTGTTGTGTCGTAATCGGCAAAATAATTTGGCATTGTTTTTATTTCATTTTCAATTCTATCTTTATCAGCACCATCTTCTATGACTACATAACATTCTCTTGTATGCTTTTGTCTTGTTGTAAGTTCAGGGTTTTCGCCGTTTCTTACGCTGTCAAGTGCGCTTTCTACGGGTATTGTATATTGTCTTGCATCAATAACGCCGTCAATTCTGCGGATAGCATCGGAATGGCCCTGGCTTACACCCTTACCCCAAAAAGTATAATCCTTACCATTGGGAAGAATACAATTTGAGTAAAGTCTGTTAAGTGAAAACATGCCGGGGTCCCAGCCGCATGAAATGATAGCAACTTTGCCTGATTTTGATGCAGTTTCATCAACAGCTGCATAATGCTGAGGGATTTTTGCGTGCGTATCAAAGCTATCAATAACATTAAACATTGAAGCAAATTTTGGTGTAAGCACGGGCAAATCAGTTGCACTGCCGCCGCAAATAATCATAACGTCGATTTTCTCCGTCATTTTTTCCGCATCATCAATACTGTAAGCCTTAGCAGTATCAGTAGCAAGCTTTACTTGAGAAGGATCACGTCTTGTAAAAACGCCGACAAGCTCCATATCCTCGTTCTGACGGATTGCAAGCTCAACTCCCCTGCCAAGATTACCATAACCCAAAATACCGATTTTGATTGTCATACCAAATCATCTCCATATTAAATTTCGTTATTAGCTCTGTATGTAAGAGTTAACAAGCTATCGCCTAAGTGTACATTTTCCACAACAACATTTTCGTGATAATCAAGACGCAAATCGTAATGTGAAAAATTCCAAAATGCTCTTATTCCCGCAGAAACAAGACTATCTGCCAATGATTGCGCCGCTTGTTTGGGAATACACAAAACAGCAACAACAGGCTTATGCTCTTCGCAATATTTTTGAATATCATCTGCATGATACACAGGAACATCGCAAATTGTTTTGCCGCATATTTCGGGATCGATATCAAAAATTGCTTCCAAAGCGCAACCCCGCTGTTCAAAATACATATAGCGTGCAATTGCATTACCCAAATTACCCGCACCGATCAGAATGGTTTTCAGCTTTGAATCAACACCCAGAATAGCGCCGATTTTGGAGTGCAAAACAGCAACATTATAGCCATAACCCTGATGTCCAAAGCCGCCAAAGCAGTTTAAATCCTGCCTTATCTGCGATGCTGTCAAATCCATCATCTGTGCAAGACTTTTTGATGATATTCGTTCAATTCCGCTTGATTTAAGCTCGCCCAGAAAACGATAATATCTGGGCAAACGCTTAATTACGGATATAGAAATTTTTGTATTATCTTTTGACATGATTACTTTTCGAGAATTTCCGTAATCTTTGCTGCAATAGCATCAAGAAATTCATCGGTATAAACCGCCTTTTTATTTTCAAGATTAGAAAGAGAGAGCAAATCCTTTGTCATAACACCGCTTTCAAGAACAGCGATTGTAGCATCTTCAATAGCCTTACCGAAGTTTTCAAGTTCAGCGTTATTATCAAGTTCGCCACGCTTTTTGATAGCCCCACTCCATGCAAAGATTGTTGCAACGGGGTTTGCTGTTGCTCTTTCACCTTCAAGGTGACGGTAGTAATGACGTGTAACTGTACCGTGTGCAGCTTCATACTCATACTTTCCATCGGGAGATACAAGAACGCTTGTCATCATACCAAGGCTGCCGAATGCTTTTGCAGCCATATCGGACATAACGTCACCGTCATAGTTCTTGCAAGCCCAGATATATCCACCTTCGCTTCCGACTGTTCTTGCAACAGCATCATCAATAAGAGTGTAGAAATACACAATGCCTGCCTGCTCAAACTTATCTTTATATTCATTCTCAAAGATATCGTTGAAAATATCCTTAAATCTGTGATCGTATGTCTTGGAGATGGTATCCTTAGCGGCAAACCACAAATCCTGCTTAACATCAAGGGCATAGTTAAAGCATGTTCTTGCAAAGCTTTCAATACTTGCATCAATGTTATGAACACCCTGGATAATACCTGATGAATTTGTAAACTCATGAATGAGCTTTCTTGTTTCGTTACCGTTTTCATCGGTTACAACAAGCTCAGCCTTGCAGCCCTTTTCAACGCTCATTTCGGTGTTTTTGTAGATATCACCGTATGCGTGTCTTGCAATTGTAATGGGCTTTTGCCATGTGGGAATGTAAGGTGTGATACCCTTAACGGTAATAGGTGTTCTGAAAACAGTTCCGTCCATGATTGCACGAATTGTACCGTTAGGAGATTTCCACATTTCCTTAAGGTTATACTCGGTCATTCTTGCCGCATTAGGTGTAATGGTTGCGCACTTTACAGCAACACCGTATTTCTTTGTAGCGTTTGCACTGTCAATAGTGATCTGGTCATTGGTTTCGTTTCTCTTGACCAATCCAAGATCATAATACTCTGTTTTCAAATCAACAAAGGGAAGAATAAGGGTATCCTTAATCATCTTCCACATAACTCTGGTCATCTCGTCGCCGTCCATCTCAACAATGGGCGTTGTCATTTTGATTTTTTCCATTATTGCGTCCTCCGTAAAATTTATCGGTTAATTACTTGTTAAGCTGATCTCTTGTGTAATCGAGCAAGCCGCCTGAAAGCATAATATCCTTTGTTCTGCCGGAAAGCTCGCACAAAACAGTAATATTTTCGCCCGTTGTCTTATTAACAAGAGTCAATTCCTGCTCGCCTGCAACAACTGCTTTTCTTACATCTGCAAGGCAAAGTTCATCGCCCTGGTTAATTTTATCGTAATCAGCTTCATTCTTGAAGGTAAGAGGCAAAATACCTGCGTTAATGAGATTTGCTCTGTGAATTCTTGCAAAGGATTTAACAAGAACAGCCTTAACGCCAAGATAAAGAGGTGCGAGCGCCGCATGCTCACGAGAGGAGCCCTGACCGTAGTTGCTGCCGCCAACGATGATTGACTGTCCGAGCTCTTTTGCTCTTGTCGGGAACTGTTCATCACAAACGGTAAAGCAATGCTGTGAAATTGCGGGGATATTCGAACGCAAGGGCAAAATCTTTGCGCCTGCGGGCATAATGTGGTCTGTTGTGATATTGTCACCTACCTTTAATGAGCAGGGTGCGTCGATTGTTTCAAGCAAGGGTGCTGTTTCGGGGAAGGGCTTGATGTTGGGTCCTCTGAGAATTTCAACATCCTTAGCTTCTGCTTCTGTTGCGGGCAGAGTAATCATGTTATCATTGATAAGGAATGTTTCGGGCAATTCAAACTCAGGCATATCGCCAATTGTTCTTGCATCGGTAAACACACCTGTAACCGCGCTGATAGCAGCTGTTTCGGGCGATACAAGGTAAACCTGACCATCCTTTGTTCCGCTTCTTCCAAGGAAGTTTCTATTGAAGGTACGAAGAGAAATACCGTTTGAATTGGGCGATTGTCCCATACCAATGCAGGGACCGCAAGCTGATTCAAGTATTCTTGCTCCTGCTGCGATAAGTATTGAAAGTGCGCCGTTTTCAGCAAGCATATTCAAAACCTGCTTTGAACCGGGAGCGATTGAAAGCGATACATCGGGGTGAACTGTCTTATCTTTAAGTATATGCGCTACTTTGAGCATATCAAGCAAAGAAGAATTTGTGCAGGAACCGATACATACCTGGTCGATCTTCATGCCTGCAAGCTCAGATGCACTCTTGATATTATCGGGAGAATGAGGGCAAGCTGCCAAGGGCTCAAGCTCGGAAAGGTTGATGACAATTTCTTCATCATAAACTGCATCTTCATCTGCAGCAAGCTCAACATAAACATCTTCACGCTGCTGAGCCTTCAAGAACTGACGTGTAATTTCATCAGAAGGGAAGATTGATGTTGTTGCGCCAAGCTCAGCACCCATGTTGGTGATTGTTGCTCTTTCAGGAACGGAAAGGGTTTTAACGCCCTCGCCGCAATATTCAATAACCTTGCCAACACCGCCCTTAACAGTCATTCTGCGCAAAACTTCAAGAATAACGTCCTTTGCGGCAACCCAGGGGCTAAGTTTGCCGATAAGCTCAACCTTAACAACCTTGGGGTATGTAATGTAATATGCGCCGCCGCCCATAGCTACGGCAACATCAAGACCGCCTGCGCCCATTGCAAGCATACCGATACCGCCGCCTGTGGGTGTGTGGCTGTCAGAACCAATCAAAGTTTTGCCGGGTGCGCCAAATCTTTCAAGATGCACCTGATGGCAGATACCGTTGCCGGGGCGTGAAAAATAAATGCCATGCTTTTTTGCAACGCTTCCGATAAAGCGATGGTCATCGGCATTTTCAAAGCCGTTCTGCAAGGTGTTGTGGTCTATATAAGCAACGGAACGCTCGGTTTTAACTCTCGGTACGCCCATTGCCTCAAATTCAAGATAAGCCATTGTTCCTGTTGCGTCCTGCGTTAAGGTTTGGTCTATACGCAAGCCAATTTCGCTGCCCTTTGTAAATTCACCATCTACAAGGTGAGCTTTAATAATCTTTTCAGTAAGTGTAAGTCCCATATTTTTTCTCCTTTCGGCAACTTAAAAAATAACACAATAATTATACAATAATAACGCCCCATTGTCAAGATTTTAACAACAGGGCGAAAATATTTTTATGAATCATATTTGCGTATGCGTAAACTGATGCCAAGGTTTTGTGAAATTTCCTTACATTCATCAATTTGCTGTTGCGGAATTACGTCAACAAGAGAAAAAACAACCTGCGGAACGTAGTTTTTTACACTTGAAGCAAATTTTAAAATTGCATCAAAGCTTTGCAGACCAAATTTTGGGTGGCAGAGCTTTTCGTATTCAACCGCACTTGATGTATTAAGGCTTATTGAAACAATATCAAACATATCTGCAAACATTGCGGCGGTATCCTTATTATTGATAAGATCGGACAAGCCGTTTGTGTTAAGGCGGATTTTGGGAGAATTTACGCTTTTAAGATATTTGCAAACCTCAATCATATCTTCAAGACGTTCAGTCGGTTCACCAAATCCACAGAAAACCACTTCTTCATACTTTTGCAAATCGGTTTGTTTAATCGCTTCAATGATTTCGCTTACAGAAGGCTCACGCTCAAGCCAAAGTGGTTCGGAGCCGTAAGCACCGTCGCCATTGTTGCGTATGCAAAATTCGCAGGCACACGGGCAGCGGTTTGTTATGTTAAGGTAAAGCTTGTTGCCAACCTCATAAGCAATTGTCATGCTCAAAATAAATCACACACTTTCTTCAAAATAAAACGGGCGCTAATATTCGCCCGTTTTGATTTATTGTTTTACAGTACGCTCAAGCCAAGCATAAGCCAGATCAAGCGCTTCATAAAGACTTTCCTTATCGCTGGTTTTTTTAATAGCTTCAATCGGATTGAGCTTTTCATCAGTAGACATAAGATAAATCTTAATTTTAGTTGCAACATTTACATCATTAACGCGCTTTTGCTGCATAATCTGCATCATAACAATATATTCATCGGACATATTGCCGTAGTAGATTACATTATTGCTGCGCACCAAGGGAAAGCCCTTGTATGAGAAAAAATCCTGTTTTACATTTGTCTGTTCACTCATTCGTCAAAGCCTCCTTCACTCTTTATTTATATCGCCATATATATTCTAACATATTTTACAAAACATTGCAAGTATTTTTTAAAATATTTTTGCAAAGGTAACAATCGGACATAAAATCGCAAAAATCTACACACTTGCAACGGTAATTTTTAGAATGTCAGAATTGCTTCTTCGCCGTTGAGAACACGTTCTATATTGCCAAGCAATGCATCAACGTATGAAATTGAGCAGATAAAGCTGGGTGTACCATTGTGGACGATGATTGCATTTCTTCCGTCAGTTGAATAAAACTCAATAGTTTCATCAGAAATAACACCGTCATAATCATTTTGCAAACCAACCTGAATTTTGCAGATAAGTTCATTTTCATCTACTTCGCCGATATATATCGACTCGCCGGGGGTTTTAAGCAAAAACTGATAGAATGTACGGAACATTTCGGAATCATATTCCTCACCGTTAAGTGTTACCTCATAGCTTTCGCTGTCGCCGCTGCCTTCAAAACTAAGGTCGCCTACTTCAGATTCAACAGTCAATGTGCCAACGTCATATACATAAGTGCCAAGCACCATTGAAGATGCAATAGTCTGCGGTGTCATAGAAATCCACGGAGCGTTATCATCATTGAAAAGATAAATTACATCAACGCCGTAAAGATATCCGTAACGGTATGTTATGCCATCAACTTCAACCTCATCACCCACAAGGAAAGAGATGATACCATCTTCTATTTCTGTGAAAACGCTGCAGTATGGATCATCAAATCCACATTCAGCAAGTTCATCAGTGGTGGGATAAATCTTGTAAATATCATTAGCCAAAAGCCCGAAAATTCCGTGAGTATAATCAGAAGATATAGTTACATCAAGGTAAGCATTTACGGGTGATGTCATGATATGCGAAGCGGTGTTGCCGTGCATAATATCTTTATAATCAGCCGTTTTATCATATTCAAAAACAATATCGTAATCAATATCCTGGCGGGATACCGTTACTTTATTGATTTTCGGGAAAACGCTTTTCTCGGGTTCTTCAAGAACGGTTTTTGAAATAAAGTGGAACAGCTTCTGTTTGCAATGCAAAACAGCAGTATTTTCTACTGTATAAACAGCATCAGAGCCGGCAAGTTTTACATAGGTTGTACCTGCAACAGGTGTTTCGTTACCGATATAAACTGTAACTTCATCGCTGGCAGTTTTAAGGGTAACATAAGCTGCATTTTGCTCATCAAGACCATATTCAGCAAGGTTTTCGGGTGTTTCTGTTACAAGGCTTGCTTGTGCACATGCAAGATTGTTCGGAATGGTGTAAAGATAACCCTCTTCCTGCAAAATGTCGTCATATTCATCAATAACATAGTAAAACTCTTCAGTTTCGTTGCCTTCGGCATCGACCTTTGTGCGCGAATGTTGAGTAAACGCAAACTTTTCGTTACCATTAAACATTGTAACATCAGTAATATCAGCTGTTTCAAAGGTGTTGAGATATATTGTTTCTACATCGGATTGTGATACTGATGATGATTGAGAATCAGATGTTTCGGTATCATCACCGCCAACTGACAAAAATATAATTGCGCCGACAAGCACCGCAATAGCGATGCCTGCCGCGATAAAAAACTTTATGTTGCTGCTCATCTGTGTCTCCTTCTGAACCAAACAATACCGCAAATCAAGAGAACGCATACGGGAATTGCAAATACAACAAGTATAGTTACAACCTTTGTCTGCTTGCCCGACATGATGATATCATAATTTTCAACCTGAGTAGAAGAAATCTGGAATTTTACAGAATCTTCTTTTTCGGTCATTGTGTTAACAGCACCAAGCAACCAGTTGTAGTTATTAAGGGCGGAATTATCAAAACCTTCGTAGGTTACAAACGCTGAGCTTAACACCATAATATTGTTTACGCAAAGTACGTTATCAATATAGTGTCTTCTTGCTGAAAGGGCAGCAATATCATAAACACCGTCGGAGCCTTCAACCACTTCGCCTTCAGAATCTACTACAACTGCCTTATCCGTTGTGGAAAGCAAGGAAATTGTGTAAGTGTCGCTCATTCTGTCAAAGCGTCTTGTCATAGGAATTACGTTAACCGCATAAATAGGAAGTTTATCATCAACAACGCCTACATGAAAGTTATCATTCATATTTTCATGTTCGCTGTTATCAATAATCTGAGCGTACATATACTGGTTGCCGCTTTGGTCAAGCGCATAGCTTTCAGAATCGGTTTCGTAAACAATTCCGTCGCCAAATTCAAAGCCCCAGTTGGCAAGAAAGCTATCAAGATTAGGAGTATCATGTTTAACTGTGCTTGCGATATAAATAATATCAGTGCCGTACTTACCATCGTTGTAAAGATATGCGTCAATCTTATCAAGCGCCTCATCAGTATAGTCATTTTCAGCACCGGGGATAATCAAAACGCTGATATCTTCAGGGATATCCGATGTGAGAATATCAAAATATTCGTAGTAATATCCGTTAAGATTAAGCGACTTTACGAAATAATCAGCAACAGTACCTGTTTCTTCATTACCAATAACTGCAACTTTTATAGGATTTGCATTTGCAACAAAGGCAATTGCGGATGTGAGAGTGTTTTCTGTATCATAACCCATGATAAGATCAGCCATATCATAATAGTTGTATGCATAGTAGTAATAATACTGATTAAGTGTTTCTTCATCAATAATAACGATATCCATAATATTGAACACCTTTACTCTTGAATCACACTGAACTACAACGTCGCCCTTTGCAAGCGCACCCGAATAGTTTTTGTTAAGTTCTGCAACCTTTGCAGGATTTTTTACCATATCAAAAAATTCAACCTCGATATGATCGGAATAGCTTCCGTATTCCTTCAAAAGTTCAAGCACCTGCTTATCAATAACGGGTTCACCTATAACCGTACCGTTTTCAAAAGCTTCTTCAGCAAACAAAACGGAAATTTTAATATCCTGGTCAAGCCCCTTTACAAAATCAATCGATTCTTGCGAAAGCTCATAATACTTACTGCTTGTCAAGTCAATATTAAGCGATTTTTTTTCGTTGATAAGCGAAGCTACTATATTGAGCAGAACAACAACAACGATAAATACAACAACAAGTGTTGTTGACAATGCGCCGTATTTAAGCTTTTTGTGTGAGTTTGAAACAGGCTGTGTTTCGTTTGAGGTAATCATTTCTTTATTTTCATTACTCATTGTTCATCACTCCTTTCAATTAGCTCCAGCGTCTTTTCTCAAGAACTCGGATAGTGAGGAAATTGAATACCGCAACTATGCTGAGGTAGAAAAGAATTGATGAAACGTTGAATACGCCTGTTGTAAATTCGTTGTATTTATCATAGAACGAAATGTTTTTAAGTCCCTCGGCAATGCCGCCGAAAATTTTGTTAAGCCACTGCGCATTATCAATATTGATTTTGCCGACAAGGTCTGAAATAGTATCCATAATAAGAAATACAAGGTTGAATACAATTGCAAGAACAGCCGCAACAACAACATTTTCTGTAAGCGAAGATACGAAAAGTCCGATTGAGATAAACGCTGAACCAAGGAAGAACAAGCCGATTACCGTACCAAAGGTTGTGCTCCACGGAACTGTTCCGAAAAGTGAAAGAATCAGGCCAAAAACAGGGAAAATTGCAACTGCAATTGTATAAAGCGACAAAGCAGCAAAAAACTTGCCGTAAACAATGCCTGCAAGGCTTACGGGAGAAGTTAAAAGAGCCTGGTCGGTTTTAAGTCTTTTATCGTCACTCATCAGCTTCATTGTGATAAGCGGTAAAAATATAAGGTTTACGTAAAACATCAACGCAAAACATGATGACATATCAGCAGTAAGGCCCGAAAGGCAACCTGCGTAAAGGAAAAGCCCTGCGCAGAAATAGAACACCGCAAGGAAGATATATCCAACGGGCGATGTAAAATACGATGTCATTTCTCTTCTGAAAATTGCTCCCATTATTCATCACCCTCCTTTTCAGCGTTTTCTGTATTATCTGTATTCTCAGTGTTTTCTGCAACATCTTCAGGCTGAGCCTGTTCTTCTTCGGCAGAATTATCAGTCTTTGTAAATGAAATATTCTCACCCATGGTTATCTTAAGGAAGATATCCTCAAGAGTGAGTGCGTTGCTGCGCAATGAATAGAAATTCCAATTACGTGAATATACGCGCTTATTAAGCTCTTTTCTGATATCCACACCGTAATCAGATTCAATTTCGTATTCAAACACGCCTTTTTCCTGCTGCATGCCAACGTTAATTTCCTTAACGCCGGGAATACCGGAAATAACCTTTACAACCTCATCCTTAGGTCCATCGATAGCAGCGATAATTCTGTGATCGTTGGAAACGGATTTTGAAAGGTTGAACGCAGTATCGTTAGCAGCAACCTGTCCCTTATTGATGATAATAACGCGGTCGCACACTGCCTGAACTTCGGACAAAATATGTGAAGAAAGGATAACTGTGTGGTTTTTGCCAAGTCGCTTAATAAGGTTTCTTATCTCGATAATCTGCTTTGGGTCAAGACCAACGGTGGGCTCATCAAGAATAAGCACGGGCGGGTTGCCGATAAGTGCCTGCGCCAAACCCACGCGCTGTTTGTAACCCTTTGAAAGATTTTTGATAATTCTATCAAAAACATCATTAATCTTTACAAGAGAACAGATATCTCTTATATGAGAAATTTTGGGCAAATTACATTTTTTAAGGTCAAACATGAAATAAAGGTATTCCTTTACTGTCATGTCGAGATAAAGCGGAGGCAATTCAGGCAAATAGCCTATCTGCTTTTTAGCTTTTATAGGATCTTTAAGTATATCAACGCCGTTGATAAGTGCCTCACCACTTGTTGAGGAAATATAGCCGGTGAGAATATTCATAGTTGTGGATTTGCCGGCACCGTTAGGTCCCAAAAATCCGAGAATCTCGCCATCGTTAACTTCAAATGATATGTTGTTCACAGCCAGGTGCGAACCGTATGCTTTTGATAGGTTTTTAACCTCTATCATGAGTTATTGCGCCTCCCAGTATTTTTATATATATTTTTGCCTTTTAGACTATATCATCAAAGGCTTAAAATAACCTTAAGGTTTCAATATCGCGTGATATCTGCGCTTTTAGCTGTTCAACGCTGTCAAAGCGTTTTTCATCACGAATAAATCTATAAGGTATAACTTCGATTACCTTGCCGTAAAGATTGCGGTTAAAATCAAAAATATGTGTTTCTGCAACAGTTTCCGAGTTTTCAAGAACAGTTGGTCTTACGCCGATGTTGGTAATGCCTTTGAAAATCTCATCATCAATAACAACTTTTGAAGCGTAAACCCCTTTGCGCATAGGTGCGCTTGGTTTTAAATTTACCGTAGGCGTACCCATTTGCGTACCGTTCTGCTTATCGCAAAAAACTTTTCCGGATATGGAAAACTCTCGTCCCAAAAGCATGTTTGCCGTTGCAATATCGCCCGAATTTAATGCTTGACGGATTACGGCAGAAGAAATTTTAATTCCGTTTATGCTTTCATCGGGAACGATAATTACCTTGATATCATAATCTTTGCAGATAGATTTTAAATCATTTATATCAGCACCGGCATTATGCCCAAAGCGAAAATCTTCGCCACAGACAACTGCATGGCAATTCAATTGATTATTCAAAATCTTGCTTACAAATTCTCTCGGTTCAAGATTGCTGATTTTATTAAAATCAACCGAAATAATGTTTTTAATACCAAAACCCTTTATATATCTGCATTTTTGTTCATCAGAATATATATAGTCTATCTTTCTGCCCTGTTTAATTTGCAGCGAAGCGTTATCGAAAGTAAAGCACAAAGGCTCAAATCCGCACGATTTATATTTAGCTGCGCAGGATAAAACACGAGCATGTCCCAAATGCACGCCATCAAACAATCCCAAAGCAGCTACGCTTTTTGCCTTTTGAGTTTCCATTAAATCACCTTAATCGCCATTTAGTTAAACAGAGTAAAAATTCTTTTCTATCCGCAAAACATTTTCGGTATTATCTATAAGGGCAGTTCCCAAAAATTCATCATCAAAGCCGAATACTCTATATCTGCTTTGTGTGGTATCGTTAATACCAAGCGTTATTATGGGCAGTTTTCTGCCATTTTTGTACGCTTTTGTATTATCTTTTGAAAGTATAATCTTTTCACAATCAGCAAAAAGCTTTTCGACCGAAAGAAGCTTGCTTTCAAGCTCGCCGTTCTCAAAAAGTTCTTTAACTTTATCAAAATCAAGACAGTCGTCAAGTGTAAAATTGCAGGATTGTGTACGCTTTAAAGCCGTCATAGCTGCGCCACACCCAAGTTTTGTGCCAATATCGTCAATTAATGTGCGGATATAGGTGCCCTTTGAGCATTTAACATCAATTTTAGCAATGAAGTTTTTTTCGTCAAAATCAGATAAATCAATAGAAATAATTGTAATTTTACGCTTTGGACGCTCAACTGTGATGCCCTGACGGGCAAGCTTATACAGTTTTGTTCCATTTACGGACACCGCAGAATACATGGGCGGAGTCTGCTCAATTTCACCTAAAAAGCTATATACGGCATTTTTCAGTTCTTCGCAAGATACATCAGGTGTTGTTTGGCTTAAAACCGCACCCGTTATATCAAGTGTATCGGTAGTGATGCCTAGTTTAAACTCTGCACTGTATGCTTTAATATCATTTGGCATCATATCGCACGCTTTTGTGGCAGTGCCAAGAAAAATCGGCAGAACACCGGTTGCCATGGGGTCAAGCGTACCGCCATGACCTATACGCTTCATTTTTAATATGCCGCGAAGCTTTGCACACACATCAAACGATGTAAAGTCTTGCGGCTTGTCAATGCAAATTATACCATTCATGCGTTTAAAACCTTACCGATTTGTGCGACAACACTTGATTTAATCTCATCAATAGAAGATCCCGCGTCAAATTCACAGCCCGCAGCGTTTTTATGCCCGCCGCCGCCAAACTTTTTGCAGATATCTGAAACGGAAAAATCACCAACCGAACGCATTGACGCTTTGAATTTACCATCTTCGCGCTCTTTAATGGTAACGCAAACCACAACGCCTAATGTCTGCAAAGGCAGGCTCATCGTAGTATCAAGCTCGGTTTCGTCCACACCGAGAGCTTCAAGCTGTTTGCGTGAAATAAACGCAACTGCACATTTTCCGCCATAATAATATTCGGTGTTTTCGTGTATGGCAGCTTCCAGCTTGATTTTTCCGATGCTTTTTATATCAAACATCTCTCTATTAATATTTGCAAAATCAAATTCAAAACAAAGCAGTTTTGAAACAATTTGATGCGTTTTTGAGGTTGTGTTAGAAAACTTAAAGCAGCCTGTATCAGTAGAAATAGCTGTATAAAGCCTTTTAGCGATTTCGCTGTCAAGTTCAACACCAAGTTCACAAGCTAAGTCAAAAACCACTTCAGCCGCAGCCGCAGCCTTGGGATTAAGCAAAGTATTTTGCGCAAATCCCACATTGGACGCATGATGATCTATATTGAGCACGCATTTTGAAGCGTAAACATCTCGCAAATCACCCAAAAGGCTATCATCTGCCAAATCAACGGCAATTACCGTTTTTTCTTCAAAATCAAACTCGTCAAAATCAGTATACAAAAAGCTGTAACGCTCAGGAAAGCCTGTACAGTTAAGAACCTTTACACGTTTGTTTAACTTTTTCAGTATCAGCAAAAGTGCAAAAGCACTGCCAAAAGCGTCACCATCAGGATTTTGATGTGTTAAAATCGCAAAATCGTCATTTTCTTTCAAAATACGAGCCGCTGTTTTTATATCAACATAATTACTCATTTACAGTATCTTCTCCGTCTGCTTCATCTTTTACAAGGCCTTGCAGCATTTTGCTGATTTTTGCACTGTGTTCGATAGAATCATCGGCAACAAAATGCAATTCGGGACACTTACGCAGTTTTAAAGCTGAACAAAGCATTTTTTTGATATAGCCCTGCGCACTTACAAGTCCTTTAACTGCATCCTTTGTGCTATCCATGCCCTTTATTGACGAAACATAAACCGTGCAATGCGACATATCGTTAGTAAGATCGGTACGGATTACGGAAACCATATTTTCCGTAACCCTTGGATCTTTTACCGTGCGAAGAATTGCTGTCATTTCACGCATTACATCTTCATTAAGTCTGTTAGACTTATAGCTTGGCATATAATTAATCCTCTCTGATTAATCGAATAATGTATTAATCTTCTCTGTATTCTTCAATTATGAAGGCTTCAAAAATATCGCCTTCCTTAATATCGTTATATTTTTCAAGGCCGACACCGCACTCATAACCCTGAGCCACTTCCTTAACATCGTCCTTAAATCTTCTCAAGCTGTCGATTTTATCTTCAGCAAGAACGATACCGTCACGTACAACTCTTATCTGGCATGCACGTGTTACCTTACCTTCAAGAACATAACCACCTGCAATCATACCTACGCTGGAAATTTTGTATACCTGGCGCACCTCAATACGTCCCAGCTGAACTTCACGGAACTTGGGTGCAAGCATACCCTTCATAGCGGTTGAAATTTCTTCAATTGCATCGTAGATAATTCTGTAAAGTCTGATATCTACACCGTCACGTCTTGCTGTTTCCAATGCAATTGGGTCGGGACGAACGTTAAATCCGACGATAATTGCATTTGAAGCGTTAGCAAGCATAACGTCGCTTTCGCTTACGGCACCAACACCGCCATGGATAACTCTGACTCTGACTTCTTCGTTTGTGAGCTTTTCAAGCGACTGCTTTACAGCCTCAACAGAGCCCTGAACATCGGCTTTAACAATAATCGGAAGTTCCTTGATTTCGCCTTGTTCAATTCTTGAGAAGAGGTTATCAAGAGTTACCTTCTGGTACTGTTTAAACGCTTCCTGCTTAGCTTCTTCCTTACGCTGATTTACAAGTTCTCTTGCGAGTTTTTCGTCCTCAACAGCGTTGAAAATATCACCTGCGCTGGGAACTTCGGCAAGACCTGTAATCTCAACCGGAACGGAAGGTCCGGCGGTTTTAACGCGTCTGCCCTTATCGTCAGTCATTACTCTTATTCTACCCTCGGCAGTGCCTGCTATTACAATATCGCCCGATTTAAGAGTACCTTTTTGAACAAGAACGGTTGCAACGGGCCCTCTGCCCTTATCAAGTCTTGCTTCAATTACTGTACCCTTTGCAAGACGGTTCGGGTTAGCTTTAAGTTCCATAACATCAGCAACGAGAATAATATTTTCAAGCAGTTCGTCAAAGCCTTCACCTGTTTTTGCAGATACGGGAACGCAGATAATATCGCCGCCCCATTCTTCAATAACAAGGCCATGTTCAGTCAATTCCTGCTTAATTCTGTCAGGATTTGCGCCTTCCTTATCAATCTTGTTGATAGCAACAATAATCTGCTGTTCGGCTGCTTTTGCATGGTTGATAGCTTCAACAGTCTGCGGCATAATACCGTCATCAGCGGCAACAACAAGAATTGCAATATCAGTGATGGACGCACCTCTTGCACGCATGGAAGTAAACGCCTCATGACCGGGGGTGTCAAGAAACGTGATATCCCTGCCGTTTACAGATACTCTGTAAGCACCGATATGCTGTGTGATACCGCCTGCTTCAGATGCGGTAACGTTAGAATTTCTAATTCTATCAAGAAGAGATGTTTTACCATGGTCAACGTGACCCATAACAACAACAACAGGGCTTCTTTCTTCAAGTTCGCCTTCGTCGTCGTTATCGTTAATAAGACGCTCTTCAATTGTGATTACAACTTCCTTTTCAACCTTGGCACCCAATTCCTCCGCTACAAGTGATGCGGTGTCAAAGTCGATAACTTCATTTATGCTGGCAAAAATGCCAAGTCCCATAAGCTTTTTGATAACCTCTGTTGCGGTTACTTTCAATTTATAAGCCAAATCGCTTACGGTGATTTCTTCGGGAATAGTGATTTTAAGCTGCTGCTTTCTTGCTCTTTCAAGTGCAAGACGCTGAAGCTTTTCTGCTTCAGTTTCACGCTTACTGCTCAAATGCTGATTCTTACGCTGCTGTGATTTTTGCGTAATCTTCTGCTTTTTGGAATAGTTATCCTTATTCTTGCCACCCTGAGGAGCAATTTTTTCGTAGCGCTCGTTATATTTATCAAGATCAACATAGCTGCCGCGTGTATCAACAGTTGTACGCTTTTGAACAGGCTCGCTTGAAGGTGTTGAACTGAAATTGGAAGAAAGCTGCTGTCTTACGCCGCGCTCCTGCGCTTTTGCAGGCTGTTTTGCAGCCTTTTTGGAGTTAGACTTTGAATTGTTATTAGCATTAGCTGCAGGCTTCTTTTCTTCCTGCTTAGGCTTTTCGTTATTATTCTGAGCAGGCTGCACTGATTTTTCTTCAGTCTTAGTTTTTTCAGTCTGCTTAACTTCATGTTTAACTTCCGTTTTAGCTTCGGGTTTAACTTCGGGTTTATTTTCAGACTTAACCTCAATTTTTTCTTCTTTAACTGCTGTCTTTTCAGACTTCACGTTGTTTTCAGTTTTTTCTGCCTTTGCGGGCTTTTCTTTCTTTTCCACTTTCTCAGCCTTTTCTGTCTGCTTGGGCGCAGACTTTTTAGGCTTAGCAGGCTTTTTATCCTCAGAAACTACAGCTTTTTCAGGCTTTTCAGCCTTAGGTGCATTTTTAGATGCAAAATATGCATCAAAATTTTCAACTTCATTATTCTGAGAATAATATTCAAGCAGCAAATTAACTTCATCGGCATCAAGTCCCGATGCAGGTTTTTTCTTTGCTCCTGTAAGCTCTTCCAGAGCGTTGATAAGCTCCTGATTACCCTGAACAAGCTCTTTTGCCAAATCGTTAAGTTTAACTTTTTTAGTCATAGGCGAAATCCCCCTTAAAATGTAGCGGAATAATATATGTTATAGTTTATTGGTTATTGTTAATTGCGTATTCTGCAAATTTTTTGGCAAAGCCATTATCATTAACCGAGAATACTGCATATTCTTTTCGCAGGACTATGTAAGCTTCCTGCGCAGTAAAATCAGCAATATATACCGGAGTGTTATACTTCTGACAAACAAATCTCACTTCTTTTGCAGTTTTTGCCGAAACATTTTCTGCAAGCAAAATGCAGCTTGAAGTTCCTTCCTTTACAGCGGTAAGCGATTTATCAAAACCGCCTGTAAGCTTGCCCGCTTTTGCACAAATTGTAAGCAGGTTAAGTGTTTTGTTCGAGCTCATTAAGCATATCCTCGTAAACAGAGTCGGCAATGTCACATTCAAGTGCACGTGCGGCACGCTTATTTTTTCTTACAAGCTTTAAGCAATCAAGGTTTTTGCATATATATGCTCCCCTGCCTGATTTTTTGCCTGTAAGGTCTAGTTCGACCTTGCCTTCGGGTGTGCGGACTATTCTGATAAGCTCACGCTTGGGGAACATTTCACCACAGCCGCAGCACATACGCATCGGAATTTTTTTGTTTGTCATAGTTGAAGTTCACTCTTTCAAAATCAGTCGTTAATACCCTTGATGGTGTTTTCAAATTCGGGCTTGATATCAATCTTAAAGCCGGTAAGTCTTGCGGCAAGCTTAGCATTCTGACCTCTGTTGCCGATTGCAAGCGAAAGCTGATTGTTGGGCACGATAACAGTGCATTTTTTTGCATCTTCATCATCAATTGTTACGCTGATAACATCTGCAGGAGCAAGCGCTTTTGCGATAAACTCCTCAGGTACATCGCTGTAATTGATAAGATCAATTTTTTCGCCGTTAAGCTCTTCAACAATTGCGTTGATACGGCTTCTGCGAGGACCGATGCAAGCGCCGATAGCATCAACATCAGCATTTTTGGACTGCACGGCGATTTTTGTTCTGGCTCCCGCTTCTCTTGAAATCGCCTTGATTTCAACTGTGCCATCATAAATTTCAGGCACTTCAAGCTCAAACAATCTCTTAACAAGGTCTTTATGTGTTCGAGAAATCTTGATAATAGGCTTTTTATCGGGATTGAGAATTTGAACGACGTATACCTTTACGATATCGCCTTCAACAAGTGTTTCACCGGGAATCTGTTCGTTTTTGAAAAGATAAAGCTCTGTTCCGTCGTAGATAAGGTTAACTGTACCTCTGTTAGGCTCAACCTTTGTTACGGTAACAGTGATACATTCATGTTCCTTGCTGCCGAACTGTTCAATCAATTTAGCGCGGTTGATTTCTTTGATATCGCCTCTGATTGACTGCTTTGCAGCCTGTGCTGCAACACGGCCGAACTTTGATTTATCAAGCGGAATATGGCAGGTATCACCAACAGTAATGCGCTTTTTATATGTCTTTGCCTCGGAAATGTTGATTTCGTTTGCGCTGTCCTCAGGCATACCCTCAACAACAGTTTTAAGCAGTGCCATTTCGAAAATGTTGTTTTCGGGGTCGATAATAACACTTATTCGTTCAGTGTCGGGATAATCCCTTTTGATTGCCTTTGTGATTGCCTGCGTAATCTTCTCTGCGAGAACGGACGCATCAACACCGTTTTCCTTTTCAAGTAAGGCGAGTGCCTCAAAGAAATCCTTGCTCATAGATCTTCTCCTTCATAAGCTGTATTGTCAATAATTTTTACCGATGCAATTTCTGCAAATTTAAGCGAAACTTCATTTTCGCCCTTTAAGGTTAACTTTTCGTTGTCAAATTCTGATAAAGTGCCAAAAAAATCTCTAACTCCGTCAACGGGTCGAATGGTTTTTACGGCAACGTCATATCCTGTATATTCTTCAAAATGGCTTTGACGGGTAAGTTCACGCTCCAAACCGGGCGAGCAAACCTCAAAAATATCCCACGGTACTTCTTTATATTCGCTGTCAAGCAATTTATCAAGCGGACGGTTCACAGCAACGCAATCGTCAATATCAATAATACCTTCGGTCTTATCGATATAAACACGCAGGTACCACGAAGCGCCTTCTTTTTCGTAGCGGATATCCCAAAGCTTATAGCCAAGTTCATCTACAACGCTTTGCGCAACAGCACTTACTTTGCTTTCCGTAGGGCTGTAATTTTTAAGTTTCATCAACGCACTCCTTTTCAAAAAAATCCTTATACATAAACGAAAGACCGAAATGATTTCGGTCTTTCGATGTAACTATCATAAGTAGTATAACACAGTTATTTCCAAAAATCAAGTCTTTTTTCAAAAAAACGAAAAAAACCCTGATTTATCAGAAAAAGCACTACATTTCATTACGGTTTTCCAGTGCTTTAAACAGTGTTACTTCATCGGCATACTCAACAGAAGCGCCGACAGGCAAGCCAAAAGCAAGCCTTGTTACCTTTACGCCAAGCGGCTTTAAAAGTCGTGCAACATACATAGCAGTTGCTTCACCCTCAACAGTGGGGTTGGTTGCCATAATAATTTCCTTGATATTGTCGTCAACTCTCGCCAAAAGCTCTTTAATCTTGAGCATATCGGGCGTTACGCCGTCAATGGGAGAAACAAGCCCGTGCAGAACATGGTAAGAGCCTTTATATTCACCCGTGCGTTCAAAGGCTGAAATATCCTTTGGTGATTCAACCACGCAGATAACTGACTTTTCACGTCTGATATCATCACATATAGGGCAAATATCATTCTCCGAAAGATTGCAGCAGCATTTGCAATGCTTAATTTTCGTCTTGGCATTTACAATGGCGTCTGCAAGCTCTTTAGCTTCGGTTTCGCTCATTGTCATGACAAAATATGCAAGTCGCTGTGCCGTTTTCATGCCAATTCCGGGCAACTTTGCAAATTGCTCGGCAAGCACAACAAGCGGCAATGCATCGTTATTTTTCATTATAATTTATTCTTAGAACATTCCGGGGATCGAAACGCCGCCTGTTACCTTGCTAACCTCTTCTTCTGTGATAGCGTCGATATGAGCAACAGTTTCATTAAATGCGCTGATGATAAGATCCTGAAGCATCTCGATATCTTCAGCATTTACTACCTCAGGCTTGATTGTAAGGGACTTAATAACCTTTTTACCGGACATAACAAGCTCAACAGCACCGCCGCCTACACTTCTTGTAAAATCACGGCTTTCGATGTCCTCCTGAACCTGAGTAATCTGCTCCTGCATTTTCTGAGCCTGGCGGATCATCTGATTCATATTCTGAGCGCCGCCTGCACCCATACCCTTAGGCAATCTTGATTTCATATAAAGTTTCCTCCTGATTTTTTATATTTTTATTATTTATTATCCTTGCGGAATGATCTCCGTAGGAACACCCGACGCCTGTGCCGATTTTACAAAGGCTTCGGACTTTTCAACCGTTGTTTGTGCTGATTGTTTTACCTTTGCTCTTATAACATATTGTTTTCCGAGCACGTTCTTTATAGCTTCGCTTAAAGCAGATTTATTCTCGGGCTCTTTAAATAACTGCATAAAGAATGGGTTTTTTGCAATAATCAGCATAATATTTTCATGTGCATACGCAACCGAGCCATCAAGACTGCCTGCAACGGACGGAGCAAAATTGAAAAATTCGTCAATAACTTCGTTCCATTTATCCACACGCTTGAAATCCTCAGTTTTAATTTTAGACAAATCAACCTGAGGTTCAGGTGCCTCCTCGCGCTTTTTGGGCGCAGGTACATCAGTGGTTTTGAATGACGGTGCGTGATTAATATTTTCAAGGCGTTTTTCAAGAAGATATATTCTTTCTTCAAGTGCCTTTATTTCTTTTGAGTTAACATTGCTATTTACGCTTTGCGACATACAAAGCTTGATAAAGCACATTTCAAGATGAGCACGCTTATTAACTGCACGAGGCAAGCCATCGGCGCACGATGAAATTTCGCTAAGAATTGATATAATAGAATCAAGCGAATGTTTTTTAGAAATCTCTGCAATTCTATCAATTTCATCGGGCATACAATCAAGCAAAGACTTATTGCCGTTTGTTGCCTTTAAAAGCATCATGTTGCGGTATTGCAAGATTAAATCCGTGCAGAGTCTTGACATATCCTTAGACATGGAATAAAGCTTTGCTACAATATCAAGCACGTTTGAGATATCTTTATCAGCAACGCCGTTCATGATATCAAATAAATATTCCCTTGAAGCAATGCCTGCTGCCGAAGCAACGGTATCGCAATCAATGTTATCAGAAAAAGCAGCGCATTGGTCAAGCAAAGATAAAGCGTCACGCATACCGCCATCGGCAAGTGCCGCTATACGCAATGCCGCATCATCTGAAAGGGTAAAATTTTCATTATCGGCAATAAATTTCAGTCTTTGTGCGATATCGGCAGGCATAATTCTACGAAAATCAAACCTTTGACATCTTGAAAGAATTGTTGCCGGTATTTTATGCACTTCAGTAGTGGCAAGAATAAATTTAACATGAGCAGGCGGTTCTTCAAGCAATTTAAGCAGGGCGTTAAACGCACTGACGCTGAGCATATGAACCTCATCTATGATATACACCTTATACTTACAGCGTTGGGGTGTGAAAAGTGCGCCTTCACGCAAATCGCGGATATCATCAACGCCGTTGTTGGACGCCGCGTCAATTTCAATAATATCACTTAAAGCGAAATCGTCTGCATCCACACAGACTTCACATTCTCCGCAAGGGTTGCCGTTTTGAGTATCAAGACAATTTATTGCTTTTGCAAAAATTCTTGCGCAGGTAGTTTTGCCAGTTCCGCGTGAGCCTGTAAAAAGATAGGCGTGTGCGGTGCGGTTATTTTTAATTTGATTGCACAATGTAACGGTGATGTGCGACTGCGAAATAACATCATCAAATGATTTTGGACGCCATTTTGTGTACAGTGCTTTATACATTAGCCGCACCTCCCATTGTGCCATTTCTCAAAAATTCCGAAACATAGGTGTGCAGGCTTACTGCGGCACATGGAACGGTCTGCTTAATGCTGCTCGGTTCCCCGCCTGACATGGTTCACAGTGACCCATTGCACAGGGCCCGCACACCTATATTTCGGAATTACTCAATGTATTATACCACATACTTTTAATAAATGCAAGTATTTTTTTTAAAATTTTCAATCATCAAAATTGCAACAAAAAGGTGCAAGAACAAAGAATCCTTGCACCATATTTCTGATTTTATCAGTTTTCATCATGAAACTTAAAAGAGCCTGAAAGAAGCGTTACAGAATCGGTATCGACTGTAAGCAAACCGCCATCGGTTGTGGCGGTACGCTTTGTACCATCGGCAAGCCAGATAACACACGGGCACTTTACAAGCGAAGTTACAAATGGTATATGCCCTGCCATAATGGCAAAATCACCCATTACACCACGCAAATCAAGCTTTGTACATTCAGAACAGAATTTGTTTCCATCGGGCGAGGAAACTGTAAGTTTAAAAGTACTCATTCCTGTGCCTTCTTTGCTTTTTCAATAGCTTCGTCTATCGTACCTACAAAAAGGAACGCAGATTCGGGAAGATTATCATGCTTACCTTCAATAATTTCTCTAAATCCTCTGATAGTTTCATCAATGGGGACATATTTGCCCGTAATACCCGTAAACTTTTCTGAAACATCAAACGGCTGAGAGAGAAATCTCTGGATTTTTCTGGCTCTCTGAACAAGCAGTTTATCATCATCAGAAAGCTCATCCATACCCATAATTGCAATGATATCCATAAGCTCGTTATATCTTTGCAGAATACGCTGAACTTCCTTAGCTACGCTGTAATGCTCCTGCCCTACAATTTCGGGTGCAAGTATACGACTTGTAGATTCAAGCGGGTCAACAGCGGGATATATACCCTGCGAAGCTATATTTCTTGCAAGAACAGTTGTTGCATCAAGGTGTGCAAAGGTTGTTGCTGGTGCAGGGTCTGTCAGGTCATCGGCAGGCACATAAACTGCTTGAATTGATGTAATTGAACCTTTTTTTGTGGACGTAATACGTTCCTGCAAGGCACCCATTTCATTTGCAAGCGTAGGCTGATAGCCAACAGCCGAGGGCATACGGCCCAAAAGCGCAGATACCTCGCTGCCTGCCTGAGTGAAACGGAAGATATTATCAATAAACAAAAGCACATCCTGGCCTTGTTCATCACGGAAGAACTCTGCCATGGTAAGACCCGAAAGTGCAACACGCATACGTGCGCCGGGTGGTTCGTTCATCTGACCGTAAACAAGTGCGGTATTGCTCAAAACGCCGGATTGCTTCATTTCGTTATACAGATCATTACCTTCACGGGTACGCTCGCCAACGCCTGTAAACACGGAAATACCGCCGTGCTGTTTTGCAATGTTATTGATAAGTTCCATTATAAGAACAGTTTTGCCGACACCTGCGCCGCCGAAAAGTCCAATTTTACCACCTTTTGAATACGGACAGATAAGGTCGATAACCTTGATACCTGTTTCAAAAATCTCTGTACTTGTGGCAAGTTCTTCATATTCGGGAGAATTGCGATGAATATTCCAACGCTGTGCAGTTTTAGGCGTTGGCTGATTATCTACCGCATCGCCCAAAACATTGAATATACGACCCAATGTTTCTTCACCAACGGGCACACTGATAGGTGCACCTGTATCAGTAACGTCAGTTCCTCTGCACAAGCCATCAGTAGAGGACATAGCAATACATCTTGCAGTGTTATCGCCTATATGCTGAGCAACCTCAACTGTTAATATTTTATCTTTTAAAGGAATTGTCAATGCATTGTATATTGAGGGCAATTTACCCTCGTTAAACTTAACGTCAACAACGGGACCCATTACCTGTGTAACTTTTCCCAAATTCAAAATTTCCAACAATATCACCTCTCATCAAGTGCCGCTGCCTGCGACTATTTCTGTGATTTCCTGCGTGATTGCGCCCTGTCTTGCACGGTTGTATTCAAGTTGCAGATCACTTATCATTTGCTTAGCGTTTTTGCCCGCAGAATCCATTGCCATTCTTCTTGCGGCAACTTCGCTTGCAAAGCTCTCTCTTGCGCATACAGTAATCATTCCGGCAACATATTCTCTTGCAACGTTGTTTAAAACCGTAAGCTGATCGGGTTCAAAAACCACACCGTAATTTGATTCTCTATCACTTTTTTGAAAAGGAAGCAGCCATTGAATGTATGCTTCCTGCGACATTACGGATATATACTTTGTAGAAATAATACCGAGTTTATCAAATTTAGCATCGACAAAATCGGCACAAAGCATATCAGCCATTTCTGCGGCATTTTCAAATGAAAAATGTTCCGACGAAACAATCGGTTTGCCAAATCTTTCACACGCACGCTTACCGATTGGTATAAACTCAGCATCGGGATACTGCGCAGCCAAGCGGAACACATTTGCATTGTATCCGCCTGCAAGACCTCTGTCGCCGGCAATTACGATGATTCTTGTACGGTTTGTATCTCTTTGCTGCATATACGGACTTTTCAAACTTTCTCTGTTTGATGTCAAAAGTACGATTACCCTTTCAAGAGAATCTGAATACTGCAAACCGCCATTCATAGCTTCGTTAGCACGACGAATTTTAGAGGACGCTACAAGCCCCATTGCCTTGGTAAGCTGCAATGTTGAACTAACGCTTTTTATGCGCACACGCAGTGCTTTTGTATTACCACCCATAAAGCTTTACACCTGCATTTGCGAAAGTATTGACTTGAGCTTATCTTCGTCCGATTGTTCATAATACCCGGACTCAATTCTTTCAAGCCAATCACCGTTTTCGTTTTCAAGCTTTGCAAAAAGTCTTGCTTCGTATTCGTGAACATCCTTTACAGCAACCTTATCAAGATATCCCTTGATAACAGCGTAAACGATAGCTACCTGACAGCCAACTCTTACAGGGGCGTTTCTGCCCTGCTTTAAAACTTCAACAATTCTTTCTCCCAAAGCAAGACGTGCTTTGGTATCAGCATCAAGGTCACTGCCGAACTGAGCAAATGATTGCAATTCACGATATTGAGAGTAGAGCAGCTTAAGCTCACCCGAAACTTTTTTCATTGCCTTAAGCTGTGCAGAACCGCCGACACGGCTAACTGAAATACCCGGATTGATTGCAGGCATAATGCCCGAATGAAAAAGCTCGGTTTCCAGGAATATTTGTCCATCAGTAATAGAAATTACGTTTGTGGGGATATATGCGGATACGTCGCCTGCCTGAGTTTCGATAATCGGCAATGCGGTAATTGAACCGCCGCCGTATTCTTCGGCAACACAGGCTGCACGTTCTAAAAGTCTTGAATGGAGATAGAAAACATCGCCGGGGTATGCTTCTCGTCCGGGCGGACGGCGTATAAGAAGAGAAAGTGCACGGTATGCAACTGCGTGCTTGCTCAAATCATCGTAAATAATAAGGACATCTTGACCTTTTTCGCGGAAATATTCTGCCATTGCACAACCGCTGTAAGGAGCAATATACTGCAAAGGCGCACTTTCAGCAGCTGTTGCAGAAACTATAATGGTGTTTGACATGGCGTTGTTGCGGGCAAGCTCGCTCACAAGCTGTGCGACTGAAGAGCTTTTCTGTCCGATAGCTACATAAATACAGATAACGCCTGTGTTTTTCTGATTAATAATCGTATCAATAGCAATTTCGGTTTTGCCCGTTTGTCTGTCGCCTATAATAAGCTCACGCTGTCCTCTGCCTATGGGTATCATGCTGTCAATAGCCTTAATACCTGTTTGCAAGGGCACACTTACGCTTTTTCTTTCAATAATTCCGGGGGCTTCAGCTTCAACCGGTCGGTTACCGCTGCTTTGAATCGGTCCCTTGCCATCAATAGGTTCACCCAAAGCATTTACAACTCTGCCAAGAAAATTTTCGCCAACGGGTACGGATAAAACCTTGCCCGTTCTGTGTACGGTAGTACCTTCACGAATATCGTTATTATCTGAAAGAATTGCAACTGATACTGTTTCGTCTTCCAAATTCTGCGCAACGCCAAAGCTGCCGCCGTCAAACTCAAGCAACTCATTTGCCATACAACTACGTAGGCCGTAAACACGGGCAATACCATCGCCAACAAGTATAACCTTGCCGGTTTCGGTCATGTCAATTCTTGCCTTATAATTCTTTATCTGATTTTTTATAATATTACTGATTTCTTCAGGTTTGTTCATTACTAATCACATCCTTCACATCACGCAGACGATGCTTAACACTGCCATCATAGGTTTTGCCCTCAATTTCGATTTTCAAACCGCCTATAAGCGATTTATCAACAATATAAACAGGCCGAATTATTCTACCCGTAAGTTTTTCGAGCTTTGCAATTACAGCCTGTTTTTGATTATCATCAAGTACAACGGCAGAATAAATATCAGCGGTGCAGCTATTATTATATTCCATCACCAAAGCAGCAAATTCATCTATACAGCTGCTTATATAACGGAAATGCCCGTTTTCGCACATAAGCTTTAAAAAAGAAACGGGATATTCATCAAAAACATCGCCAAAGGCTTCATCAACAGCCTGCAAGCGTTCACTTAACGGTATTGCAGGTGATGAAAGAAACTCTATATATTCAGGGGTTTCTTCAACAACCTGTTTTACCTGCACAAGATTGCGCAAATACTCCTCGGTTTTGTTTTCCTCAACAGCAAGGGCAAACAAAGCCTTTGCATACTCTTTATCGGTCTGCGTCATATTATTCACCCATACTTTCGATAAAAGAGTCTATAAAATGTTTATGATCATCTGAGGATATCTCACGCTCAAGCATTTTTTCAGCTAAAACAGAGGAAACTTCGACAATTTCTCTCTTTATGCCGTCTGCAGCCTTTTTACGTTCAAGCTCGGCTTCATCATGCGCCTGATTGATAATGGCATCTGCGGTTGTTTTCGCTTTTTCAATAATTTCTTTTTCTCGTAGCTTTGCAGTATCCACAGCAGATTTTATAACATCATCAGCCTTAGCAGAGGCTGTCTGCAATTTTTCTTCATAAGCCATTTTATCGGCAAGAGCCTGAATTTTAGCCTCATTAGCGGCGTTGTAGTCGCTTTCAATAGAGTTTTGACGCGTTTCAAGCATATTCTTTACCGGCTTATAAAGAAATCTTTTTACAATCAAAAACAGCAGAACAAGGTTTGCAAGCGAAACGATCATCTGCCATATATTGACCGAAATAATATCTAATGTTTGCATATATTATACTCCAACATTACACAATGCGGCAAATTAAAGTGATTTCATTGTTTCTACAAGAATATCAACCAGAATATTGGGTGCTACAAAAATGAGCAGAATTGCGATAACAAGCGCGTATACACCCGTTGTTTCGGCAATGGCACAGCCCATAAGCATTGTTGATGTAACCTGTCCCTTGCATTCCGGCTGACGACCGATAGCTTCGCAAGCCTTTGCTACTGCGTTACCTTCACCGATACCGGGGCCGATACCTGCGATCATAGCCATGCCTGCACCAAGAGCACAACAACCTAAAATAATACCAATAGCGAGTTCCATAATGTTTTTTCCTCCGTAATTTTTAATTTTTGATTTTATTTACGAGCTTTTCTTTTCTCATATTCTTCAAGAGAAAATCCGCCCGAAACATACATCATTGTTAACATTGCAAAAATAAATGCCTGCAAGCATCCGCTGAAAACATCAAAATATATCGACAAAATAGCGGGTATACCTATCTGAAATAGCGGGATATCGGCAAGAAAACCCGGCAAAGAGCCCAACACCGTTGACGAAAGTCCGCCAAGGGCAGAAGCAAGAAGCACCGAAATTACCGTACCCGAAAGCACGTTGCCGTAATGACGAAAAGCCATTGAAACAGGGGTTGCAACTTCGCTGATGATGTTCATGGGAGTAAGCAGAGCAACCGGTTCGGCAAAGCTTTTAAGATAATTTAGCGGTCCGCATTTTAATTTGTAGTATGTGATAAGCCCGAATACCAACAAAGCCCAACCGCCAACGATATTGATATCCGATGTGGGTGGATAAAGTCCGAAAAGTGACATAAGGCTTGAAAGAGCTGACAGCGCAAGTATTGCTATTATAAACGGTGCAAATCCTGCGAAATATTCACCCATATTCTCTTTGATAAGTGAATCAGCCTTTTCAACGATAATTTCAGCAAAATGCTGTCTTTTCAGTTCAATATGCTCGCTCATGCCATGCGTCATATACAGACAGAAAAAGAATATAACCGTTAAGACAATAGCCGAATTTATCTGCGATTCGGTAATTGGAAAATCCTGCAAAGGCATGGGTATTGTAAAAAATATACGCGCGCCCGTTAAAGTTACCCCTTCAGATTGAGGCTTTGTAAGTACCTGAAGCACAATGCCGCAAGCTATTGGGATTATCATCATTGCAACAAGCAAAGCGTCAACGATTTTAAAGCGACGGCTTGTCTTATTCAAATCATTCACTCCTTTATTACACATTATGAATCATTCCTTAATAAAAAGCGGTCTGAAAAGAATTGCAATGCGTGGGAAAATATAGGGTATTACCACTGCAATAAGACTGAATACGGGAATTAAATGCCCAAGTATTGCAGTGCCAAACAATAAAAGCATACGCATTGTCTGAGAGAATTTAATGAGATTTTTAGCGTCATTTTCAGATTTTTCAAGTGCATTTTGCACTGTTATGCCCATAAGCAAAAAATTGCCAACAGCGGCGGAAAAGCCGAGAATATTGCCAAGCAGAACAGTATAATCCCATCTGCCGATAATCAGAAAAACAGATTGCATCAGCATACTTAATATTAACGAGAATAATGCAATATATTTGGTTTCTTTCAACACTGTTAAATCTATTTTTTTCATATCAGTAAAGACCTTCAATCAACATTACATAGATGTATTATGGCACATTTTTTAGCTGTAATAATCAGCAAATTCATTTTTTAAGATTAAAGTTGCTAAAATTTTCCGCCACCATTGACTATACCACAATATTACCAATAAATCAAGAGTTATTTTGGTAGATTTACTAATTTTTAAAAAACAAAACTGCCGAAGGGCATAACCTTCGGCAGCAAGTATAGTATTTGACTATATGATTAATAGTTTTCGCTGCGAACTTCGAAGAAGCTTTGGGGATGCAGACATACAGGACATACTTTGGGAGCCTTTGTGCCCATTACAAGATGGCCGCAGTTACGGCATTCCCACATTGTCATTTCGCCTTTTTCAAATACCTTTTGCATTTCAACATTGCTCAAAAGTGCGCGATAGCGTTCTTCGTGAGCCTTTTCGATCTGAGCAACAGCACGGAACTGAGCAGCAAGCTGTGCAAAGCCTTCTTCTTCAGCGTCCTTTGCAAACTGATCATACATATCTGTCCACTCATAATTTTCGCCTTCAGCAGCTGCCGCAAGGTTAGCTGCTGTATCGCCCAATTCACCAAGAGCCTTAAACCAGAGCTTTGCGTGTTCCTTTTCGTTTTCTGCTGTCTTCAAAAAGATAGCTGCAATCTGCTCGTAGCCTTCTTTCTTTGCAACGGAAGCAAAATATGTGTACTTGTTTCTTGCCTGGCTTTCACCTGCGAAAGCTGTCATCAAATTCTTTTCTGTCTTTGAACCTTTCAATTCCATGATAAAATTCTCCTTTAAAGTGAAATAATATTTTATCCGCTTTTGCGGAAATTTAACTAAATTTACTCCGTGCAGGATTTACATACACCCGCAAACAGCAGCTGATAACCCGTCAAGGTATCTCCCATTACAGATTTAGCATTGCCCATAACATCAAGCTCTTTCGAAAATTCTACATCGCTGAGTCTGCCGCACATTGTGCATTTCATGTGATGATGCGGTTTTGTGTTAAAATCAAATCTATCGCTTGCGTTAGGCACTTCAATCTTTAAAATCTCACCAATTTCGCTTAAATGTGCAAGATTGCGGTAAACAGTTGCTTTGCTGATATGCGGTGCTTTTTCCACAACAGCGTTGTAAATTTCTTCTGCGCTGGGATGCGTGTGCAGTTCGTTAACAGTATCAATAACAAGCTGTTTTTGTATTGTATTCCTACACAACTTTTCTTTATTCATAATATCAAATCCTTATTGATAACTTATCTCAATTAGGAGTATATCATATTAATACGCATTTGTCAAGTACTTTTAAAAAAAAAAGCGGTGCTGAAAAAAATCAGAACCGCCTGAAAGAAATATATAAAATCAGTTAATTTTATTAATTAAGGCACCATGCTTTATCTGTTACATAAAATCCGTCATCAACAATTTTTTCATAATCGTCATCCAAATCATAATGATTATCGTTTATATCAAACAGCTCATCGGTCAAGTAATATCTTGCCCATTCATCAGCGTGCTGATAAGAGTTGTAAATATACAAATTGTGTTTTGAGCCATCTTTCAGATAAATGGTAATAAAAAGTCTTATCCAGTATTCACCTTTATAATCACCGCCGTTTGAGTGGGTTAAGTACTTTTTATAGTATTCCCTTTCGGTATCAACACACTCATCTGCAAATGCCATTATATTCTTTATCTGCTCTTTTTCTTTATATTCGCAAACTGCGTCGGCACGTTTACTATTCATCAATGCGCCGTCAGAAATCATATTGCCGTTTTCATCAACAATAGCGATAATTTCGCCATTTTCGCCGTAAATGCATTTAGAGCCGGCATATCCCAGGCCGATATCGCTGCGAATACTGATATGCTCAATATCTTCCAATTCTGGCGTGTTAAGCTGTGAAAGCACAGTTATTTTATTAATTGCAAAAACTGCCGCAAAGCTAAGCGGTACAATTATTGCAAATCTTATAGCAATACCCTTAAAAATTGCTATGTTCAATTTTCGGTTGCGTGCGGCAATGCCTTCGATTGCGAGAAAAACACCGATAATCATTATGCTGTACATCATTTTCCGCTTGTCGCTGCTATAGTTTGAGGCGTAAGCTTTTTCAAGCATAATTGATGCGGCAAAACACATTGTCAACAAAGTAGCAACTAAATACTGCATACCCTTAATCACAACGGGTGTTCCTATATCTTCGGCACGGCGAAGTTTATGCAAAAAGAAAGCAATTGCAAACAATACCGCCGAAATTGCAAGCACTACAAAGTAAAACTCAGGGTAATTCAAAACATCAAACTCCGAGCCTGACCATGCCATATCGGCATTGCCCTCATAAAATGCCACATATAACGGAGATAGTTTGGCGATATCGTCAAGCCAAGTTATACCGTAGGTAAAAAGCTCCGTTTCAATATAAACAAGTTCACCTATTGTCAAAGCCGCTATCCAGTGTGCAACAATCAACATGCCCGTATATACAATGCTGTCAAATACCTTGCCGCAGCAACACACTACAATTACCGCTAATGAAGCCATAAGCACCATTTCGGCAAGTATGTACATAAAATAGTGGAAATATATCAAAAAGAAATCGCCGTAATCAACTCCGCATTTTGAAGTATTCTCAGAAAAGCTTTCAATAGAAGAAGATACAGAATAAAATACCGCAATCGTAACTACAAAAGCCACAGCAAAAGCAAGAAATACTGACAGCAGAATTGAGCCGCAAGACGCAAGATACCTTTGGTTATTTGTTACGGGTAAAGAATATATTGTATCGGAAATACTTTTTTTATGCAGATGCCTAAAGCTTTTAATTACTATTAAAACAACAAGAACCAAAAGAAGCATGATGAACATAAAAAAAGATTCACAAATACCTGACATTGTACTATCAAATAATATTTGTGATGTGCTCCACGAAAACGATGTGCCTAACACCGCATATACCGAAACAAGACCAGCCATTATCAGTAGTGCCGCTAGCAAAACCGTAAAAGAAAGTGTGCTGTTAAACTGCTGACGAAAGCGTGTAAGCAATGGATTTGAGCGTTTGTGTTTCGTTGTTGCACTCATTACAACAATCACTCCTCAATAAATAATCTAAATCTTTTGAAGCAGCGGCATTGGTTGTTACCTTTGCCGCTCCTTCATGCCGTGTTGTTATATATCTATCACGGCAAAATCCTTTCTTCAAAAAAAGTTCTACACACAATTCTCTTATTATTGAGGATTAATACCAGATATCATATTCACCGTAGAGTTCATCGTCAGTAAGATATTTTTCCACCCACTGCTTTGTAAAATCCTGTGACAAGTCAACCGTATAGGATACATAACCGCCGTCACGGGTATAAAACTCAATGTATACCATCATTGCCAAATCAGGATATTCTTCATAACCGAACATATAATACTCTTTATGTTTCTTATAGTAATCTAACTCAAATTCGTTAATTTGTTCAGCCAAATCCAGTACGTCTTCAATCTGTTCTTTTTGACCAAAATCCAACATTTCATTCAGTCGATCGCTATTTGCAAGCTCGCTGTTAATACCAAGCTTTGTTGCGTCATACAAAGGCATACCTTCAAAATCGTAATCAACTTCACTGCCGTAGACATGGCAGTTAATTGATACAGTGGATACTTCATCTGCTTCGGGCAAATTAGGCATAATACCCATTGAAATATTACGGTAAATGATTGCAACTGCAAAGCAAAGCGGAACGGTAACCGCAAATCGAACTATACCTTGAATGACTCTCTTTTTGGAGAAAACGCTCTTTCTTTCTGCAAGTACTTCAAGCACAAGGAAAGCAAAGAACATTATCATTGAGCTCATAATAATAGTGCCTTTTGCGTTATAATCATCATATCCATAAAACTCAGACTGAACCTGATTAATATACATTGCACCGCATGAAAGCAATATCAAAAGAGTTGATACAACATAGTAATAAGGTTTAAAAGCAAACGGCTTGCCAACATCTTCGGCGCGGCGCTTGCGATGAATAACAAATGCAACAGCAAACAGAGCCAAGGACAAAACGAATCTAAAAATGCAAAGCGAATTAATGGGTGACAAATCCACTGTATCGCCCACATGAACAAAGGACAGATAAGATGTCAGCATTGAGTAAAACGGGGATATGTAAGCAACCCAGTTCTCGTTCCACCCTGTTTGCACAAAAGCGGAATAATCAATCTGTTTAATCGACAACGCCAACATAGCTATAAGAATTATCAGAACAGAGCTACCGCCTGCGTAAACTATTGCATCAAACAAAATACCGCAGCAGCTTAATGCAAGCACACCTGTTGCAACTAAAAGAAGCATTTCGGATAACGTCAGCAAATGTGACTTGACAAACAATTCTGCCACATCAGAAAAATCGCCGCCGATTTTTTTGAACATCACACCAAATTCAGTAGAATTGCCAAGCATTGAAAATGCTATGATATGCGTTAACAATGCTGATATAATGGTTGCGCCGATTATAAGAACTAACGTTGAAACTGCCGAAGCAAGAAATCTCTGATTGGTTGTAAGGGGAAGAGAATATTCAAGGTCTACAAGGCTTTTTTTATGCATATGTCTAAAGCACTTTATCGCTATAAGAGCAGCTAAAATCATGCAGACAAACGAAATACCACTACTACCAATAACCGTCATAGCAAGTTCTTCATGATCAAAAGGAACGTAATTGGGGTTTTCAGCAAGTACCGACTCATTCACCCTTATCCTTGCATAGCTTGCAAAATTCATTATATTAACAACTGAAGAAAACAACATTATAATGCAAATACCGATTGCCAGCGCTGTTGATTCTTTAATATTCTGATAAACTCGTGTCATAATAACACTTTTCTTATTCTGTGACAATGTTGAAGTCATATCCAAGTCCCTCCATTTCATAAACAAATATCTCATCAAGAGTCAAGTCAACAGTATCCACAAAGGCAGGATTAAACTCGTTGACTTTCTGCAGAATTTCATCGGCATTGCCTTTAGCAATAATATTGTAAACGCTGCCTTTAACATCAAAATGCAGTACGTTAATACCCTTACTTTCAAGCATTTCCATTGTAACTTCTTGTTTGAAGGATGTCTGTATCTTGAAAATATCATGGTCGCCAACTTCGTTAGAATATACGATTTCGCCATTATGCAAAAGTGCAACAGTATCGCAAAGCTCGCTCATTTCCATAAGGTTGTGCGAAGAAATAATTGCAGTAAGGTTACGTTCTGCCATAGCGTCAATAATCATACGCTTAACAATAATTCGCATTGTGGGATCAAGACCGTCAAAAGCTTCATCAAGCATAATATAGTCAGTTTGGCAAGCAAGACCTACAATAACAACCGCCTGTCTTTTCATACCCTTTGAAAAGGTTGTAAGCTTACGCTTTTCGGGAAGTTTTAAAACTGAATTGAGCTTTTCAAATATTTCCTCGGAAAAGTTAGGATAATACGGCTTAAAGAAATTCTTTAGCTCCTTCAAAGTCATTGAAGTAAACTGGATAGTTTCATCGTTGATAAAGAAAATACGTTCCTTTACTTCGTTGTTATTGTAAATCTTTTTGCCGTCTACAAGCACTTCGCCGCTGTTTGCTTCATAAACGCCTGAAATCATACGCAGCATTGTAGATTTACCTGCACCGTTTGAGCCTAAAAGTCCAAAGCATGAGCCTGTGGGAATGGTAAGGTTAACGTTGTTAACCGCTGTTTTTTCATCAAACTTTTTTGTAGCATTTTTAAATTCAATCATAAAATCAATCTCCTTTTATTAATCATCAGCTTTGATTTTGGTTTCCAAAGCATTAATTCTCTGCATCAAAATATCAGATGTTATGCCTGCCTCAAGCGCTTCAATTGCGCACCTATCAAAATCAACAAGCAAAAAATCTGCAACTTTTTCAATAGAAACCTTGGCAACAAAGCTACCCCTGCCTGCTAACGAATATATTATGCCGTCTTTTTCAAGCATTGCATAAGCCTTTGCAATTGTATTTGGGTTGACGCTGATTTCTGCCGAAAGTGCCCTGACGCTTGGCATCTGGTCATTTTCTTTAAGCTCACCTTTGATGATAAGTTCAACAGTTTTTTTGTAAATCTGCTCGTAAATCGCTGTGCGGCTTTTTAAGTCGATATCGAAATATACCATATATTCACCTCGCTATCTGAATTAGCTGTATTATTCGTGTTATTACAGTTGTAGTATATCACACTGATTTACATTTGTCAACTGTTTTTTCAAAAAAAATTATTTATGCAAAAACGCCTCTATCCGAACAAACGGAAAGAGGCGTTTACTATTATACATACATTCGTTTTGTTGTATTTGTTTTGCAAAGAAAACTACTTGTTTTCACAATCTGAACAGCACCCATTACAGCCGCTGCATGAATTTGAGTTTTTATTGGAGCCACACTCACGCGAGTAAGGGCAGCCAATACACTTTTGTCCGCTTTTTTTAGCCTTATAGATGTAATATGAGGCAAGTCCGACAATTATCAAAACAATTGCAATAACAATGATATTTTCCATTGCGAGATACTCCTTAAAGTATTAATTACTTATTTGCACCAACGGTAGATTTTGACTTTGTGCCGTTAAGTGCATATTCAGCTTTGAGCTTTTTATCGGCATTTATGCACAGATAAACGAGAATTGCAGCAAATACAGCTACTGCGATAAGTCCGGGAAGGAAGCCCTTTCCAAGTGCACCTGTTGTAACAAGTGTACCAATCTGGTATACAAGGTAACCAACTGAATAGCCAACACCAAGCTGAAGTCCGATGCCGCCCCAAAGCCACTTAGCACTCTTCATTTCAGCATTCATAGCGCCGATTGCAGCAAAGCAGGGAGGTGTAAAGAGATTGAACATGAGATATGCAAGTGCAGCAACCTTTGTGATTGCAAATACCGCTGCGACATTTTCGCCTGCACCTTCCATAAGTGCAAGTTCTTCGGTATCAATAAGATTTTCAAGACCAACGAAGCAAACTGCCAATGTACCAACGACGTTTTCCTTAGCAATAAAGCCTGTAACGGCAGCTGCAGCGAGTTCCCATGAGAGAACGCCAACGATAGGAATGAGAAGGTATGCAAAAGGTCCGGCAATTGAAGCAAGAATTGATGAATCAGCAGTTTCAGCAACCTTAAGGCTCCAGTCAAATGTCTGCATTACCTGTACGGCAGTGTTGCAAAGAAGAATAATTGTTGTTGCCTTTACTATGTAAGACCAACCACGGCTGCACATTGTCTGTAAAGCACGCACAAGGCTGGGAGTTTTATATTCGGGAAGTTCAATAATAAAGAATGATTTTCTTGATTTATAGCCTGCAATTTTATTAACAAGAAGTGCGCCAAGGAAGATAAGTACAATACCCGAGAAATACATCAAGGGGCTTACCCACCAGTCATCTGCAAAGAATGCGCCTGCAAAAAGTGCAATTACGGGAAGCTTAGCGCCGCAGGGCATAAAGGGCGCAAGCATAGCAGTTGCTCTTCTTTCGCGCTCATTTCGGATTGTACGCGAAGCCATAACACCGGGGATAGCGCAGCCTGTTGTGATAACAAAAGGAATTACTGATTTACCTGATAGACCAACCTTCTTGAAAATGGGGTCAAGCACTACTGAAACACGTGCCATATATCCGCAATCTTCAAGCAAAGCAATGAGGAAATACATTACCATTACAAGCGGCAGGAAGCCAACAACTGCGATAACACCGCCGATAACGCCATCAACGAGCAAAGCGGAAACTAAGGGATTTGCATCTTCGACAAGGCCGCCGACCCAACCCTGAAAGCTTTCAAGCCATGCAACGAGTGTATCTGCAAGGAAAGGACCAACCCAATACTGCGAAATCATGAGAACAAGAGTCATAACAACGGCAAAAATCGGAATACCAAGCCACTTGTTTGTAAGAATTGCATCAATCTTATCCTGTGAATTTATATTTTTGGTTAAAACCTTACGGCTTTCAACATCTGCAACAATGCCGTTTACAAAAGCAAAACGCTTTCTGTCAGCTTCTTCAACAACCTTTTTGTCTGTAAGGTCGATATTGCCCTGAACGTAAGGCGCTTTTTGCATTGTATTGACATTTTCCGTAGCAGCCTTGATAAGCTCAGCAAGACCATCGGCAGAAGTTGAAACTGTATCTACAACGGGGCAACCGAGCTTTGCAGAAAGCTTTGCTGTATCAATTTTGGTATCTTTTTTCTTGTTGATATCAGCTTTATTCAAAGCAACTACAACTGGAATACCAAGTTCGAGAAGCTGTGTTGTGAAGAAAAGGCTTCTGCTGAGGTTGGTAGCATCAACAATATTAATGATAACATCAGGGTTTTCGTTTTTTACATAAGAGCTTGTGACACTTTCTTCAGAAGTAAACGGCGACATTGAGTATGCGCCGGGAAGGTCAACTGCAATCAGCTCTTCACTTCCGCTGTAATAACTCTTTTTGATGGGGTGTTCTTTCTTTTCTACTGTAACGCCTGCCCAGTTGCCGACTTTTTCGTTACGGCCTGTAAGGGCGTTATACATAGTAGTTTTACCGCTGTTAGGATTACCTGTTAAAGCGATTCTCATTATAGGTTCCTCCCTTGAAGAAAACTTGGATTATAAATTTATTTTACAGATTTACTGTTAAAATACCGGTTAGGCTCAGCTAACTATATGTCATAATAAAAAGCAATCAAGCGATTACTTTTTATCATATTCAAAAAATCAAGCAATACTAATGGCTTCTGCAAGCTCATTATCAATAGTATATCTGCCGTCCTTGATTGAAACAACACAGCCGCCTTTGAGGTGGGAAATTACAGTAATCGGTTCGCCGCTGTAACAACCAAGAGAAAACAGAAAAGCATCAAGTTCTTCATCGTCAGTTTCAATCTGCTGAACGATGTATTCTTTTCCCTCTTCTGCAAGCTTTAAATTCATACATACCTCCTTGTCATATTGCGCCAAGCCTGTTAGGTTCGGCTAACTCGTGTACGATATGAAAGGTTAGCCCAAGCTAACCTATATCATATTATACATACAACAAAACATTTTGTCAAGCCATAATTGATAAAAAATGGCTCTATTTTCCAATTTTGTGATTTTCTCTTTCAAAAAAACACCATGCAAACAAAAATATATCAAATTTGCACAAATCAATTAATGGTGGTGATGATGGTGATGATGCCCCGAATGAGAATTATGCTCAACATGGCAGTGTTCATCAACGCAGGCTTCATCAGCATTTTCAAATTCAAGCGTTACATGGCTGATGTTATGCTCATTCAATTCTTCTCTTATCTGCTGTTTAAGCAAAGCCGAATCGGATTGAGCAACTACGTGCATTGTTGCGTAATTATTAAAGCCGTCCATGCTCCACACATGAATATGATGGACGTTTATAACGCCTTCAATTTCAGAAACATGTTCCTTTATTTCTTCAACGCTTACACCATGTGGTGTCTTTTCCAAAAACAAATCCAATGCATCTTTAAGGTTATTAACTGCATTTACAAATATAAACAGCGCAACGGCAATTGACATAATCGGATCAAGTATGGAAATATCCGTAAAGCGCATAACAACCGCTCCGATAAGGACAACCGCCCAGCCTATTACATCTTCAAGCATATGAAGATTTACCGCTTTTTGATTAAGCGAGTCGCCTTCTCTTGTAACAAATGCTGCAATCAAATTAACGCACAAACCTATAATTGCAAAAATAATCATTCCATTGTAATTAATCGGTTCAGGATTAACCACACGCTTAACAGCGTTAAATATTACCATTACCGAGCCAAAAAGCAGAATTAACGTTGTAATAACGCTGCCGATAACAGAGTATCTTGCATAGCCGTAAGTATAGTCGGCATCAGGTTGTTTTTTGCTCTTTCTCTCAAGAAAATATGATATACCGATGCTGAGTGCATCGCCCATATCGTGAATAGAATCGGAAACGATAGCAATGCTGTTGCTAAAAGTTCCGCCGATAAACTCAAAAATCGAGAAAGAAAGATTGAGAATAAACGCGATTAAAATGTTCTTTTCCGTTTTCATAAAAATGCCCCCTTTTATATCTTGTGGCTAATGTGCGCCATACTTATATCAAAAATTTCGGAAATATGTTCATCATCTAAAGAATAATATACTTCTTTGCCCCTTTTTTCGCACTTTACCATTGAGCACTCTCTCATTTTGCTCAACTGATGAGAAATTGATGATTTTGTCATGGACATTACATTTGCAAGGTCGCACACACACATTTCGTGCTGTTTTAATGCAAACAGTATTTTGCACCTTGTTTTATCACCGATGATTTTGTAGAAATTTGCAAGCTTTGTTACAATTTCATCATTGGGCATTTGTGATATGGTTTGTTCTACCAACTCATGATTGATAGAGTTGCAATCGCAGATAAATTCATTTCTTGACATGATATCAGCCTCCCTCTTTAGTTGAATATCTGTTCAACTGTATATATTATAGTTGAATACATACTCAATTGTCAAGTGCTTTTATAAAAATCGCTTTTCTTGACAAATATGTACTAAAATGTTACAATATTTTTCGGTAATATTTATCAAAATAGAGGAGTGTTATTTTAGTGCCGGGGTATGTAATAACATCTGTTGCGGTAAACCTAATTTTAGGTTTACTTATGCAGCTTTATATGCGCAACAAGAATAAAGAAAACGAAGACAATGCAACAAAGCTTAAACTAAGCTATTACCTTAATTTCTTTATAATCACCATTGCGCAGATTATACTTATTTTGTTGATTACGCAGGTATCAAGTCAAAATACAATTTACAACAAGCTTTTTACTGATTACGGTTTCAGCGTATTTTTATTTATTCTTATAACTTCGCTTGGCGGAGCATTGGGCTGGTTTTTGCCAAAGGAATATGCAAGTAAAACTCCGCAATCTGCTAAGTTTTTCAAAAACGTTTCAATTTGCGCCGTTGCAGTTTTGCTGATTGAAGTGCTTGTGTTTAACGGTGTTTGCTTTAACTCCAACCCTCGTGATACGCAAATTCCGCTTGAGAGCATTAATTACAATAAATCATACATAACCGAGCACGGAGCAATTATCGAAAACACGAGTTCGGCAACAATTGTTGGCGAGGGAACGAATGTTAATTCGGTAAAGCTAAAATTTTCAGGCGAGGATACATCATTTATAGCAACTGTTTTAATAAAAGACGACAATAATACCGTTGATTCTAAAAGCGTTGCTCAAAGCACGCTTAACTGCCGGAACGGATACGCTGAATTATCCATATCTCCTTATGGTACTTTGCACGAGGTAAAATTAAGCTTTACCGGTGTTGATGGTACTGTATATCTTGAAGATGTTGTTTTAAGTTCATCAAAAACATTCAATTTCAACAATTTCAGGTTTTTATTATTGCTGTTCATCTGCGCAATTATCTGTGCAATCGACGCTTATTCACTGATGAGAATAAAGTACAACCCAAAAAGCGTACCACAGAATGTACTTATATGGCTGCTTTGTGCGTTTGTGATAATGCACATAGGGATTTTCAAGGATTATTCATCAGAAAAGGCGCATCTGAAAAAAGAATACCCAGTTGATATAATTGCATACGAAGACCCATTTACGCAGACCTTTGACGCATTCCAAAAGGGTCAGCTTCATCTTGATGTTAAGGTTGAAGAAAACCTTTTAGCACTTGAAGACCCTTACGAAGTAGGATTGCGAAAGGAAGCTAACTATCTTTGGGACAGAGCATATTACAATGGCAAGTATTATTCATATTTCGGCGTAGCGCCCGTAATTACTTTCTGGTATCCATATTATCACGCAACGGGTTATTTGCCGACAACAAATACGGCAATACTTACTATATCAATATTTTCGATTATTGCTCTATTCGGTGCACTGCTTGAATTTATACGCAGATACTGCCCGAAGGTAAGCTTTATAACATTGCTGTTTTCTCTATTAGGTTCGGTATTTACCTACGGCGGTGTGCTATCGCTGTATACAGCCGATGCTTATTATGTACCATTTGCATTTGGTGCGTGTTACCTGCTGTTTACATTTTGGTTTGCGCTTGCATCAACAAGAGTTAAAAACGATATAATCCGCGTGCTTTTGCTGTTTTTATCAGGATTATTCTTTATTCTGACTGTTGGTTCACGTCCATCAATAGCAGTTGGTGCAGTTTTAATCATACCTGCGCTTATTTCTATGCTGACGTCGAAGAATTATGGCAAAATCATCAAGCTTGCAGGCGTTTTAGGTTTCGTTCTGCCGATTTTACTCGGCGGCGGTGCTTTGATGAAATACAACGAAGCAAGATTTGGCTCGCCGTTTGATTTCGGCATGGCATATCAGCTTACAGTATGTAATGTAAGCTTAAAGGAAGTTGAGTTATCACAATTACCCGCGGCGCTTTATCACTATATTTTTTGCCAGCCCAATTTCTCCAACGATTTCCCCTACTTAACTGCAAAAGTTATTAATTTTGCAAATTACGGTCAGTACAGCTATATCGAATACGGCTTTGGTATTTTGTCATACGCACCTATATTATTAGGAATACTTATGCTGCCTTTAGTGCTAAGACGCAAGGGTTGCAGCCTTGAAAAGAAAACTGTTTACATATCTGCTGTGATTGTTTGCATAATTGTAGCTTTGGTTGATTTCTGTTTAGGCGGATACAATATCAGATACATAAGTGACATAGCAATACCCGCAACAATTGTTGGCGTGCTTGCAATTTCGGAAGCGCTTGCCGCCGCTCATGATTATGAACGTTTTGCGGTTATCCGCAGACCTGCTACAATTGCTGTTTCAATTGCATTTATCCAACCGATTATACTTATGCTGCTTTATATGTGCAATTATCCTCAAACGGTGTATAATATCGAAAACCCGTGGATTTATCAGGCATTAAAGGATTTAATCGTATTTTGGCGATAATGTTTAACAGCAAAAAGAAAGTACCGAATCTGTTTAGATTCGGTACTTTTTTGTGCAGCACATTACTAATAAATACCCGATATCGCCGTATCGGTATCAAGCGTATTAAGGTTAAAGCAAAAGAATATATCCGTAGCGTTAAAGCTTTCGGCGGCGTTTGTCACGCCGTTACGGTAGTATCTTGTATCCAGCACGATTGTTTTTTCGTAGTGATTGATAAGAAAAGGCACAAGACAGTTTGCATAACTATCCTTAACTACAAGCAGCACTTTGCCGTTTTTTACATTTTCGTTATCAATAACAATCTGCGGTTGATTTGAATTTAAAAAGTATGAGTATTTATCCTTTTTATCAAGATAACTTTCCGCGTACAAATCGCCCGTGCCGCTTGCGTAAGTAACGGTAATCCCGTTCATATCCTGCTTATATGCCTTAATTTCATCCGGAGTTTGAAAAGCAGTTAACGCTTTTGAGTAGGTTGTGCCGTAAAAATCATCAGATACGGTTGTTATATCAAAAAACTCTTTTTCCAACGGTTCGATATTCATGGCAATGCAATATTGCTGATATGCCAAAAATGCAGCGTCGGTTGTCCAGTGGTGGTCGGTTTTGTAGAAAAGCTGTGTTTTGTCCTTATTATCTTCAAACACATTCCACATATCAATACAGTTCATGCCGCAATTTTCGTAAATATAATCGCACACATCATGCTGAGAGGTTTTAAAGCTGACATTGGGCGGCAAAACCTCATCATAAATGCTTACAGCGGTAGGCACAAGCATAATTGCACAATCAGCATTTACATTATCGGCAATTTTGCGGAATTTTCCTGTTATTTGCTCAGTATTCTTCGGTTCGTTATATGTTTCAATAATCCAATTATCATCGCAGACATATATCCCGTTATATTCTGACTTTCCAAGCGTTTTTTGCGTTAAAGCATACACACGCATAAAGCCGCCGCGCAAAACAACCTGGTCGGTTAAGTATTTGTTAATATCCTGCTGAAAATTGCCATTTATTACTGATTTTGCATCAATTGACGGCAATTGCTGCAAAATACGGTTTTCCTCCTCGGAAAACTCTTTATCGGGCAGTATAATTGTCAATATACCGCCAAGCGAAAATACAACAAGACAAAAAACGCACAGTATTTTTTTCATTATATTCATTATTCTATATACCTAATTATTGTTAAAATCTGAAATACAAAAACGGATTGTAGCTATCGGCAACAAGCATAGAAACGCAAACCACAACAAGCACAGCGGCGGCAACGCAACCTACTGCACCCATTACATTGCAGAAAAGCGTATTTTTCTGTACTTTCTGTTTTATGTAAGGATATATCGGAACAGAAAGCAAAATGCCGATAAGAATTATTGAAAGGTAATTGTTTATCTGATAAAGAAACTCGGACGAGGCAATACCTTGAGATCCGAAAAGCTGCATTGCATAAGCTTTAAGCTTGCTCATATCTTCAATAGCAAAAATCATCCAGCCGATAAGCACTAAGAATATTGAGTAGATATGCCTTAATATAATCGGCAGTTTTTCAGGCAGTTTTGTCAGCTTTTCTATTGACAATATAACGCCGAAATAAACGCCCCAAAGCAAAAAATTCCATGAAGCGCCGTGCCAGAAGCCTGTAAGCGCCCATACAATCATAAGGTTTAGAATTTGTCTTGCCTTGCCCTTGCGGTTGCCGCCCAAGGATATGTAAACATAATCTCTGAACCAAACCGAAAGCGACATGTGCCATCTGCGCCAAAAATCGCTTATGCTTTGACATATATAAGGATAATTGAAATTTTCCGGAAAATTAAACCCAATCATTTTACCCATGCCGATAGCCATATCGCTGTAACCTGAAAAATCGAAATAAATCTGCAAAGAAAACGCAATCAATCCAAGCCATGCCAATGCGGCACTGCGGCTTTCGGCGGCATAAACATAATCCCACAGCGAGCCTATCTGATTTGCGATTAAAACCTTTTTGAAAAGTCCGAACAGAAACCTTGTCATGCCGCTGCTAAAATCATCAAATGTAACTTTGCGCTCGCAAAGCTCTTTTGAGATATCCTGATAGCGAACTATCGGGCCTGCAACAAGTTGAGGAAACATACAGACATAGGTCATATAATCTATAAAATTATGCTCTGCCTTAACGTCCTTGCGGTAAACATCAATACTGTAGCTCATTGTTTGGAATGTAAAAAAGCTTATTCCTAAGGGCAGTTCAATTTCCGGATTGGTTATATTTAAGGAAAAAACAGTATTCAGTGTATCAATAAACAAGCCTGCGTACTTAAAAATGCCCATAAGACTTAAGTTGACAATTATCGAAATGCACAAAAACACTCTTTGTTTTGCCCGTTGACCTTCAAAGTGTTCAAGCGCACGGCCGTTTACATAATCGACAACGGACGAAATAAGCAAAAGTGTTATGTATATCGGTTCGCCCCATGCGTAAAACACAAGGCTAAATATAAGAAGTATTATATTACGAAATTTTTGGGGACTTAAGAAATAAGTCCCCAAAAACAACGGAAAAAAGTAAAATAAAAAAGGTATATCGGAAAAAACCATTAAAATTCCTCTTTAACTAATATACTGAATTATTCAAATGCATTGTAAAATGCGTCCTTTACAGCTTCATCGTTATCACAAATGATGAGAACAACATAGCTATCGTTATAAAACACAACTGCCTCTTCACATCTGGGCACCTGTGTAGGATCATAAGTTTCAAACTGAACAATTCTGCTCTCCACATGATCCTTAACGGCATCGGCGCAGTCTTTAGCAGCGTCTTCATCAACAAGCTTAATTACAGCGATTTCTTCCGCTGTGCCCGTTGCCGCATAAGAAAAGAAATATTCTTCAACCTTTTCATAATCATAATCTGCAAGATAAGCAAAAAGTTCTTCGCCGTTTTCATCATCACTGCTTGCAAGCGACATATTCGGCAATGTATCATCTGCATCAAGCATAGCTTCACGCAAATCGCCAAGCTCAACAGAACTTGAAAGAGAAGATGAAACACTCTCACTCGAAGATTCATCCTTTTTGCTCTCTGTATCACTTTCAGATGAACACGAAATCATCACGATTGCCGTACACATTGCCAAAAGAATTGAAATTGTTTTTCTTATATTAAATCTCATCAAAACTACTCCTATATTTATTCAACAAAGATATCATCATAATATTCTTCGTCTTCCCAATCGTCGTAATATTCATATTCTTCATGAGTATCGTAAAAATCTGCAAAAGCGTTCTCAATTTCTCTGTAAGCCCGGTCGTATTCACGATCGGAAAGTTCTTCGTAATCGCCGTAATAATCATCTTCATAGTCATAATCATATACTTCAAACTGCAATGAATAATAGATATTATCCTCGTCAATTGAAGCTAAATCGTAATAAAGGTATCCATAATCGCTTATTTCGGAATTCATCACATAATAATCAGCCTCGTTTGCCATAAGCTGAAGTTGCTGATAAACTGTATACATATCATCTCCGCTGATTTTGAATGTAAGCGTTGCACTTTCATCGCTTTCAATCAGTTCTCTTATATCTGATGCCGCTGCTGTAAGAGATTCAAATTCAACAGCGCTCATAACGCTGTAACAGTATTCAGTAGAATCAGCGGACGGGAAAAAGTCCATATCCCATTCGTGCGACAAATAGCAGATTTCGTCCGTCATATTAAAGCTGCCGTATCTGATAGAATCAACGTCCATGTATAAATCGGTATGGTACCAGCCGCCGTCAATATTAACAAGATCCCAAGAATGTGACAAATATATATCATGCACTACCATACATTCAATTTCAAGCATTTGCATAAACAATCTGAAAGTGGTTGCATAACCTACGCAAACTGCTTTGTGTGTTGTAAGCACGCCGTAGGGGTTATCACAATAATCGCCCGTTGTGGGAATTGCAACTGTAATTCCATCATCATGTTTGATGTTTTCAAACATCCAATCGTAAATGGCAACTTCCTTTTCATAATCTGTCATGCCATCTTCAATAACTTCATCGATTACTTCTTCGGCAAGTTCAATCGTTTCGATTTCAACATCAGTAAGCTCGGAATAGTCACCCGAAATATACGCATCGGAAATATTCTCTGTTGAAACAATTTCGTATTCCATGCCGATAATAACGCCGTTTTCAGTTGTTTCTCCCAATTCACCGCCCATCATTGCAGAAAGCTGTGCTGTAAAATCGGTGATTTCCACAAGGATTTCGTTAGCGGCATCAATATTCTCCTGGCAATTGTTAGCAGTTTCGGCAACGGTATTAACCGCCAATGCAAGTTCATTAATACGCTTGTTGTTGCTTGCTTCCTTTTTCATTGAATATACAAACAACGCAATTAATGCTGCAAGCATTAAAAACACAAGTATCAACATCACCGTAATAAATGCGTTGCCAGATTTTTTCTTAACCTTTGCAGGCTTTTCATCCTGTGCGGCAAAACCAACCGGTAAAGGTTGCGGCGCATAATTTTCAACCATTTGCGCAGGAACTGCGGTTTCGTTTGTCTGTTGTTGCGTAAGATTATTGTTCTCCATATCAATATCCCCCTTAAATACAGTGCAGTCTTTATTCTTTCTGCACATTTCTCTATATTTTGATTATATATCATCGTTAACAAAAAATCAATAGTTTAATTGCATAATGATTAGGATAATGTATTGGTTTTCATTATCAGCTTTAACAATTTTACTATACCGAAGCAAATCAAATCAACAATGAAAAAATATGGCAAAAAAAGCAAAAAAGTGCTTGACATTTTTGTTTTCAAATGGTATAATTTATTCTGCTTGATTGCGGCATGATTGTCCAGTCAACATGAAGAATTAACAATTAATCCTTGTACGCTTAATTAAAAGTGTGCAAACCCAGAAGGAGGTGCTAAAGATGGCAAAGCAGATCGAAAAGTACGAGCTTATGGTAGTTTTCAACCTCAAGAAAGAGGAGGACGGCATCAACGCTCTCGTTGAGAAGTTCAAGACTATGATTGAAGCTAACGGTACACTCGAAGAGGTTGACGCTTGGGGCAAGCGCAAGCTCGCTTACGCTATCGAGGACGAAACAGAGGGATACTATGTGCTTTATCACTTTGAATCAAAGCCTGATTTCCCCGCAGAGCTCGACCGTGTTCTCAAGATCACAGACGGCGTTCTTCGTTCTATGACAACTGTAAGATAACTTTTTTTATTGACACTACAAAGGAGGCTATGCTATGCTTAACAAGGTTATTCTCATGGGCAGACTTGTTGCTGACCCTGAACTGCGCAGAACACAGAATGATATTTCTGTTTGCAGATTTAGAATTGCCGTTGACCGTCCTTATCAGAAGGACAGAGAGCGTCAGGCTGATTTTATCAACTGTACCGCATGGAGAAATAACGCTGATTTTATTCAGAGATATTTTTCAAAAGGCAAGATGATTATTGTTGAGGGCAGCCTCAGGAACAATGACTATACCGATGCTAACGGCGTAAAGCATTATTCGATGGAAGTTCAGGCTGATAATGTTTCGTTTGGTGAGTCTAAGGGCTCTTCCGAATCAAGCAGCTTCAGAGTACCTGATGACAACGGATATTCTTCACCCGCACCGGCACCCGTACGCAACACAATGCCCGCTGCTGATGATAGTCTTTCTATCGGCGATATGGGCGATTTTGAAGAAATTTTAAGCGACGGCGACGTTCCATTCTGATTTAAGATTTACGAAAGGAAAATACTGAAATGGAGAGAAATCCTAAGGCTCAGAAGAGATCTCGCAGAAAAGTTTGCATCTTCTGCGCAGACAGAATCGACAGAATCGATTATAAAGATCTTCCCAGACTCAAGAAGTGCATGACAGAGCGCGGAAAAATCCTTCCCCGCAGAGTTACAGGCGCTTGCGCATTCCACCAGAGAGAAGTTACAGCAGCTGTTAAGCGTGCTCGCTACGTTGCTCTTCTCCCCTACACAAACGATTGAGTTTGATTTTTGATTGATACAAATAACCCCGCCGTCCCTAAATTGGAACGGCGGGGTTTTGTTTGTGTTAAAACTACCGATTATACGCTGCGATGTCATTTACGATTAACAATCATTATCATATTCTCTTTCGCATTTCATGCACAAATTGCTTGATGTATTATTATGATAAATTGCTGTGCCGCATTTTGCGCAATTTCTACGGTGTGACTTATAATTACTAATATTCGCCCTTTGTTCATCGTTTAATGGTCTACTACCGTTTCTATCGCCTTTTATCGCTCTGTCTACAACCATATCCGATAGATTAGCAAGAGCATTCCAAAAACTATCCCAAAATCCCATAACTCCTCCACTTAGCTATATTTCGCCTGTACCATTGCATCTATCGCATTGTCCACCCCATGAATATCCACTACCTCTGCAATCCGGGCATTCATTTGGAGAATGTATATCCCAATATGAACAGTATTCATCATCTTTGTCGCCATATTTACATGTATGACAATCTCTTGCGTAAGGATCATATTCAGTTTTTCCGCACCACGGTATCGTTAAATTTCTCATATTTTTCACTCCAAAAGTATATAATAGGACAATATGTCCATAATTATTATAGGACATATTGTCCTATTTGTCAAGAGTTAATTTCATCTGCTTTATAATGATATTGAGGTGAAATGAAATGTTTGTGAGGATAAGAAATCTGCGTGAGGACAACGATAAAACACAAAAAGAAATTGCTGATTACTTGTTTTGCGACCAGTCGCTGTATTCCAAATACGAAAGAGGACTGCGCGATGTACCAGTCGGCATAATAATCAAACTGGCGCAGTTTTACTGCACAAGTACGGATTATATATTGGGCTTGACCGATGAAAAATCACCCTACAAAAAGAACAAAAATTATTGAAATAACTAAATATAAATCCCACCTGATGTAAAAATCGGGTGGGATTAAGCTTTTTATATCAAAACGCAATCACATTTGAGCGTACGCTTTGTAAAGCTCGGCGTAAATGCCGTTTTGCGCTATAAGCTCGGTGTGTGTGCCACTTTCTTCAATACCGTTTTCGGTAAGCACTAAAATCCTGTCGGCATTGCGGATTGTGGTAAGTCTGTGCGCAATGGTAAAGGTCGTTCTGCCCTTGGCAAGCGTTTCAAGCGATTGCTGCACAAGCTTTTCGCTTTCATTATCAAGTGCACTTGTGGCTTCATCAAGAATTAATATAGGGGGATTTTTCAAGAATACTCTCGCAATGGAAATGCGCTGTTTTTGTCCGCCTGAAAGCTTTACTCCCCTTTCGCCGACGTATGTATCATAGCCATCGGGCAGCTGCGAGATAAACTCGTGCGCGCCTGCAAGCTTTGCGGCTGTTTCTATTTCTTCAAGCGTTGCGTTTTCTCTGCCGTAGGCTATGTTTTCACGCACACTGCCTGAGAAAAGATAAACATCCTGCGCTACTACACCAATATTCTCTCGTAATGATTTTAAAGTAACATTTTTTATGTCAACATCATCTACAAGAATATTTCCGCCCGATACTTCATAAAATCTTGGAACAAGCGAACACAATGTAGTCTTTCCACCGCCCGATGGTCCAACAAGTGCAACACTTTCGCCCGGTTTTACATCAAGATTAAGATGCGTTAAAACATTCTTACTTGAGCTTTCATATTTAAACGTAACATTATCAAATTTAACTTTGCCCAAAACTCTGCCCATAGGTTTGGCGTTTTCGCTGTCGGATATTTCAGGCTTAATATCCATAATCTCTGCAAAACGCTCAATACCCGTCATTCCGCGCTGAAACTGCTCGGTAAAATCAACAATGGTTCTTACAGATGATAAAAAGGTTGTTACAAACATCATGTAAGCGATATAATCGGGTGCGGTTATCTGATTATCAAGCATAAAAAGTCCGCCTGCAACCACAACAACAATATACATCAAACCATCAAAAAATCTTGTTGACGACTGAAAACCCGCCATTATGTAGTAAACTTTTTTCTTTATATCAAGATATTTTATATTGCCTTCATCAAACTTTTTCTGTTCGGTATGCTCTTGCGCAAAGGATTTTACTACACGAATACCAAGCAAGCTGTCCTCAATTTGAGAATTAAGCAAACCAACCTGCTTGCGTGATTCACGAAAGCCTTCTTTCATCTTGGCACGAAAAATTGTAAGAACAATAATCATGGGCGGAACAATTGAAAAAATAATCAATGTAAGTTTAATACTCATCGTACACAGAATTGTAAACGAGCACGTGATTTTTATCAGCGCAATAAAAATCTGCTCAGGACAATGATGTGCAAATTCAGTAACGTCAAAAAGGTCGTTAGTTATACGTGACATAATCGTGCCGACTTTAGCATCATCATAATACGAAAACGAAAGCTTTTGCAGATGTTCAAACATATCCTTTCGCATATCGGTTTCCATTCTCGTACCCATAATGTGCCCAACAGACGCCATGTAGTAATTTGCCGCGGTATCTACAATACGCAGCATTATGTAAATCAATCCGCAACGCCATATCAACGATGCTGTAAGCATCGCCGCATCCGATGTAGCTGCATTGGTAATTTCGCGCACTATCATAGGCAAAACAAGCTCGCAAGCAGTTGTAAGACCTGCGCACAACAAATTACTCACCATTATCCATTTATATTTCTTATAATACGGTAAAAATCGTTTAAGCAAACGGAAATTTTGCTTTTTCTGTTTGATTTGTTCCATTAAACCTGCCTACCTTTCCATACAACTTTAAATAATTATTGTAGCACTTTTTTATTAATTCTTCAAGTATAAATTGCATTTATCGTATTATTTGCGATGTTTTAAAATTTAAACGGTATTTTTTTGCAAAATCTCTTGATTTTATTCTTGATATATGTTATAATATTTAGCGTTGAGAAATCCTAAACATTTATCTAAGCATGACTATATCATATAATAATATGCGGATATGGCGGAATGGTAGCTTTTCGACCGAGCGCTGCTTGTAGCAGATAAAGCGACGGAGAAAAGGCGCAGCGGTCAAAATTGTGCGAATGAAAAAGAGCGAACAATTTTGGGCACCGCAAGAGTCACGCGGCAGGCGCGGATGACAATTTAATATGGTTTAAAAATAAGCGGATATGGCGGAATAGGCAGACGCGCCGGCTTCAGGTGCCGGTCGGGGCAACTCGGTGCAGGTTCAACTCCTGTTATCCGCACCAAACACCGACAGGTCTTGAGATTATTCAAGACCTGTTGGCATATTTAATCAAACAACGGGGCATTAGCGCAGTTGGGAGCGCACCACACTGGCAGTGTGGGGGTCAGGGGTTCGAATCCCCTATGCTCCACCATAGAAAGAAAGCTCAAATGCTACGTAAAATCGTAGTTTTTGAGCTATTTTTATTAGCGACACATAACGCAAAATTATTGCTTGGAATTTTGCAAAAAGTCACTCTATTGCAACGCTATTGCAACGTTATTTTGTCTGTCAAAACTCCGTCTCGCTCAACCAAACAAAACGACGCATCATTTGAAAAAAATCTGCTTTTGATACAAAAATATATATAAAATCTTTACAATTCGACACGATTTGCACAGCCAAATTCAAATTTTGTCGAAAAATAAAAAACGGGACAGCTCTGCGTGAGAGTTGTCCCATTTTTTGTTATCTTATCACATTTTATTATCTATACAAAACAATAAGATTTCCTTATCGAAAACGCTTACTATTTCTTGTGCAATTTTCTCGTTTCTTCGTCTATGTCTTGTATCTTCATAACTAATTGTGCTATTACTT
>JAZQJI010000040.1:0-156433 GCA_045541475.1 Oscillospiraceae bacterium
TAGGGATGAAGGAAAGGGGGTTGGTAAGGGGGAAGAACTTAAGGGGAAGGGGAGATAAACGCTCGTGAGCGTTTCCTTCCCTTCCCCTTATGGTTTTCTCACTTACTAATTACTTAGAAAAATGTATTTCGTTATATGGTCGTGCAAAAACAAATATTAATGAGTCAACAAAGCCCCGAATTGCGCTGTCGGGCGCACCCGACTTTAATGCATTCATAAAACAGATAACTGAAATTGTCGTGATAAAACAAAACGGGCTTCACGAAAGTGAAACCCGTAATTGCGCTGTCGGGCGCACCCGACCGCACCCGACCGCACGCGACAATTGCTCTGCCGAGGATACTATTATTCAAGAAAATCCTTAACCTTGCGACTGCGTGAGGGGTGTCTTAACTTGCGCAAAGCCTTTGCTTCAATCTGACGGATACGCTCTCTTGTTACGTCAAATTCCTTGCCTACTTCTTCAAGTGTGCGTGATCTGCCGTCAATAAGTCCAAATCTAAGCCTTAAAACCTTTGCTTCGCGTTCTGTCAAAGTGTCAAGCACTTCGTTAAGCTGTTCTTTAAGCAGCAAATTTGATGCCGCTTCAGCAGGTGCGGGCGCATCGTCATCAGGAATAAAGTCGCCAAGATGGCTGTCTTCCTCTTCACCGATAGGTGTTTCGAGAGAAACGGGGTCTTGCGCTATTCGCATAATTTCACGCACTCTCTCAACGGGCATTTCAAGTTTTTCAGCAATTTCATCAGCCGTCGGATCGTGACCGTTTTCATGCAGCAATTGGCTGGAAATTTTCTTTACCTTTGTAATGGTTTCAACCATGTGTACGGGTATGCGGATTGTTCTTGCCTGATCGGCAATTGCTCTTGTAATAGCCTGACGGATCCACCATGTAGCATAGGTTGAGAACTTAAAACCCTTGGTGTGATCGAATTTTTCCACTGCCTTGATAAGTCCGAGGTTTCCTTCCTGAATCAAATCAAGGAACTGCATTCCTCTGCCGACATAGCGTTTTGCAATGCTGACAACAAGTCGCAAATTTGCCTCTGCAAGACGTTTTTTAGCGTAAGAATCACCGTTTGCCATGCGCTGTGCAATTTCTATTTCCTCTTCGGCTGTAAGCAACGGAACTCTGCCTATTTCTTTAAGATAAATCTTTACAGGGTCGTCAATTGCAATACCTTCTGTTGAAAGCGAAAGCTCAAGATCATCTGTGAAAGCATCATCAAGGCGCAGTTTTAAGTCATCATCTGCACCCAAATCTTCCACAATTTCAATATTCATGCTTGTGCAACTGTCGTAAAATTTGTCAATTTGCTCAACATCGTAGTCCATTTCTTCAAGAGCATCGGTAATTTCCTTTGTGGAAAGTTTGCCTGTAACACGGCCATGCTCAATAAGGCTTTCCATAGTTGTGTGTTTTTCTGACATATTGACATCCTTTCATCATGCCGTAAATTTATTGTTTGGCAATGTTTTTTTATCTAATCATTTTGGCTGTATGCCTGTTGGATTTTAAGCAATTCTTCGTTTGAAATGTCACTGTCGCGCTTGACATCGGCAAATTTGTGATAATCAGCAAGAGTGCGCACATATTCGGAAAGCTGAACTTCCGTTAGCGGAATACCGCTGAATTTAGCCTCTATTCCCGTTATTCTGCCCATTTGTGCCGGCGTCAATTCCTCAGCCAACATACTCAAACTAAAATTCGTGCTTGATTTAATCCCGCCAAGTAAAGCTGCATACAGCTGACGGTTAAGTTCGGTTACAAACTGCAAAGGCGCAATTTGTTTTTCTATATATTCAACTGCGTCAATGTGGCGCAGCAGATATGCAATAATTCCTTCCTCAGCCTTGCTTTGCAGCAGGTTATCCTGTGCTTTTGGGTTTAAATCGTCCCTTGCAATTATTGTGGAAGCTATGTTTTTGCGTTCTTTCTTTTTCTGAGAATATCTGTTTTGCCTGATATTTTGTTCAACATAATTTGAAAGCACCGCAGGATTTATCTCAATATCATTTGCAAGACGAGAGGAATAAACTTCTCTTTCAATCGGGTTTTCGATTTGTGCCAGAACCCTGACACTGCGCTTTAGATATTCGGCCTTGCCGCTTTCGGTTTGCAGGTCAAGTCCCTGCATACATCTTTCAAGCTGAAACAGCACGGCATCGCCCGAATGGTTTACAAGCCGTTTAAATTCATCGCTGCCGAATTTTTTTATAAATTCGTCCGGGTCTTTAGCGTCTTTCATTTTAAGCACTCTCGCTCTTATTCCGACCTCGCTTAAAATGTTTATAGTCCTTGCAATCGCAGTCTGTCCTGCTGCGTCAGCGTCAAGCGCCAATACAATTTCATCGCAGTAGGGCTTGATAATTCTCGCCTGTTCGGCGGTCATTGCGGTGCCTAAAATTGCGCAGGCATTTGAAAAACCTGCCTGATGCAGCGACACCGTATCCATATATCCTTCGGTAAGAATAATCTGCTTTACATCGGATTTTTTTGCTATATTCAAGGCAAACAGATGTCTGCCCTTGTGGTATATCAAATTTTCGCCGGAGTTGAGATATTTGGCTTCTTTTCCGCCGTCAATGCGTCTTCCGCCAAAAGCAATTACATTTCCCCTTAAATCAACAATCGGGAACATTACCCTTGCTCTGAAAAAGTCAAAGGTTCTGTCGGAAGCACCCTCTCTTGAACTTTGCTTGATAACACCTGCACTGAGCATTTCCTTTTCGGTATAGCCCATTGACCTTAAGTGATTTTTCAGTGCATTCCAGCTGTCAGGCGAATAGCCAAGCCCGAATTTCTTTACGGTATCGGCTTTAATACCCCTGCTTGCAAGATAACTGCGGGCCTCTTTTCCCTCATCGGAAAGCAGTGTTTTGTAATAAAAATTAGCTGTGTGTTTAGCTATTTCAAGACATCTTGATTTTAGCTTTGCGCTTTTGTCATCAACATTATCTTCGGGCACCGTCATGCCCGCACGCTGTGCCAAAAACCTTATGGATTCAACATAATCAAGATTTTCAGCCAATTTTATAAAGGTAATGACATCTCCGCCTGCGCCGCATCCGAAGCAGTGAAAATACTGCTGTGCTGTGTGAATGTAGCACGAAGGCGTTTTTTCGGAATGGAACGGGCAACAGCATTTATATTCTCCGCCCGCTCTTTTAAGCTCTGCGTAGGAAGATGCAACGGATTCAATAGGATTTGCCTGGCGCAGTTTGTAAATAAAATCTTCGGAAAATGCCAAACAAACCACCCTTTCTCAAAAAAATCAGCGGAATCTTCCCCAGCTTTTAGGTATATAAATTTCAGTAAAAAGATCTATTGCAGATTGATCCGAAAGTCCCGAGATAAAGTCGCACACAGCCCTGGGCTTATCAAACCGGCGCAGTATTGCGGTATATTCTTCGGGAAGTTTTTCGGGATTTTTATCGTAATATTCATAAAGCATCTGCACAACACGCATTGATTTTTCGTCTTCTTTTTGTGCATCTTCATGCCCGTATATGTTTTCAAACAAAAAGCTGCGCAGCTCATCATGCGCTTGCTTTGTGGTTTTGTCCATGGCGATATGTTCAGCACCGTTATTCACAACGGAAGTTACCATTGTGCTTATACGTTTGCTTTTTGTGTTGCCAAGAATTTCTATTGCATATTTGGGTAAGTCGCTTTCTTTTAAAGCACCTGCAAAAACCGCATCGTCAATATCGTGGTTGATATATGCTATTTTATCGCTTAACCTAACAACATTGCCTTCGGCTGTTTGTGCAAATTTATCACTGCCGTGGCAGGCAATGCCGTTTTTTACCTCGTAGGTGAGGTTTAATCCCTTGCCTGAATTTTCGATATAATCGACAATTCTTACACTTTGCAGATAATGCTTGAAGCCGTAAGGGCATATTTCGTTTAAGGCATACTCACCTGCATGACCAAATGGCGTGTGGCCCAAATCGTGACCTAAAGCTATCGCTTCGGTTAAATCCTCGTTTAATCTCAACGCCCGTGATATAGTTCTCGCAATTTGCGAAACTTCCAAAGTGTGCGTTAAGCGTGTGCGGAAGGTATCGCCCACGGGCGCAAGGAAAACCTGCGTTTTGTGCTTTAAGCAACGGAATGCTTTGGAGTGAATAATTCTGTCACGGTCACGCTGAAAATCAGTGCGCAAAGTGCATTTTTCTTCCGCTCTTACTCTGAAAGCGGTGTTGGGCGTGCCCGATTTGCACGCACTTTCGCAGAAAGAGTCAAGCTCGATTTTCTCGGTAAGTTCTCTCAAGTTCAATCCGCAACGCCCCTTTTTAAAAGCACAAGGTTTTAAAAGTTTTCAAACAACAGCTCGGATTTCTCCATTTTTACATTGCCGTTTGATATATCAACAAGTTTTTTGTAAAAGCCGTCGTATTTTTCTGCTTTTACAAGCAGTTCAAGTTTTACGGTATCGGCAAAATCATTATTCAGCGTTTTAATTTCAAACTCAGGCAGGATATATGAAATTTTGCCGTAAAGCGAATAATCGCAATCGATAACGCAGCGATAACATTCGCACATATTTAAAATTTCTGCCGCATTTACGGCAATTGCCGCCGCGTGTGAATAAGCACGCACCAAACCGCCGCCGCCAAGCAAAATACCGCCGAAATATCTTGTAACAACGCAGCATACATCAGTTAAATTGTTTTTTGTAAGCACTTGCAAAACGGGTACGCCCGCAGTTCCCTGCGGCTCGCCGTCATCGCTGTATCGTGATGCGTTGCCCTCTCTCAAAACGTAGGCGTAAACGTTGTGCGTTGCCTTGCGGTGCATTGCCTTTATTTTGTTGATAAACTCAACGGCTTCGTCGTTGGTTTCAACGTGGCAGATGTAACCGATAAACTCGGAATGGCGCTCAACAAAACGGTCTTCTGCGTCGCCTTTAATTGTAATGTATCCCATAAATTATAAATATATGTCAAAAAGCTGTATTTTTTAGCTTTGTAATAAACGAAAACAAGCCCATGTGTAAAATATCAAACATGGGCCTTTTCGGTATAGCAATGTTATTAGTCGATGTTGAAACGCTTCTTGAATCTGTCAACACGTCCGCCTGTATCAACAAGCTTCTGCTTGCCTGTGTAGAACGGATGGCACTTAGAGCAAATTTCAACTCTGATGTTTTCCTTAGTTGAACGGGTTTCAATAACATTACCGCAGGCACAAGTGATTGTGGTCTTTTCAAACTTAGGATGGATTCCTTCCTTCATTGCAGTCACCTCTTTCTGATGAGATAATGATTAAGCAGCCCGTCAGACAAACTTCTGATAGTAGTGCTCCGTCGGTATAATCCGCGGAATTACATTATATCACACAATTATTTATTTTGCAAGCCTTTTTCGTAATTTTATGATTTATTCATACAATTAGTATGCTTTTTTGCGCTGCAAGTCAAAAAAACGCACAAAAACAAGGTCTGCACTATTGACAATACAGCTGTTTTAAAGTAAAATACTTAATGTAAAATGCAGTTTTGCAGATAATAATTTGATAAGGAAGAGGACGAAAATGACAAGGACAGAAAAAAGAGATAGAAAAATTGAATTTAACGAAAAAAATCTTCTGCTTGTTTTGTGCAGACGCATCTGCACTGCTATGATTGCGCTTACAGTAATATGCGTTGTGTGTGCCGTTATTGCCAACAGCTATGATGACAAAGTATTCTCTCCCGAATTTCAGCAGACGGGTGGATATGTATTTGTAGATTACTTCTTCTCAAAGCTTCTTTACGGAATTTTTGGAAATTGGAGTGCTAAGTTCTACACCATTACGTTCCTTTTGATGTTTATACTTATCGTGCTGAAAGTGGTTCTCAACACTATATTCAACATCAAGTGGAAGAATTTTATTAACGAAAAGAACAACCCCAGACCTGTAATGACAACGCCTGAAGCACCCGTTGTTAGTGCTGCACCCGTGCAGACAGCACCCGCAGTAACGCCTGCAATACCCACAGCACCCGTAACGGTAACACCCGTACCCGTAGCTCAAGCAAACGAGGTTAAGCAAGAAACAGCGGAAATTACAGCAGAAGATCCTGCACAGTAAACAACAAAGACGCATACCGCTTTTGCGATGTGCGTCTTTATTTTTTATATATAAAATGTATCGCTGATATCACGACATCTGCGCACCATTATCAGCAACGTGCCGTTTGGGGTTGATATTTCTGCACCGTTGCCAATAAATTCGTTGCTGACGCCAAGTGTTGTAAATGCTTGCATCGGTAAGTTTTCAAGCTCGTATTTCAAGCCCTTTATGCTGGTGTTGCAAACACTTTGCCCCATGCAGAATATTGAAACAATACCGCTTTGCTGAGGTTTTAATTTAAGTGTGCCGTTTGATATTGCCGTTATAAAAAAATCATCGGATATCAGAAAAACTTTGTGTTTATTCTGCGCAATTTTGCATATTAGCTGAAAATTTGCAAGACTGTGGTCTATTCTTCCGCCTACCGCTCCGAATATATAAAATTCATCACAGCCGAGTTCAAGTGCTTTTTGCACGCAAAGCGCAGTGTCGGTATCATCTTTAATCGAACTGTGAGTTATTACGTTTTCAGCATCGGGGATATATCCGAGCGAATCGAAATCGCCTATTGTAAAATCGGGATTTATTCCGTATTTCAAAGCTGTTTTGTATCCGCCGTCGGCGCATATAACAACGCTTTCCTTCAATATATTTAAATCAGCTTTAGATAAATTACAATCACACGCGCCGATAATTACGCACTTTTTCACTTAAAATTCCCCCTTACAGCTTTATTTTACCACAATTTTCAGCATTTGTCATCAGCTTTAATAAAATCTTTATTTTGAATTGAAAGATTTATCTTGTAATTTTTATAAAAATAGGTTATAATTATTCTTAACTTTTTAATTTTCGGAGGCAACCCATGGCATCGTTATGGAATAACAAAATCACCGTTTCGCTTTTTGGAGAAGCACAAGGCCCCGCTATCGGCGTTGTGATTGATAATCTTCCCCCCGGTGAACATATTGATATAAATGAAGTACGCAACTTTTTGGCAAGACGTGTAAGTATGCCCGTTGGCAGAAACGTGCGTTACGCAAATGATAATATGATACAGGTGATGTCGGGATTAATCGGCGGAAAGACAACGGGTACGCCCCTTTGCGCTTTTATTCAAAATCTTGATAGCGAGCCCGTTAACAACGTTACAATGCCCAAGCTTGCCCGTCCCGGCCATGCGGATTATACAGGCGCTGTGAGATACAAGGGCTTTTCCGATGTGCGTGACGGCGGACATTCCTCTGACAGACTTACAATTCCGCTTGTGTTTGCAGGTGCGGTGTGCGGACAGATTTTGGAACGCCGAGGCATTTACTGCGGTGCGCACATTCTGCAGGTACATAATATAAAGGATAAGGAATTTGATAACATAAAGCTTACCCGTGAGCAGATAAAGGACTTGCGCCGCGTAAAATTCCCTGTGCTTGATAGTGAAGCAGGCGAACTGATGCGTGATGATATTGAAAGAGCACAGGAAGGCGGCGAATCTTTGGGAGGCATTGTTGAATGTGCTGTTATTAACGTTCCCGCAGGCATAGGCTCACCGATTTTTGACGGACTTGAAAACTGCATTGCACAGCTTGTTTTTGGCATACCCAATGTAAAGGGTATTGAATTTGGCGCAGGCTTTAAGTGCGCCGAAATGGTAGGCAGCCAGAATAATGATGAATTTTACGTTAACGAGCATGGTCATGTAGTTACAAAAACAAATAATCACGGCGGAATACTGGGTGGTATTTCATCGGGTATGCCGATAACCCTAAAGGTTGCCTTCAAACCCAATCCTACAATAGCCAAACCGCAAAAAACCGTTGATTACGGCACAATGGAAAATGCTACGCTTGTTTTCAGCGGCAGCCACAATGCTTGCGTTGTGCCTAATTCCGTGCCGTGTGTTGAATCGGCAGTAAATATAGCTATTCTTTCAAATATGCTTGATTACCCCAATTTCTGAGAAAGGTAAAATATATGCAATACTCAACAAAAATGTCGGATATGGCTTCGTTTGAAACCAATGATACCGAAACCGCAAAGTTTTTGCTGTGTTATGTGCTTTTCAAAATCGCAAAGCCCGTAGCCGCAAATCAGCTTTATGAAATTACCGTAAAAAGCGGTGTTATCAACTATTTTTATTATAACGATGCTATGGCTTCGTTGTTGGAAAACGAATGTGTAACCCTTAACACTGATGAAAACGGCGTGGAAATTTACGAACTTACCAAAAAAGGAAAGATTCTTGCCAAGAATTTTAAGAGTTATATCCCCAAAGCCTTCAGGGACAGACTTGTTACATCGGCTATAAGATATTTTAATGATATCAAGATAAAAAACGAGTTTACGCTTGAATATAAGCAGCTTGAAAACGGCTATAACGTTGAATTTACCTGCTTTGATGGCAATATTGCTTTGATGGATTTAAAAATGTTTGCCCCTGATAAAACCCAGGCAGAACTTATAGGCAACAAAATCAAAATTAACCCCATTGGCTTTTACAGCGAGGTTTTGGGCTATGTTATCAACAACAAGGAAGAAGAAATTATACTTGATGAGGATAACTGAAAAAAGTTCATAATTTCGGTGTTGACATTTAACAATTGCTGTGATATAATAAGAAAAAACTTTAACGGAGCAAAGCGATGAATTACGAAAACACAATCACATTTGCATACTTTAGCTTTAGCTTTTACTTTACCAACGGTATCAAGTAAAGGTTTAGCTGCGTTTGCATTTTTTGTGATTGTAAATTCATTCATAAAGATACACAGATACGAGCGCAGTGCAAAAGGCACGGCGCTCTTTTTTTTGATAGTAAAAGGATATTAAAGGAGATTATCTGCATGAGAAAGATTACGGTTAACGCTTCACGCAAGTACGATGTTTTGATAGAAAACGGTATTCTCAAGCGCGCGGGCGAGCATATTCTTAATATACACAAGCCCTGCAAGGTGATGATAGTAACCGATAGCAACGTTATGCCGCTGTATGTGCAGGATTTAAAAGCTTCGCTTGAAAAATGTGGATTTAAGGCTTATATTTTCTGCTTTGAAGCGGGTGAGGAGAGGAAGAATATCTCAACACTTGTGCAGATATGGGACGCTTTGGCAGAAAACCAATTTACAAGAAGTGATATTATAGCAGCATTGGGCGGCGGAGTGTGCGGAGATTTATCGGGCTTTGCTGCGGCAAGCTATCTGCGTGGGATTGAATTTGTGCAGATTCCCACAAGTTTGCTTGCAATGACGGATTCTTCCGTTGGCGGTAAAACCGCAATAGATTTAACACATGGCAAAAATCTTGTGGGCGCATTTCATCAGCCAAGCCTTGTGCTTTGCGATGCGCAAACTTTAAATACTCTTGATGAGCATTATTTTTCCGATGGCATGGCAGAGGTTATTAAATACGGCATGATAAACCGCAAAATGATGCTGCAGATTTTAAATGGCGATTATGATATTGAAGATATTATTGAAATATGCGTTGATGATAAGCGTGAGATTGTTGAATCAGATGAGCACGATAATGGTGCACGCAAGCTTTTAAACTTCGGGCATACATTTGGTCACGCTATTGAAAAACTTTCCGATTTTACAATCAGCCACGGCTTTGCAGTTGCAATGGGTATGAAGATTATAACAAAATTTGCCGAAAATGCAGGATATATAGAAAAAGGCAGTTATGATGCGCTTTGCACAACTCTTGCTAAATTCAATCTTGATAACAAATGCAAATTTAAAGCGTGCGATATTGCAAACGCAGCTTTGCTTGATAAAAAATCAGCGGGCGATAAAATCACATTGGTAATGCCCTACGCTGTTGGCGATTGCAGACTTTTTGACACACAAAAGAGCGAGCTTGAAAAAATAGTAACTTCGGGAATGGACGAGTAAATAATATGGATATTACACTTAAACCGCCCGTAAAAACAGGCGGCGAAATAAAGGCGATATGTTCAAAATCTCAGGCGCATCGTGCGCTGATATGTGCCTATCTTGCAAAGGGAAAATCAAAAATATACTGTCCCTACCTTAATGCTGATATAAAAGCAACTGCCGATTGTTTAAAAAACATGGGCGCACAGGTTTGTTATGAAAACGGATATTTTGAAATAACCCCGCCTGAATGTGTTTATGAAACAGCTAAAATTGACTGTGGCGAATCGGGTTCGACTTTAAGATTTTTGCTTCCCGTTGTAAGTGCAAGCGGAAAATATACAGAGATTACCATGCACGGCAGATTGCCCGAAAGACCAATTGGCGATGTTGTGCAGCAGCTTGAAATATACGGTATTGAATTTTACGGCAAAAACCCTTTGATAGTAAAAAACACATTGCCTCAAATGTGCGATTTTAAGATTAAAGCAAATGCTTCTTCTCAATTTGCAAGCGGTTTGCTGTTTAATATAGGCGCATTTGGCGGAAGCGTTGAATTGATAGGCAAGACCGAGAGCAAGCCTTATATTGACATGACGGTTGATATGCTGAAATTTTTTGGCGCACAGATAAAATGCGAGGACAGCAAATATATCTGCGAAAATGCAGGCACACTTAAAGCTTGCGATATTGAAGTTGAGGGTGATTGGAGCAACGCCGCATTCTTTGTTGCCGCAGGCGTTATTGGCAAAGGCGAAATTTATATAAGCGGCTTGAATAGCAATTCAAGGCAGGGCGATAAAGCAATTGTTGATATCTTAAAAGCAATGGGAGCGGATATTCAATTTGCGGATAACTGCGTAATTGCAAGACCTTCACAGCTAAAAGGCGTCGAAATCGACGCTTCGGATATCCCTGATTTAGTGCCGATTTTAAGCGTGTGCGCAGCTAATGCACAGGGCGTAACGAAAATTAACGGCGTAAAGCGTTTAAGACTTAAAGAGAGTGACCGTATAAAAACCGTTTGCGATATGATAGAAAACTTAGGCGGTAAAATAACGGCTAAAGGCGATGATTGCATAGAAATTTTTGGAACACAGCTTTGCGGCGGCAAGGTTAATTCGCACAACGACCACAGAATAGCGATGAGTGCGGCGGTTGCATCTTTGATATGCAGTGGTGATGTTACCATTACCGATGCCCTTGCTACGAATAAATCGTACCCGACGTTTTGGCAAGAACTTGAACGCATAACCATGCAGAAAATTTGAGGTTTTTAATATGGATAACACTTATGGCAGAAACTTAAAGCTAAAGGTTACGGGGGCATCTCACGCACCTAAAATGACAGTTGAGCTTGAAAATTTTCCGTGCGGATTTAAAATTGATATTGATGAGCTTAACGCATTTTTACAGCGCAGAGCACCCGGCAAAAATGCTTACTCCACACAGAGAAAAGAACCTGACGCACCCATATTTTTAAGCGGCGTTGATGATGATTTTGTTACAACGGGCGAAAAAATTGTTGCTGAGATTTTAAACACATCTCAGCGTTCATCCGATTATAATTTTAATGATACGCCACGTCCTTCCCATGCAGATTTCTGCGCAGTATCAAAATTCGGCAGCAATGTGGATTTAAAAGGCGGCGGCAAGTATTCGGGCAGGTTAACCGCAATGATGTGTATTGCAGGCGGTATTTGCAAGCAATACTTAAAATCAAAGGGTGTTGATGTTTTTGCACATATCTATTCAATCGGCAATATCTGCGATACCCCGTTTGATTTAAAAAACGTGGGCACGGCTGAATTAAAAAAACTGCAATCTGCTGAATTTCCCACGCTTGATGAAAACGCAGCCGTTTGCATGAAAGAATTGATTGAGGAGTGCAGACTTCAGGGCGATTCTATCGGCGGTGTGATTGAGTGTGCGCTGACAAATCTTGATATTGGTCTTGGTGACCACATGTTCAACGGCGTTGAAAGCAGAATTTCATCAATAGTATTTGAAATACCCGCAATTAAGGGAGTTGAGTTTGGTCTTGGATTTGGCACAGCCGCTTTGAAGGGCTCGCAGAATAACGACGCTTTTTGTGTTGAAAACGGCAAGGTAAGGACATCAACCAACAACTGCGGCGGTATTTTGGGCGGTATGACAAACGGTATGCCGCTTGTATTCAGAGGAGCGGTTAAGCCTACGCCTTCAATTTCAATTGAACAGAATACGGTTTCAATTTCCAAAATGGAAAATACCAAAATACAGATAAACGGCAGGCATGACCCCTGCATAGTGCCAAGATGCGTTCCCGTTTTTGAAGCGGCAGCGGCCATTGCAATATGCGACATGATGCTTGATGATTAATATTTTTTAGGGAGATAGAAATGGATAATAAAATCGATTTAAAGGACCTGCGCGATGATATTGACAGAATTGACTCGCAGATAGTTGAGCTTTTTAAGGAAAGACTCGGCATAGCTCACAAGGTTGCGGAATATAAAATTGCAAACGATATGCCCGTGCTTGATGCCGCGCGTGAACGTTCGCAGCTGAGCCGCATTGCAGAAATGTCCGGCGCAGATTTTGCCGATGATTCAAGAGTTTTGTACTCCACAATATTCTCGCTCTCTCGTATGCGTCAGCATAGACTTATTGATAACTGTTCGCAGGCGCACGAAATGATTGTTGAGTCACTTAAAACCACACCGCCCATATTCCCTGAAGAAGCAGTTGTTGCTTGCCAGGGTACTGAGGGCGCATATTCGCAGGCAGCGGCAGAAAAGCTTTTTGCATATCCGCAGATAAAATTTCATCGCACTTTTGAAGATGTGTTTGAAGCTGTTGAAAAGGGCGAATGTAAATACGGTGTGCTTCCGCTTGAAAACAGCACGGCAGGCTCGGTTGAAAAAATCTACGACTGCATGGATAAGCATAATTTTTATATTGTGCGCTCGGTAAGATTAAAAATTGCACACAGTCTTATGGCTTGCAAGGGTGCAAGTCTTGATACAATAACTGATATTTATTCGCATGAGCAGGCAATTGCTCAATGCTCCGATTTCTTAAAGACACTGAAAAACGTTAACGTTCACGCTTGTGCAAACACAGCTCAGGCAGCGCAGATTGCCGCCAATGACGAAACGGGCAGATGTGCCGCACTTTGTTCAAGCGGCTGTTCAAAAATTTATTCGCTTACACAGCTTGCCGAGAACGTTCAAAATTACGGCAATAACCACACAAGGTTTATCTGCATATCAAAATCGCCTGAGATTTATCCCGGTGCTTCAAAAACAAGTATAATGGCAGTTACCGAAAACAGCCCCGGTTCACTGTTCAGGTTGCTTTCGCTGTTCTTTGCGTTGGGTATAAACCTTTCCAAGCTTGAATCAAGGCCCATTCCCGATTGTGATTTTGAATTTATGTTCTATTTTGATTTGGAGGTACCTGTCTACTCGGATAAACTGCTCCGTTTGCTTGATTCTATCGAAAGCACGGCGGCAAGATTCAGATATCTGGGCAGTTACAGCGAGGTAATATGATTAAAGGTTTTGAAAATTTAAAAGCAGGACTTTTGGGTGAAAAGTTGGGGCATAGCTTTTCGCCGCAAATTCACGCACAGCTTGCCGATTACAGCTATCAGCTGTTTGAGGTTGAAAAAGAAAAACTCGATGAATTTATGAAAAAGCGTGAATTTGACGCACTTAACGTTACAATTCCATACAAAAAAGCGGTTATGCCGTATCTTGATTATATATCCGATGACGCAAAAAAAATTGGGTGCGTAAATACAATCGTCAAAAAAGACGGCAAGCTTTACGGATATAATACGGATTACTACGGCTTTATGCATACGGTTAAATCTGCAAAGGTTGATTTAAGCGGCAAAAAAGCGTTGATACTCGGTACGGGCGGTGCTTCGCTGACAGTAAGAGCAGTTTTGGAAGACTGCGGCGTAAAAACAATCATCAATATTTCACGCTCCGGCGAGAATAATTACGATAATCTGCACCTGCACTACGATGCCGATGTTATTGTAAATGCAACCCCCGTGGGTATGTATCCCAACTGTGAAAGCGCACCTGTTGATTTATCGTATTTTACAAATTGCAAAGCCGTTTTCGATTTGATTTATAATCCTTTAAAAACAAAGCTTTTGTGTGATGCACAAAAAAATGGCATGAAATATTGCAACGGCTTGAAAATGCTGTGTTTTCAGGCAAAAAAGGCAAGCGAGTTTTTTTGCAATGCCGAAATTGACGATGCTTTGGGCGAAAAAATCGAGGAAAATATCACAAATCAGATGGGCAATATTGCGCTTATCGGAATGCCTTCAAGCGGTAAAAGCACGGTTGGCGAGCTTTTAAGCCAAAAATTAAACCGCAGACTTGTTGATACAGATTTGCTGATTGAACAAATGGAAAATATGAAAATCCCGCAGATTTTTGAAAATCACGGCGAAGAATATTTCAGAGAGTGCGAAACCAAAGCCCTAAAGAACGCTGCGTACCAAAGCGGTGTGATTATTTCAACGGGCGGCGGCATTGTTACACAGCAGCGCAATCTTGATGTTTTGCGTAAAAACTGCAAAATTATATATATAAAGCGAGATTTGGAAAAACTGACAAGCGACGGCAGGCCGCTTTCGCAAAAGCACGGTGTGCAAGAGCTTTTTGAACAGCGAAAAGCATTGTACGAAAGTTTTGCAGATTATATTGTTGACAACAACGGTGATATAAACAATACCGTTGATGAAATTATAAACCAATGCTGTGGCGGAAAGGAAGTGTAATTGTATGAAGCTTCTTGTTATAAACGGGCCGAACCTTAATCTTTTGGGACTTAGAGAAAAGCACATTTACGGCACGCAGGATTATAACGCCTTGTGTGAGATGATTAAAGAAAAGTGCAACGCTGAAAATATCGACGTTGAGCTGTTTCAATCCAATCATGAAGGTGTAATAGTTGATAAAATCCAGCAGGCTTATGGTGTGTTTGATGCAATTGTAATAAACCCTGCGGCATATACACATACAAGCGTTGCTATTTTAGATGCGCTCAAGGCGGTAAGTATTCCCACAGTTGAGGTGCATATTTCGGATATAAATACAAGAGAAGAATTCAGAAAGTTCTCGTATGTTTCAATGTACGCAGAAAAAACAATCGCAGGTCTTGGATTTGAAGGCTACATAAAAGCGATTGACTATCTCTTGCAAAAGTAAAATCAAAAATAATATATTGGAGGATAAATATTATGTCTATGAATTTTGAAAGAAAACTGCCTATTCCTATGGAAGTGAAGGAAAAATACCCCGTAACCTTTGAAGCGGCAGAAACAAAGAAAAAGGTCGATGCCGAAATTGCAAAGGTATTTAAGGGCGAATCTGACAAGAAAATTCTTGTTATCGGTCCCTGCTCGGCAGATAGAGAAGACGCTGTTATTGAATACTGCACAAGACTTAGAAAAATGCAGGACAAAACTGCTGATAAGCTTATCTTGATACCGAGAATTTATACCAACAAGCCCAGAACAACAGGCGATGGCTACAAGGGTATGCTTCACCAGCCCGATCCTATGAAAGATCCCGATCCTTTCAATGGCTTGCTTGCTATCCGTCAGCTTCATACAAGAGTTCTGACCGAACTTGGTATGCCCACCGCTGACGAAATGCTCTATCCTGCAAACCACCGTTACCTCTCCGATTTGCTCTCATACGTTGCAGTTGGCGCGCGTTCAAGTGAAAATCAGGAGCACCGTCTTGTTTCCAGCGGCTTTGATATCCCCGTTGGTATGAAAAATCCCACAGGCGGCGATTTGTCCGTAATGATGAACTCTATCACAGCGGCACAGCACGCACACACCTTCATTTACAGAGGTTGGGAAGTTAACACAACGGGTAACGAGCTTTCACACGCAATCATGCGTGGCTACATGAATAAGCACGGTCAGAGCCTGCCAAACTATCATTATGAAGATTTGGCTCATCTTTGCGAGATGTACGCAAAGGCAGACCTTAAAAACCCCGCTGTTATTGTTGATACAAACCACGCAAATTCGGGCAAGAAATTCGGCGAACAGCCCAGAATCTGCAAGGAAGTTTTACACTCCTGCCGTCATAATTCAGATATTGCAAAGCTTGTCAAAGGCTTCATGATTGAAAGCTACCTTGTTGACGGCTGCCAGAAAATCGGCGCGGAAGAGGTATTCGGACAGTCAATCACAGACCCCTGCTTAGGCTGGGAAAAGACCGAAAAGCTCATTTGCGATATTGCAGAACTTGTATAAAATATAAAAAACCGTGAAGATTTTTTCTTCACGGTTTTTCTATCATTAATATGATTTATAATCGGTTAACAATGCCTTTAAAATGCTCGCCACGCTTTTCAAAGTTCGGGTATTTGTCAAAGCTTGCGCAAGCGGGCGAGAGCGTTACAATATCGCCGCTATTAGCAATTTGTGACGCAATTTCTACTGCCTGCTCCATTGAATCGGCGTGATAAATCGCAAGCTTATTCTCTTCAAAGCCCTGGTAATCACGCACTACTTTTTCGATTTTTTCAGCAGTAGCGCCCATTAAAATCAACGCTTTTGCCGAATTGTTCAAAGGCAGTGCCAACGGCTCAAACGGGATTTTTTTGTCGTATCCGCCCATTATGATAATCAGCTTTTGCGTAAACGCATTAAGTCCTGCCATAACTCTCGTCGGGCTGGTTGCAATGCTGTCGTTGTACCATTTAACGCCGTTAATTTCTCGCACAAATTCAATTCTGTGCTCAACTCCGCCAAAATTCTGCGCAACGTCCTTTATTACATCAATGTCAACCTCGCCCCATACAGCAGATATCGCTGTCAGATAGTTTTCAACATTATGCATTCCCGGCAAGCGAATGTTGTCCTTGTGCATGATTTCGGTGATATTGCCTCTGTCGTTATAGCAAAGCACGCTGTCAGAGCGTAAAAATGCGCCGTTTTGTACTTCGTGATATCTTGAGAAAAGAGCTAAATCGCCCCTGACCTCATTGTAAAATCCCTTGCTGATTTCATCATCGGCATTGAATATTGTGCGTGTAAATCCGTCCTGATGTGCAAAAATATTCTTTTTGCAATCAATATATTCTTCCATTGTGCCGTGCACATCAAGATGATTGGGCGTTATGTTGGTGATAACAGCAACGTCGGGCGATTTGCGCATTGAAATGAGCTGAAAGCTTGAAAGCTCAACAACTGCGATATCATCTGCTTTAATGTCCTCAACAATGGGCAAAAGTGCCTTGCCTATGTTTCCGCCCTTGTGCACGGTTTTGCCCGATTTGCTCAGAAATTCAGAAATAAGCGTTGTTGTTGTGGTTTTTCCGTCCGAACCCGTAACGGCGTAGATTTTGCACGGGCAGACCTTGAAAAACATTTCCATTTCAGATGTGATTGCAACGCCGTTTTTGCGAGCGTTAGCTAATTTTTCGTTGTTAAAATACATACCGGGAGTTCTGAAAACAACGTCAAAATCACAAAGATTATCAAGATAGCCGTCGCCCAAGATAAATTTTGCGCCGCATTTATTAAATTCCGTGTAAATATCGCCCAAAGCGTCGGCATCTTTGCGGTCGCATATAGTCACGTCAAAACCTTTTTTCAAAAATAAACGGATAAGGTCGTTGTGGCTGACGCCCGTGCCTATCATGGCGATTTTTTTGCCTGATAAAATATCAAAAGGATTATTCAATTTCAGTTTCTCTCCTTAAAAAATCAAACTCCAAAAAGTGTGTTCATAATTTCCTGCGCAATCATCAAATGACCAAGGTCGGTGGGGTGAACGCCATCACCTGCAAGCCTTTGAGGAGTAAGTGTGATTGCTTTTTCTGCAAATTTTCCGTCTAAAGCTATGTAATAATCAGCAAATTCAGCCGCCAATTCTCTCACTGCGTGGATTTTCGGGTCAAGGTCAACGCGCCAGTCCTTTCTGTCCTCAGGATAGGGGAGAACAAAAGGCTCAATCATAAGTATCTGCGAGTTGGGGCACTCTTCCTTAAAGCTTGTCAAAATTCTGCGGTAGCAATCGTAAAAATCCTGGGTTGTGGTTTCGTCATTGCCGTCAAATCTGCGCCATGTATCGTTGATACCGATAAGTATGCTCAGTAAATCGGGCTTGATATCAAGGCAATCCTCTTGCCAGCGTGCTTCAAGGTCACGCACGCGGTTTCCGCTTATGCCTCGGTTTAAAACCTTAATTTCGTCGGAATCAATATTCAGTGCAACCAAATCGTTAAAATATCTGGGATAGCCGTAGCCTAAGTTGTCGTAATCCTCATAGGTTCTGCCTGCATCTGTAATGCTGTCGCCTATAAATAAAATTTTCATGATAAATTTTCCTTTCTTTGATACTAAAAATATACAATATAAATTATACTCTTTCACAGCTTTCTTGTCAATAAAAACCTAAGTCTTTGTGTCGATGCCCGAAAAAAATATAGCAGATATAAATATTTACGCAATTCTGCTTGTGATAATAATCTGTTTATGCTATAATTATAAAAAATCGTAAAGGGGATAACGCAAAATGAGCAATAGATTTTACGCAGTATGCGGAATTGTTGAAATAGACGGAAAAATCCTCATGGTAAGGCATACCTACGGAAACGCCAAGGACAGAATTTTGCTCCCCGGCGGATTTGTAAAGGAAAACGAACTCCCCGACAGAGCAATAGAACGTGAAATTTTAGAAGAAACAGGCGTATCTGCAAAAACTGTTTCCGTTATGGCGACGCAGTTCAAACCCTCGCAATGGTGTATGGTTTTTGTAATGGAATATATTTCGGGCACGCCTAAATCCGATAACTACGAAAACAACGAGGTGCTTCTGCTCACAGCTTGCGACGCAGTAAAACGTGATGATATCACGAATATGAGCCGTGAATTGATAAAAGCATATATGAATAACCGAAAGTCGCTTGAAAAGAGCGATTATGCTCCGCAATCAGCAAATGCCGACGAGTATTCGATTTATATGTGATTAAACATACCCTAAAAACAGAAATAGGAGGATGAATTTATGAAGCATTTATTGTTAAGCTTAATCGTAATATGTATGTCGATATTCTTTCTTGCTTGCCAAAACATGACTGATAAATCCGAATCTCAAAGCAACAGTGGCAAGATTAAGATTAGTACTGATACGCTTGAAATTTCGCAGTTTAATGATTGCGATTTCAGCATAAGCGCCCCCGAACCGACCGAAATTGCAAGAGTAGGCGCATTTGAAGTTCCTGATATCGAAAGCCCGCATTATGTATACGACAGCGTTTATATGACATTGGAAAAGAGAGAATACAGCTTTGATGAAACGGTACGCTTTAGCATACACAACAAAACTGAAAGAGAACTGGGTGCAGGCGATTATTATCAGGTTGAAATTTATCTTGACGGAAATTGGTACGTTCTGCCAAGGGGCGATATCATGGATATTATGGATATAATCCCCGTCGGTGAATGTGACGAAGGCGTGCCGATTAGTGATGTTGATGCCGATTTGATTGAAGGACGTTACAGAGTGCTGTTCCCCGTTATGATGGCTTTGGAAGATAACACTGCCTTACCAATTGTTTTGTGCGGAGAATTTGATTTGCGCAGTTGACAGAATATTCTACAAACAACACAAAGGGAGTGTGCGAATATGCAAAATATAATACTTTCTGCTGATGGTGATGTAAAAGTATTCAGCGTACCCGATGCAGTCGCCGAAAATCTTGAAAAATACTGTATAGATTTTTGCGATAAATGGCTTTGGAACAGCCCGGACGCTGAAAAATACAGAACAAAATACGGCGTTTGCTATGATGAAGAAGATTTTATCGAATATCTTAATAAATATATTTTTCCGCATGAACAATCAATGCTGATAAAAAATCTCGGAGCAGTTTTATATAAAAATCTGCCCGATGAATATAAGCTTTTGCCGCATTTCTTCTTTTGATTATACATAAGAAAAGCCGCCGAGAATAAATCTCGGCGGCTTGTTTTGCGCTCATAACTCGCTGTATTTTCGAATAAGTTAATACAAAGGGGGCACTTTTTCATGATGAACAAGGTTTTTGGCGCAATAATAATCATATCGGTACTGTGCAGTATTTTTACAAGCAATGCATCGCTTGTTACCAACGCATTGCTTGAGGGCGGAGCAAATGCGATAGAGCTTTGCTTGTACCTTACGGGTGGAATGTGCGTCTGGGGCGGCTTGATGAGAGTGGCGGAAAAATCGGGAATAACCAAAGCTTTTTCACGTGCAATAGCACCAATAGGCAAAGTTTTGTTTAAAGATATGGATACAGACTCAAAAGCGTTTTCAGCCATATCAATGAATATTGCGGCAAATTTGTTTGGGTTGGGCAACGCCGCTACACCTCTTGGACTTAAAGCCATGCGGGAGCTTGACGAGCAAAACAATGGCAGCGATACTGCAAGTGATAACATGATAATCTTTACGGTGTTAAACACAGCATCAATAACATTAATACCCACAACAGCCGCCGCTTTAAGATTGAAATACGGCGCAGAAAATCCAATGGAAATACTGCCGTGTGTGCTGATAGCATCGGCGGCGGCGTTGTTTTTCTCGCTTACTTTCGCAAAGCTTTTGTGCAGAAAGGAAAGCGGACGGAAATGAGCTTTACATCATACATAATGCCGATTGCGGCGGCAATGATTATAGCCGTTGGCTTGTATAAAAAAATTAATGTGTTTGATGAATTTATTGCAGGCGCACGGGAAAACTTAAAAACGGGCGTTGAAATCTGTCCTGCTTTGATAGCGCTTGTAACAGCTATTGCGGTTCTGAGAGAATCGGGTGCGATTGATTTGATATCGCAAGCATTAAAGCCGCTTTGCACACTGATAGGATTTCCTGATGAATGTATTCCGCTTGCACTTATACGACCGATTTCAGGCAGCGGTGCAACCGCAGTTTTTGAAGATATTTTACGTACTCATGGAGCGGACAGCTTTTGTGGTATTGTGGCAAGCGTAATGATGGGCTCGTCAGAAACTACCTTTTATACAATTGCTGTATATTTCAGCGTAACAAAGGTAAAACGCTTAAAACATACTCTTTTTTGCTCGCTTTTAGGTGATTTTGTATGTTTTATTGCAAGTTTTACCGTTGTTAATCTGTTATTTTCTATAAAAATGTAAAATAGTAAAAAAATGCTTGACTTTTGGAATTACATTTGATATAATTAATCTGTTCGAGATATTAGCTCAGTTGGCAGAGCATTTGACTTTTAATCAAAGGGTCCGGGGTTCGAATCCCCGATGTCTCACCAGTCGGGTGCGCCCGACAGCGCAATCACGGGTTTCACTTTCGTGAAGCCCGTTTTGTTTTATCACGATAATTTCAGTTATCTGTTTTATGAATGTATTAAAGTCGGGTGCGCCCGACAGCGCAATTACGGGTTTCACTTTCGTGAAGCCCGTTTTGTTTTATCACGACAATTTCAGTTATCTGTTTTATGAATGTATTAAAGTCGGGTGCGCCCGACAGCGCAATTACGGGTTTCGCTTTCGTGAAGCCCGTTTTGTTTTATCACGACAATTGTTGTTTAAAAAACAAAAAACCTGAGGAAGAAGAATCTTTCTCAGGCTATACTTTTATACAAGCTTATCAGTTAATATTTCTCCGCCTTGCCGTCTGTAAAGCGCATAAAACCCGCACGAAGCAGGTGGGTACAAACCCGGTTGTTTCGCGCTCCCTTCGTCCGTGCAAAAACACGGGAGGTCTGCAATCCGCAATCGGAGTATTATTCCCTTATTATATGTGTTGGATTATAAAAACCTTACATAACAAACAAGGCAGATAGTTTTTTTGATTATCACCTATGCGATTAGTATATCACACAAATCAAAATTTATCAACTGTAAATTTGTGTATTTCAGTGGCAGCCGCAATCGCAGCCATCGTCACAGTCGCAGTCTTCTTCACAATCGCAATCATCGCCGCAGCCGCAGTGGCATTCGTGTTCATGCTCATGGTGGCAGCAACCACAATCGCAATCATCGTCTTCAAAATCAAAAACCTCGTCAAGATGTTCAATAAAAGTGGAGTATACTTTTTCAAATTCCTTTTCGTCCTCAATGGGTGCGAAAAGCTCTTCGCCATCAACCTCAACAATCTTCATGATAACAAGCTCTGCATCGCTTTCCAACGCTTTTTCGGGGTCCTCAAAATAGGGAAGCATTGCGTAATAAATGTTATCATCAATTTCAAGAGAATCGAGAGCTTCAAAGGTAAGCTCGTGACCTTCTTCGTCTACGAGAGTGTAAAGCTCGGGAACAAATGAATCATCGCCAAACATATATATATTCACCTCACGGCGCTTATGTGCCATGCCTTTCTGTCTTTATATAGCTGTTGCAGCCTTGATTTATGCACCGCAACAGTTTAATTCTATCATAGATTTGATTTATTGTCAACAAGATATTGTGAACAACATAATAAATAAAATTTTTTCAAGTTTTTTCAAAAAAACTATTGACAAATACCAAAAGGTGTGTTATAGTATAGTCAAGGAAAGGGAAGAACACCAAGACAAAGAGGCAAAAAACTTCCCACACCTCAAATCTTGAAATTTTCAGTTAAGGAGGCGAGTCCCATGGACACAGAATTTTTTCAGCTTAAAGCTTGCATTGGCGGCTCGTTATCCGCTGCCGTATAAATAAAGGATTTTTGATTATCAAAATCCTCAGTTCGCCGCTTATGGCTTGAACGGAGCAAAATAATAAGCAGTTGATGTAAGCTTTAGCTTTAGACAAATCTTTGAACGTTGCGGGGTCGTTAACCTCGTTCAATGACCATTGAGTCTTTAGATATAAAGCTTATTTTTTATTGATAAAGTTTTATCATACGCTTGAGATGAAGGTCTTAATCTTTATGAAAGAGTGATGCTTATGATTGCCGGATGTGAAATTCTTTAAACTTGCTTTTGAAATTTAATAACGAAAGGCGAGATGCTTTATGAGAATTTACCATGATAGGAATATTTAAGTGAAAAATCTTTTTAAGGGGTGAGTCCGAAAAGAACTTAAGCGAATTGATGAAAGTCATTCAAAGAAATTTTTGAGTTAAATGAGTTATAATTTTTTAGTATAAATCGGAAAGGCATGATGCTTTATGAGGACATATCACATACTTTGTATTTCATAAAATATCAAAAGGGGTGAGTCCAACGGTTACATCAGCCAAATGATGAAAGTCGTTTGAACATTAATTATTCTTCTTAAACATTATTTTACGGAAAGGGCGGATGCGTAATGAAAGCTCTGCACAGAAGGTATATTTCAGAATAATTTTAAGGGGTGAGTCCAAACTACAATTAAGCAAAACGATGAAAGTCGTTTTATATAACTAAACCTATAAGGCCCATGGGAATGTCGTCCCGTGGGCTTCGTTTTTTTGTTGGTTAGCTTATTCGTTTGATATAGATGCTTTTTGCAGAGTAATACTTGCATTTTTGTAAAAAAAGTGCTATAATGCCTTTTATACTTAAAGAATTTTGAAGGGAAGCGCATATAATGCAAAAATTCGTATTAACCTGCTGTTCAACCGCAGATCTTACAAGAGAATATTTTGATGAAAGAAACATACCCGTGGTGCTGTTTCATTATAATCTTGACGGCACTGAATATGCTGATGATTTTGGCAAGTCAATTTCTTCTGATGTGTTTTACCAGAAGATAAAGGACGGCAGTACGCCTACTACATCGCAGGTTAATGTTGAGGAGTATATCAACTTTTTTGAGCCGATGCTTAAGGAAGGCAGAGATATTCTGCACGTTTCGTTTTCCTCCGGATTGTCGGGTTCCTTCAATTCTGCAAGGATTGCCCGTGAAGATCTGATGGAAAAATATCCTGACAGAAAGCTTTTTATTGTTGACGGTCTTGGCGCTTCAAGCGGTTACGGCTTGCTTGTTGATGCTGTTGCAGATTTGCGTGACAATGGCGTTTCTATTGAAACTGCACGCGATTGGGTAGAAGAAAACAAATTGAATTTGCACCACTGGTTTTTTTCAACTGATCTTACAAGTTATATCAGAGGTGGAAGAGTTTCACCTGCGGCAGGAACTTTCGCAAGTATTCTGGGGATATGCCCGCTGCTTAACATGAACGACGAAGGTAAGCTTATTCCCAGACATAAGATTCGCTCAAAGAAAAAGGTTATTGAAGAAATTGTAAATAAGATGGAGCTTTGCGCTAAAGATGGCCTTGATTATGATGGTAAGTGTTACATATCACAATCGGCTTGTTATGATGACGCAAGAGCGGTTGCGGATTTGATTGAAAGCAAATTTAAAAAGCTTGCGCAGCCAGTTGAGATTTTTAACATTGGTACGGTAATCGGAAGCCATACAGGTCCCGGTACGGTTGCGCTGTTCTTTTTTGGAAACAAGCGCGAAAAATAATGGTGTATTTTGTTAAAATAAGCTACAAAGTAAAAGCGATGCGCAAAAGTAAGTTTGCGTATCGCTTTTTTTGTTGAAAGAATAATTTTACAAAAAGGTCTTTACAAAACTAAAATAATGTGATATAATATCATAGTTAAATCGAGGTGTGGCTCAGTTTGGTAGCTTGGAGCACGACCGCTGCCTGTGGCAGAAGAAGGGAGTGCGCACAAGGCGCAGCGGTCAAAACTTTGAGGCGATAGTCGAAAAAGTTTTGGGAACCGCAAGAGTAAGCTGCGTAGTAGCGCTCGATTATAATGTTGGTTGTACTCCGACAAAAATACTGTATAAAAGAATTTAATATCGAGGTGTGGCTCAGTTTGGTAGAGCGCTACGTTCGGGACGTAGAAGCCGCAGGTTCGAATCCTGTCACCTCGACCAATGCAAAACGGCTGAATTTCGCCAAAAAAAGCACCTTGCCTTTGCTAAGGTGCTTTTTGTTTTTTAGGGCGCTACTTTTTGCTGTTTAGGAAATTTTCAATTCTATACATTCACACAAACCTTTTAAAAAAATCGCACTCATTATCGTTGCAGATTTTTGCATCTTCCAGTCTGCAATTAACGTGAAAAACATGACCTATTTCAAGACGGTTTTTATCGCCGTAAATCTTAATCTCACACGGCACTCCCATTCCCGTTAAGTAGTCATACATCGGCTGTGCACAATCAAGAAGAAAATCGCACTCACTACTCATAATGTATGAGGGCGGAAAACTCGAATTCATATATTTAAGTGCATCTACTTTTTCGAGAAGGGCATCGTCAGGGGTTTTGTCCATGCAATCTATGTATTCAAGAAAAACCTCGTCGCTTCGGTTTAAAGCCATTGCACGCCCATCGTATGTACCGCAGTTTAAACCGAGCGCTTTAACTGATACCTTTGCAACTTCAAAATCAAAAAGCTTTGCAAAGTTGGGATTTGTGAGGATTGTAGCGAAATGACTTACAAGCTGTCCGCCTGCCGAATCGCCTACAAGAACAAGTCTGTCCTTGTCAACAAAGTATTCTGCGCCACGATTTTCTATAAATTTCAAAGCGTTGTTGATATCATAAACCGCCCCGGGAAAGCGTGTTTCAGGTGCAACGCGGTAGTTTATATTCACAACCACAAAGCCTCTTTGGGCAAGCTCCATGCAGTAGTACTGGTATATTTCCTTGTTGCCGTAAACCCAGCCGCCGCCATGAATATTCACTATGGTTGGTTGAATTGTATTTGTACCTTTTGGAATGTAAATATCGAGAAGATTGTCAACCCCATGACTGCCGTATGAGATGTTGTCAAAGCGGATGATGTCATCGGGTGTGGTAAGTCCTGCGTCACGTTCAGCGTCGCCCAAAGCCCAGCTTGTTCTCAAATCCTGCACATATTTGCTGATTTTCATAAATCTGCCTCCAACTAAAGTTTTTTCGATTTTCATTATAGCATATACATCTTTATTATTCAACAAAAGCTGTAATAGTGCGGTTCGGGTGGGAAAAATCTGTTACAGCAGTTTTTTGTTTGCGTGGGCATAGTAAATAACTTTTGGTGAATACCTCATAATAAGTTCCCAATCGCGTTTTAATTTATCGTTTTGTGCATAACCGCCAAGATATTCAATAGGCTCTAAATCGCCTACAAAGCATTTGCCGTCATCAAGAATTAAAGAAATACTGTCGTCGCTGTGACTTGTAGTGGCTGTAATCTCGCCATTGATGCCCATACCCTTGAGAAAATCCCTGCTTTCTTTGCAACTGATTATTGTCGCTTTTTCTAAAGTAATCGGTTTGTAATTCAAGTGCTTATCTCTAGCAAAAATCTCATCAGAAAAATGAATGTATGGCTGTTGGGTATCCATCATTAGCAACTTTACACCATGATTTATAAGTTCGGCTACCAGACCGATGTGGTCGGGATGATAATGCGTTGCCAGAACATAGTCAATATCACAAAGCTTTATGTCGTGTTCTTTAATCGCTTTATAAAACGCGGGCATTGTTCCTGCATAGTCGGTATCAACCAACAAATTTTCTGCTGTCCCCCTGATAAAAAAAGTATTAGTGTTGCCGTATTTAAGATTTGTTACCACAAAATCGCCTCCTAAAAGCTTTGTAAAGTTAAGCGTATTATACCACACCCATCTTGAAAACTCAAATTCAAGCCAAAGTGCTTATAAACTATTTAATTTTGGGTATGAGAAAACCGCCTGAATCACTCCAGACGGTTAAGATGTCTTATCTGCCTTTTGCAAGTGGCAGTTCATTATTGTCATCTTCCTTTTTCTTTTCATAATGCTCGCATTCTGCATCTTCTACAAAAATAGAAACAGGGATTTCTTCTTTGTGAAAGGGACAGTTCAACCGGTTAATGTTGAAATGCCTGCATACACAGCATTTTGTCCCTTGTGCCATTGCTATTCGCCTCCTAAAAGCTTTGTAAAGTTAAGCGTATTATACCACACCCATCTTGAAAACTCAAATTCACCATGGATAATATTTTTAGTTGCCGTTTGTCTGTTTAGTGGTGATGATTGCGGATATCGCCTTTGCGATATCCGTTTTTTTATTTTATCATGATAATTTAATCGGTTTTGCTTATGTTTTTGTGTTTAAAATGCAACAAAATATATCAGCATTTTTGTGCGTTTATACAAATATTTACTTTTATTGTAAGAAATACCATTTGTAATTCGTTATAATAAGTAAAGAAAATCAGACGGTGGGGGTGGATGGATGATTTTTCTTTTTAATATAGATATTAATGACGAGCAACAAATACAGAATCTGGAAAAGTTGTACAAAGAAAACCGTCAGCAAATGTATTGGATTGCTTTTAATATATTAAACGATAGCCATTTGGCTGAAGACGCTGTGCAGGAATCGTTTGTGAGAATGATTGAAAATATAGAAAAATTAACATTCATTTCTGCCAAAAAGCAAAAGGCATTGATATCCATAATAGTAAAAAATATTGCTATTGATATGAAAAGGACGGATAAAGAAACTGCAACTGATTTTGAAATGCAGGATTATTTGGATAAAAATGCAGATTTGCAAATGCCGAACAATATTAACATGATTCACTTAAAAAATTGTTTGGAAAAGCTGCCGCCGGAGTATCTTTTTCCGCTTAAGCTTCAGGTTGTTTACGGTTATACTGAAGATGAAATCGGCAAAATGCTTGGTATATCAACAAGTCTTGTCGGCGTGCGCATTTTTAGAGCAAGAAAAAAATTAAAAGAGTTATATAATTCAGAAGGGAAGTGAGTATCGGTGGATAGTTTTGAAAATGCATTGAAAGAGTCTTTAACGCAGCTGATGGATTCTAACGATTTGACTGTCGCTGAAAGTCAGGAACACACCTTTTCAAGCGAATATGAAAAAAACATTGCTGATATTTGCAAACAATATTCTTTGCCGGCAAGTAAATTTGCTCAATTGAAAGAAAAATCACCGAAGATTATTGTGTGGCGCAAAATTGCAATTGCAATTTGTGCAGCGGTTGCGTGCCTTGTGTTTAGTCTTTTGGCTGTACCTGCGATTAAAAACGCAATGACAGACAGCAAAGATGAATTGGTTAACCATGATGCAAGCTACATAACAATGCAGGTTGAAGAAAAAGCCGCATTCTGCCCAATGTATACTCCGTATGGCTTTACTGTATTTAATGCCGAATTTGAAGAAGATGCATCGCTTGGCGGAGTTATTGAATATTCAAACGCCAAGGGCGATATCATCACTTTTTCGTACCAAAAATCATTGGGCGAAACTATTAATGCAGATGGCTGTGATATCATCAACATTGGCAGCTTTAAGGGATATTTTGATGAAGGCGAAAACTCGCTGACATGGGAAGAAAATGGATATATCCTTAAAATTGCAGGTATAAGCGACAAGACAGAGCTTAACAAAATGGCGTGCGATATCAAACATAAGGATAAGATATCTATTGATTTGCAGACTACGACATCAGTAAGCAAAATTACCGAGCCGATTAGGGTTACAACAAACCGCACTCAAGCACAATCGCAATCGGATAACACTGTTACAACCACAACAACCTGCGCCACGGCACCACAGCAGATTGTGCACACAGGCACGTTTTTTGTTCCCACCGTTACAACAACTGCAACATCATGCGGAACAACAAACACTTTGTATACAACGGTTCGCACTACACCCATTATTACCACTGCACCTGACAGCACACAGGCTGTTACAACAAAAACATTTACAACATCGGATGCGTCCACCGCTACGGTACAAACCACCGCAAAGACAACTTCGCCTGATGTTACCGCAACCGTTTTTACAACAACTACAACATTTGTGCAAGAAACCACTATTGCAACAACCGTTCCGACTACAACAACAACAACGACAACAACAACAACTACCGTTACCACAACAACTACCACATGGCCAAGATATATTCAGGCTGAGGTGAAAGAGTGGCGGCCGAAGTATTCCGATTATTTAGTATATAACGAAATCCAGACTGCTGATTACACCAATATGACGATAGTTAGAAGTATGGAACAGCTTGAATCGCTGACAGGCACAATTTTTGAAATTAACTTAGAATTAATAGACACTAATGATCACTGCACTTTGGAAGAGGGTTATCTCAGCGAAGAATTTTTTGCAGAGCATGATTTTGTAATTATATTAAGCTATGAATCGAGCAGTAGCTATAGATATGGAGTGCAGTCGGTAAAAATTGCAACAAATCATATTCTTGAAGTTGTTCTTTCACATTATGCCCCTGCTTCTTACTATTGCGATATGTCAATGCAAGCAAAGGGAATAGCTGTACCAAAGGGTAGCTTAAATCAGGTTGGCGGATACTCAATAACATGGGAATATTTCGGGCACGCATCAAATGTTCCCGAAGGGAATGAATCATCTACCGCTTACGAAAAATCAATCCCCGATGTTTTGTACATTGAAAACGAATTTGCAGAAGAATGAAGTTTAACTTAGACTATACGAAGGAGGAAACAACCATGAAAAACACATTTAAAAAGATAATTGCAGTTATATCATCTGCTGCAGTTTTGATGGCAAATACCGCAACATTTTCTGTTTGCGCTGTTGAGGAAGAAACAACCGCACAAAAATATACAGTTGAAGATTTGCTGCCCATGAGCAAAGAAGAAATTTGTGAGTTGCTTGGCGATGAGGCTTATGCATACAAAAATGGTTATGGCTATGTTCAGGCAAATCACCTTCTTTTTCGTGGCTATGGTGATGCGTATGTAGAACTGTATGATGCAAGCGTATATCTTACTGACGACGGTGCTGTAGACGTTGAATATTTATTTGAAGATTTGGGTTTGAACTACGAAATGGTTAATGCTCCGCGTCACACTGACCTTCTCGAAGATTATTTCGATAATGGTTACGATGTTATTCATTTTTATTTTGATTATTTGTATTACAGTGAATATGATTTCCGCCATGTCTATGCTTGCATATTTTCATCAATATATTTAAATTCAAATGTCTTCTGGGCACGTCCTTCTCTCTATGCCGGAGCCAATAAAGGAGATGCCGATAAAAATGGAAGCGTTAATGCAATGGATGCAACCATGGCTGCAAGATATGCTGTTGGATAATATAGTCTTGATGATTACAGTTTGTTAAACGCAGATGTTAACGGTGACTATGAAGTAAACGCCATGGACGCAACCATGATTGCACGCTACGCAGTTGGTGAAATTGAAAGCTTTGAGTAAACACAGATTTATATCAGAGCAGGAGGAAATAACCATGAAAAACATATTTAAAAAGATAATTTCAACAGTTTTATCAACTGCAGTTTTAATGGCAGGTAACGTAATCCTTTCGGTGAGCGCTGTTGATGAAGAAACAACCGCACAAAAATATACAGTTGAAGATTTGCTGCCCATGAGCAAAGAAGAAATTTGTGAGTTGCTTGGCGATAGATCGGCTGTATACGAAGATGCATACAAATACATTGGTAAATATCATTTGTTTCATGGTGGTGATATAAGTGTAACAGTTGCAGTATACGATTCGAGCAAATACCTCGACCTAACCTCTATTGACGAGAATAGCTGGTTAGTTGCCCTCAGTGATGATCTGGGGTTAAACACTGATATGGTAGATATGAACCGAGGCTTTGATTTTAATAAAGGTTGGAGTTCAGGTGTATATGATGCCTTTACGATTGGAGTTAACTATACATATTACACCGAATATGATTTTCGCCATGTGTTTGCATGTACCATGACTTCAATAGAGTTGGCTCAATGTACTGAATGTTTTTTGCATAATTTTGTGACCTTTAGCATTAACTATGGAGATGCCAATTCGGACGGCAACATTAATGCAATGGATGCTACAGTTGTTGCACGTTATGCAGTTGGCGCATATACGTTTACCAACCGCAATGCTATGTTGGCGGCTGACGTTAACGGTGACTATGAAGTAAACGCCATGGACGCAACCATGATTGCACGCTACGCAGTTGGCGAAATTGAAAGTTTTGAGTAAACACAGATTTATATCAGAGTAGGAGGAAACATCTATGAAAAACACATTTAAAAAGATAATTGCAGTTATATCATCTGCTGCAGTTTTGATGGCAAATACCGCAACATTTTCTGTTTCGGCAGAAGATAGCGAATACGGTTCTGTTACCATTACGGTTTATGATGCTGAAACAGGCGAACTATGCACAAGAGAGGTGGAATTTGATATTATCGGTTCTTCCAGATACGGTGGTGTCGGTGCTTTTTTGCTTGGTAGTTGGTCAACACTTGAACAAAACCCGTTTGTTATGACGGGCATTAATCCCGATATAAACCAGGTATATGGATTTAACTATTGTGTTTGCGATGATAATCCTGATGGTGATACAAGTTACAGCTATGTTATGGACCGTGAAAAATCGCAGGTCTGGTTCGATTTTGCCAGCGGACTTGAGCAGAATGTTGAAATTTACATGAAAAAGTATTATTATGATGAGGAACCAAACGATACAAACGATGATACAATAACTGAAGATACCGTTTCTACTCCTTTATACATGGGCGATGCAAATTGCGATGGCAGAATAAATGCCATGGATGCTACACTGATTGCACGCTATTCAGCAGGCTCAGTTTCGCTTTCTGATGAAATATTGGCATTTTGTGATGTTAATAGTGATGGTAGAGTTAACGCAATGGACGCGACCCAGGTTGCACGTGGTATGATTAGTCATTAGTGACAGCTTTAGCTAATAAGTATGATTATAAGGGTGAAAATACATGAAAACAAATAAGATTTTATCGGCAATAATTTCGGTTGTAACAACGGCAAGTGTGTTAAGCAGTTATGCAACAGCATGGACAAAGCCCGAATACAGCTTTGATTACGATGCGCTTATGTCGCAGTATACTGATAATTGTTATGATTTCTATTGCACTAAAGACTTAACTGTTGAAAATGCCTATGAACCTGGTAATGTGTACATATATTTGAATTGCAAGTACAGTTATTTTAACAGCGTTTGGACAATTGATGATTTTCCTGAAATTAAGGAAACAGGCGTTGAGATTAATAGAATTGTAAACGCTGATATTCGGTTTGCCGATAGAACGGATGAGGAAATTCAAGAACTGCTAAAAGAAAGCGATATGGCAAGGCATACTCGTCTTTCAATCTTTCTTGAAGATGAATACTTATCGGAAACCTATCATGCAATGCTGGGCGGTGCAATTGTTGATGCCTGCTTAAAAGGCAAACACCCCGAAATTTCGGCGGTTATTTTTGATACTGATTTGTACAGGGCATTGCCTGTTCAATCATGCGATTTGAACAGTGATGGAATAATCAACGCAATTGATGTAACGTTGCTTGCGCGCAATTGTGTGGGTTCTTATAAACTTGATGCAACTCAGCTTGCCCTTGCCGATGTAACAAGCGATGGTAAAGTAAACGCATTTGACGCAAATATGCTTATAAGATATGTAACAGGAAAAATCGACGGCTTCGAAATTATTGAGGTGTAAATTTAAATTGATATATAAATCACATATTTTAGCAAAATGCTGAAATACCACTAAAACATATTATAAAAACCTTGAATGTGAAAGTTGCGTTTTTTTTGATATATTGAAATTAACTGATTTTATTCCTGATGGTTTGTTATAAACCGTCAGGATTTTTTTGTTGTTTTAAGTAATAGCAGAATAAAAAAATATCAATCAAGCAGAAAAGTACAAAAAAATCATTGAAATTGACATTGACTTGTAATATATAATATGATAAAATCGATTACAATGGATAAAAGTTCACAATATCACCGAAAGTTTTAAGTGATATTGCAACAAATTTTAAGGGGGAAATTTTAAAATGCTAAAAAAATTAGCAATGTTTGCAGCAGCTGCCCTTACGTTCAATTCGGTTGCATTGGCAATGCCGACAACTTATGAAAATGTATACGCAGCAACAACTCCGTATGTTGAATATCTTGACAGAGGAATTTCAGCAGTAAAAACCGGCTCCGGTATGTTGGTAAGCTGGAGATTTCTTGCAAGCGACAGCGACGCTACGGTGTTTAAGCTTTATCGTGATAACACACTCATCTACACAAGCAACGCAGGTGATGCAACCTGCTATCTCGATGCAGGCGGATCTTCATCATCAAGCTATAAGGTAGAAACAATACTTAACGGAAATACTGTTTCAACCAGCACTTGCTCAATGATTTCGGGCAATACTTACTTTGATGTTCCGCTTGATAATCCCAACACAAGCCTTTACACTCCCAACGACTGTTCTGTTGGTGACGTTGACGGCGACGGCGAATACGAGCTTTTTGTAAAGTGGGATCCCAACAACTCTCAGGACAACTCAAAATCTGGTGTTACCGATAAGGTTTATATCGACTGCTACAAGCTTAACGGCACAAAACTGTGGAGAATTGACCTTGGTATCAATATTCGTGCAGGCGCACACTATACTCAGTTCCTTGTAGCTGACTTTGACCTTGACGGCTGTGCAGAAATGACCTGCAAAACCGCAGACGGTACAGTTGACGGTGTTGGTAAGGTTATTGGTGATGCTTCTGCAGATTACCGTAACTCAAGCGGATATGTTCTTTCCGGTCCTGAATACTACACACTTTTTGATGGTGCAACAGGCGCCGCTCTTGATACAGTAAACTACAACCCTCAGCGTGGTACAGTATCAAGCTGGGGTGATAACTACGGCAACCGTGTTGACCGTTTTCTTGGTGCAGTTGCTTACCTTGACGGCGTTCAGCCCTATGCTGTAACTGTTCGCGGATATTACACAAGACTTACAGCTTGCGCATACAAGGTTGAAAACGATAAGCTCATTCAGTACTGGTATTTTGATACAGGAAATTCATCATCAGCAGATGGTTATGGCGACGGTAACCACAACTGTATGCCTGCTGATGTTGATAACGACGGTAAGCATGAAATTCTTTTTGGTGCGCTTTGCCTTGATGATAACGGAACTGTTCTTTGGAATACAAACAAGGGTCACGGTGATGCAATGCACCTCAGCGATTTCCTTCCCGATAATGCCGGCCTTGAGCTTTGGGTTTGTCACGAAGTTTCGCCCTATGGCGCTACCCTTATAGATTGCGATAACGGCGCAACAATTTTCCATTACGATGCTTCAAAGGATACAGGACGCTGTGCGGCGGCTAACGTATGGTCAGGCAATCCCGGCGGTGAATTTTGGTTTAACAACGGTGTTTATGATGGCACGGGTTCATCTCTTTCAATGAATTGTCCTGCTGTAAACTTCTTTACCTACTGGGACGGCGACCTTGAACGTGAAATTCTTGATGGCGGTACCGATTCTCCCGCAACTATTACAGATATCAACGCAAGCGGTACAAAAACAACGCTTTATACAACAACAGGTTACTATACTTGTAACACAACAAAGGCTACACCTTGTATTTCTGCCGACCTTATTGGTGACTGGCGTGAAGAAGTTGTTGTAAGAGCAGCTGATGGCAAATCTGTAAGAATTTACGCAACAAATTATGATACGGATTACAGAATTACAACTCTCATGCATGATGTTCAGTACAGATCACAGGTTGCAGGGCAGAACATTTCATACAATCAGCCCCCTCACACAAGCTTCTATCTCGGTTCTGATGAAGCTTTGCCTGAAAGCCCGAGCGTAATTATCACTCCTCAGGGCGGCAAGGTTGGCGCAGTTATTGATACAACCCACAAGTACAAAATCAAAAACGCTAACAGCGGACTTTACCTCGAAGTTGAAGGTTCTGTTGCAGCAAATGGAACAAACGTTTCTCAGGGTAACAGCGGTGCAAATGGCTGGACTTTTGAAGAAGCAGGCGACGGATATTACAGACTTTACTCTGAAGTGGGCGATGGCAAAACTTATCTTCTTGACCTTGACTACGGCAAGGTAGATAACGGCACAAACATCGGCATCTGGGGCGATACTGCAAGCGATGCACAGCTCTTCAAATTTGTTCTGAATAGTGATGGAACTTACACAATAACCACAAAGGCAACTGATGATGCAAGCTGCTTGGGCATTGTTGCAGGCTCAACCGAAGTTGGTGCAAACGTTGTTCAGTGGGCTTGCGATGGCACTGCAAATCAGAGCTGGATACTCGAAATAAAGGTTGATGCAATAAACGGAAAGTATTTTACAAATCTTGTTGTTGAAGATATCGATACATATCAGTATTGGTCAATTGATGATAGCCTTAGCGTTGGCGATTTGATATTTGGCGACAGAACATTTACCTACACGGCTGTTTACGATAAGCTTGTTGGCGCAGAATTGCTTTTGACTGCTTGCGATGCAAAATACTGCTCAACAAACCTTGCAACCTTTACAGCAGGTGCAGATATTGTTGTTTATGTTGCACTTGATTCAAGAACGGCAGTTCCTTCATGGCTTTCAAGCTGGACAGCAGTAAATCAGACTTGCACAACCAGCAACGATGTTACATTTAATCTTTACAGCAAGGAATTTGCAAAAGGCACAAGTGTAACTTTGGGTACAAACGGACAATCAGCAAGCTGTATTAACTACACTGCAATGGCTGTTGAACAATCAAGCACTGCTGAAATTACAGGCGTTTGGGGCGATGCCAACGGTGATGGCAAATCAAACGCAATGGATGCAACTTTGGTTGCAAGATATGCAATCGGTTCTTACACATTAACTGATACGGCAATGTATCTTTGCGATGTTAACGGCGATGGCAAGGTAAACGCAATGGATGCTACCTTGATTGCAAGACGTGCTGTCGGCGGAATTGATAAATTCCCTGTGGAAGCTTAATCAAGATTTGAATTAATCTATTTACATAATGCGGTTTGGGTTTTACAAACTCGGACCGCATTATTTTTTTGCGTACCGATTGTACTTTTGTGCGTTTTTATGTCTTGCAATATATTTGCTTTTGTGTTATAATGTGATAAAATGCTGCATTGTTACTGCGGCAGATTTTTTTGGTTTAATAAAATATAAAGGTGATTTGATAGATTATGACATCTCAGGAAGTATTAAAAGTTGTTGAAATATTGCTTGAATATCTTGTGCCGACATTAAAAGTGTTTGGCTTTACGCTGCTTTTTTCCGTGCCGCTTGGCATGGTTGTTGCGCTTTTAAAAATGTGCAAATTCAAGCCGATATCATATCTTACAAATGTTTACATATTGATAATGCGAGGCACGCCGCTTATGCTGCAGGTTATAGTTGCGTTTTATGCCATACCAATGCTAAAGCAAAGCGAAAATTTGCCTGCATTTATTATGCATATACTTGAAAATGTTGATATCAAGGATGAAAACTATATGTTTAATGCGGTTATTGTTGCATTTGCGCTTAACTATGCCGCATATTTTGCTGAAATTTTCCGTGGCGGTATCGAAGCTATACCAAAAGGTCAATACGAAGCCGCCGCCGCTTTGAGCATGACGAAAATGCAGACATTTTTCAGAATAATTCTGCCGCAGGTGGTTAAAAGGGTTCTGCCTGCAAGCTCTAACGAGGTTATTACGCTTGTTAAAGATACATCGCTTGCAAATGTTGTTGCGTACGCCGAAATAACCTTAAAGGCAAAACAGCAAATGCAGACTTACAGCTCACTTGTGCCGCTGTTTATTGCGGGTGCGTTTTACTTTGTTATGGCAACTTTACTAACGCTTGTTTTCTCATTAATTGAGAAAAAGCTTGATTATTATAAATAAAGGGGCGCAGTTTTATGGCTATGCTTGAGGTAAACAATCTTAAAAAAAGCTTTGGCTCTTTAGAAGTTTTAAAGGATATCAGTTTTAAGGTAGAAAAGGGCGATGTTGTTGCAATTATCGGGCCAAGCGGTTCGGGCAAATCTACACTTTTGCGCTGTGTAAATCAGCTTGAAAAAGCAAACGATGGCGAGATTAAGGTTTGCGGTATTGATATGCTTTTGGAAAATGCAAAAGGCGGTGTTAGTTATGCCGATGCAAAGACACTGCGTGAAATAAGGCTGAAAATAGGGCTGGTTTTTCAAAACTTTAATCTTTTCCCTCACATGAGTGTTTTGCAGAATATAACCGAAGCACCCATTCGTGTTTTGAAAATGGACAAGGCAAGTGCAGAGGCAAAGGCTTTTGAACTGCTTGAAAAAATGGGACTTTCCGCTAAGGCTGATTCGTACCCTTGCGAGCTTTCCGGTGGTCAGCAACAGCGTGTTTCAATTGCGCGTGCTATGGCGCTTAACCCTGAAATATTGTTTTTTGATGAGCCAACATCAGCACTGGACCCCGAATTGACGGGCGAAATTTTAAAGGTAATTAAGGAGCTTGCCGAAGAGGGCATGACAATGGTTATTGTAACGCACGAAATGGCATTTGCGCATGATGTTGCAGATAGGGTTATTTTTATGGAAAACGGCGTTATTGTTGAAGAAGGCGCACCCGATGTGCTGTTTGGAGAAAATGCCGCCGAGCGTACAAAGCAGTTTTTGCAAAGATATAATCAGACATAATAAAAACCGCAGGAATTATAAAGTTCCTGCGGTTGTTTTTTGTTATTTGCCTTTAAGCTTTTTTGCGGCGTTTTTCGCTTTAAGTTTTAATATCAGAATTGCACGTCTTATGTGAAAAAGGTCGCACCAGATATGCACGTAAATGCGATAGCCAAAATCAGTTGATTTATAGTGATGCTTGCCGCGCCAAAATTCATCTACATAGCCGTAAACATTCTCAAACGGTATTTTTTCGATGTTGATGCAATTATCGCCGCAGATTATGTAGTGGTCATTTTTAACCTTTAAAATGCGGTGCAAAACAAGCGAATCACCACGCACATACAGCGGCAAATCGTACCTTTTAAGCGGTTTGTCGCATTTTTTTATGTGCACAATATCACGGCGGTTGCGCAGCATGGGGTACATACTTACGCCTGAGGTTGTGTAAATAATCTCGCCGCTTTCAATAAGCTCAGCAATAAGTTTGTGTTCAGCCATCAATAACACCGGCTGATTTTAATTCTGCAATGATGCTGTTTACATCATCAAGTGCGGTTTGTTTATCAATGCTGTATTTACCGCAAAGCTTTTTAGCAATTGACTCTGCATCGGTATCATTTTCAAGCTCTTGCCAGATAAACGCACCTGTTTCGTTAAGCTTGATAATGCCCTTAAACTCGGCAGAAGCCGAACCAACAGCGGTTGCAACATATCCGCCTGCAAGCTTTCGCAATACAAAATCTTTTTTTATTTTCATAAATCGTGCTCCTTGAAAAATCGGTTATCTGCCGCGACCGCCGCCGCTTCGACCGCCGCCACCGCCGCCGCTTCGACCGCCGCCGCCTGATGATGACGAGTTGCGCACCCTTGTGGTGTACTGTCTGATAAAGCGGTCTTGCTTAACAGAAAAGTTTGTGTTGTTGCGGTTAATGTAGTTAGCGGGTGATGTTTTCGGGTACTTTGAATAGCTTGATTTTGTGGAAAAATAAATAATAATTGCTGTTATAATTCCGATTATAAGTCCCACAAAGCCAACCCTGAACATTCCTTCAACACGCACACTGCCTTTGTTGTACATTTTTACAACAGCTGCGGCATAATCTTCAATTTCACCACGTGTATCATAAGCTTTCATAGCAGGGTACATATCATCAAGCATTTTTTGCGTTCTTGAATCGTTGATGTATGTCTGCGCCTCACCGTCAGCTAAGATATAATCGTACAGCGTGTAGTAATTGATTACCAACAAAACGCCGTCTGCTGTATTGTTTATACCAAAGATTTCGTCAAAGCAATAATCTGTATATTCGTATACTTCGTCTTCCTGATAGTTGCCCACGCCTTCATAGTTTCTTACAGTATTGGGTATATAATCTGTAACAACAACGCCGACATTAAAGCCCACTTTTTCAGCGGTATCTTCAAGAAGATCTTCAAGTTCTTCAACATCGTCTTCATCAAGATATTCACCGTCGGTCAAATCAACAAGAACGCCTGCTTGATTTTCATCAGTATAATCGGGCAGGTCAATTTTGGCATAAGCAAGTGTATTCAATGCCAAAACAGATGAGAATACAACTGCGGATATTAAAGCTGTAATAAATTTATTTCTCATCCTATGCACCATCCAATCAGCGCGGCAATAAGGGTAATGCCCGCAGCAAAAGATGCGGCAAAAGCACGCAGTTTTGCCTTGCAAAGAGGGGGAATACCTGCAAGCTTGCCCGTTTGGCCGTTAATAGCAAACGAATAAATTTTATCATGATATTTAAACGTCATGAACCATATCGGCATGAGCATGTACTGCCATGATGTGTGCAGAATGTTGTAGTTTTCGTTCTGCACGGTGATGGAAGAATAACCCGTCATGGAGTTGCGAAGCAAGTTTTTGCAGCCGTCATTTGCTCTTTCTCTGATTTTGGGGAATACGGCTACCTTGTCAACGTCGTATTTATCAGCCAAAAAGCCCGAAAGATACGACATGGAAAAATCCTCTGCCTTCTGGTAGTTGAAAGGCTCAAGCGCCTGCATAAGCTCATCGTCAATTTTAAGCGAGCCATCGTTTGGTAAGCCGTCAAAATCAATAAATGCACGGCGTACAACTTCGTATTCCTTAGTTTCTGTATAAGTATAGCTGCCCGATGACCATGAGCGACGCTTTTTGCCTAAAGCTGTCATGGAAGCGTCAACATTGCAATCAGCAATCCAAAACGGAACGTAAAGACCTGTCATTTTTTCAAGCTGTTGCTTTGATTTAAAATCGTTAGGTACAAACCATTTTTTCTGCACCCATTTTTTAAATTTATCAAGAGCCGCGTCCTTATCAAGCATAAAGGGGACTACCTTTGAGGGACGGTAATCGCCGGAAAGTCTGCCGGAAAGAATAACGGGGTTGTGACAGTAATAACAAAATGTTGCCGAGGTTGTGCTTTCGGTAATAATTTCTGCGCCACAGTTGGGGCAGCTGTAAAGATTTGTACTGTTTTCAAATTCTTCAGCCTTTTTCTGCGCTTCCTCATCAAGTTTCATTTCTTCGTTGCGCTGAAATTCTGCCTGAATATCCTCCTTGGAAAAATCGGACATACAGTACTCGCAGTGGAAGCAGTGCTTTTGCGCATTGTATTCTATATTAGCGGCACAGTTCGGGCATTTATACTGTACTACATCCATTTTGTTCACCTCTTATTATCAAAATAACTTGCAGTACCGTGCGAATTTAAATATTGCACGGTACTGCTTGTTTGCTTATGCAAATATTATTTAGGTTATGCTTTTTTTGCGCCGCAAGTAGCACAGAAATTGCCTGTGTTCTTAGCGCCGCAAGCACAAGTCCACTCGTTTGAAGCAGCAGGCATTGCCGAACCGCAGTTTGAGCAGAACTTACCTGTATTCTTAGCGCCGCAAGCGCAGGTCCACTCGTTTGCGGGGGCGGGCTTTTTGCTTCCGCAGTTAGCGCAGAAATTGCCTGTGTTGGAATTTCCGCAAGAGCAGGTCCATGCGTTAGCGTTTTGAGCCTGAGTCTGCTGCATTTGTGCCTGCTGCTGCATCTGAGCCTGGTTTGAAGCTGATGCTGCACCCATAAAGTTGCCTGCACCGTTCATACCCATGCCCATTGCCATAAATGCCTGTGTAGCGCCTGCTGTGTTGGAGCCTGCAGCTTCAAGACCTCTTGCAACGGCACCCTGAACATAGCCTTCTCTAACAGCTGCATCAGAGAGCATTGCACCCTGGTTGCGCATGTTGATAAGCTGTTTGCTTTCGTCATCATAAGAAATGCTTGAAATACCAACGGACTGGATTTCCATACCGCGTCTTTCGTTCCAATCAGAATCAAGAGCGTTTTCCATGTATTTTGCAAGCTCTGTTCCCTTTGATTGAATGTGGGAAATTCTTGTTCCGTCAACCGACATCTGACCGATAGAGGTCTGCAAAGCGGTGAGGAATTCAGAAAGATACTGCTCGTTGATGGTTTCAATATCAACGTTTTCCGAACCCTGAGGAATTGCTTCCTTGTAGAACTTAAGCGGGTCGGTAATCTTGATAGAATATACACCGTGGCAACGCATGAAAAGCTCTGCATTGTAGAAGTTATCAAAATAGTTTATAGGGTTTCTTGTGCCGAATTTAATACCTTTGATTTCAGCAAGATTTATGTAGTAAACCTTCTGTGAATGTGAAGGTGTTCCGCCGAATTTAAAACGCTCAAAGGTTTCCTTTACAGAAGCTTTAAGCTCGCCGTTGAAAAGAGAGGGAGCCTGCGACATATAAACTTCGTAAACGCCTTCTTCAGCGGTGTAGTCAACAATTCTGCCGCTGTCAACAAGAATCATCATCTGATTGGGGTAAACGTGAATTTTTGAACCGTTGGAAATGATATCCTCATTGCCTTTTTTATTGGAAGAGCGCTTGTCATCTCTTGATTTGAGCACGCCTCTTGCTATAACCGTAGTGCTTGTAAATTGCTCGGGCTCAATGACGTCCAACCAAGAATCTGCCAATGAACCGCCGATTGCGCCTACTGCTGCTTTAATAAGTCCCATAATTATCACCTTTCCAAAATCAATTAATTGTCATATCTCAGACAAAATAATTATAGCATACTATATTTTTTTTTACAAGAGTTTTTAGTGAATATTTTAATTAAATCGTCAGAAAATATATTAAAAAAATCAACCGAATATTAAAGTGTTGGGGGTAAGTGCGTATATGTCACGCAAAATGGTACTAAACATTCTTACAATATCGCTTTTTTTATCAGCAATGATAATACTTGTGGGTGTAATGCTTATGCAAAAACGGTTTGAAGAAAGCAATGGTTTGCAAAATGTCAGCAGTCAATCTACAATACAATTTGTTTTGAAGGAATATCAAGGCAAGCTCGGGCTTTTCAGAGGAAATGCCGAAACGCCCTATCAGACGCTTGATTTTGATATAAATTATCTGGGTGAATATGATAGGGAACTTTTAAAGCGTGGCATTGGTGTTGATACCGAGCGTGAACTTGAAATATTGATAGAAGATTACACAAGCTGAATTTTTTTGATAAGTCGTGTTGCACATTGCTAAAAACTGTGCTAAAATATATTGTGATAAACGATTTTGTTTTGGCAGGTGATTAAAATGGATATAAGCACAATTGCAGGATATACAACGCATTTGTGCGCTTGTGCCGTAACGGACAACAAACCACAGCCGTGCCCGCAGAGTATTGCGTTAAATTCTGTTTTTGATTTTGCAAGAAAACACATGGTTGAATGCTTAGCCTACAAGGGCATTGAAAGCTTAAGCGAAAAGCCTGATGATTGGAATGAATGGACAAAGCACGTACAGCAGATGTCCGCTGCGGATATTGTTCAGCAGATTGAGTTTGAACGTATATGCGAAAAGTTTGAAGCGAATAATATCGGGTTTGTTTCTGTAAAAGGCTTTGCTGTTAAAAATTGCTATCCTTCAACGGATATGCGCAAAATGTCTGATTTGGATATATATGTTGTTGATGAAGAAAAAGCGCATGAAGCAATGCTTTCTCTCGGATACGAGTGTCATTCATACGGCACGTGCCACCACAACGAATATTTTTTAAAACCCGTGATGAACGTTGAAATTCACAAAACCCTTACCTCAAACCAAAAATACGCATCTTACTTTGATGAAATGTGCAAAGAGGTTTTGGCACATTCAAATAGTTGTCGCGGTGAGCTTAATCCTGCACAGCAGCTTGAGTATATAGTTTACCATACATACAAGCATTTTTCGCTTGGCGGCTGCGGAATAAGGGTTGTTTTTGATATTTATCTTTACACCAAATCGCACGAGGATTTTTTGAAAACAAGCGATATAGATATCCGCTTGAATAATCTTGGATTGCATAAGTTTTACAAATCTGTAATGTCATTAGCTAAGGTTTGGTTTGAAGAAAAAGCACCAACTGAACTTGATAATAAACTTGCACATTATTTTTACACAAGCGGTGCTTACGGACACACTAAAAGGCATGCAGAAAACGTTGCGGCTTGTGAAATGAACGGCAGCGGCAATGCTAATACAGCAAAGTCAAAAGCTGTGTTCAAGCTTATGTTTCCGAGTGTAAGCTACATGAAAATGACTTTTCCATATGTTCGCAAGTGCATAGTTCTTTTGCCGTTTGCGTATATCCACAGAGCTTTTAGAGCAATTTTTGTAAATAAAAAAGCGTCAAAGCTTAAAACTGCATCAAACGTTTCTCAAAGTGCAATCAATGACTCACGCAAGCTTTTTGAAGAGCTTGAAATATTATAAGTTTTTGCAAAAAATAATCCGAGGTAAATTACATACCTCGGATTTTTGTTTTATGAGTTATGAGTAAACGTGGGGACAATTTTGAGCAGAATATTGATAATAGAGTCCTCATCGTTTTCCATTGCGGCGCTTTTAAGCTCTGACAGATGACGCATAAAGCTGTCGGAATCAATTTCAATCTGGTTGCCGATAAACAGCTTTTTGTTGCGTGTGTTTTTCAAGCCTTCCTCGTTCATAAGCAATTCTTCAAACAATTTTTCGCCGGGGCGCAAACCGGAAAATACAATCGGAACATCTTTGTAGGGCACCTTGCCGTACATCTTGATTAAATTTTCTGCCAATGTTGTAATTTTTACGGGCTCGCCCATATCAAGCACGTAAATTTCGCCACCCTTTGCCATCATGCTTGCCTGCAAAACAAGCGAAACAGCCTCGGGTATGGTCATAAAGTAGCGGATAATATCAGGGTGGGTAACCGTAACGGGCAGATTGTTTTCAATCTGACGGCAAAACAGCGGAATAACTGAGCCGTTTGAGCCGAGAACGTTGCCAAATCTTGTTGTTATAAATTCTGTTTGCGATTTTTCCTGCGACATATATTGCATAATCATTTCGCAGCAACGTTTGGAAGCGCCCATTACGTTTGTGGGGTTAACCGCCTTGTCGGTAGAAATCATTATAAACTTTTCAACGGTGTAATAATCTGCAAGGGTTGCAAGGTTAAGCGTACCAACAATATTGTTTTTAACTGCCTCTGCGGGAGAAACTTCCATCATGGGAACGTGCTTGTGTGCAGCTGCGTGAAAAACTATCTGCGGGTGGTATTTGCGGAAAACCTGATTAAGTCTGCTGTAATCACGCACGGAAGCAATAAGCGTTGTAAGCTTTAATTTGTCGCCGTAGTTCATCAAAAGCTCTTGCTGAATATCGTAAGCGCCGTTTTCGCAGATATCGAGAATAATAAGCTCCTTAGGGCTATGCTTTGCAATCTGTCGGCAAAGTTCCGAACCGATTGAACCGCCGCCGCCCGTTACCATGCAGATTTTATCCTTTATAAGCGATGAAAGATCAGTATCCTCAAAGGTTACGGTATCACGGCCGAGAAGGTCTTCAACATTAAGTTCAACCGTTTGATTTAAAAGATTTTCGCTTGAAACGGCATCGCTTAAAGAGGGAATTTGCTTAATGCGGCAGTTTGTTTGTATGCACTGCGTCATAATGCGGTGCCTTGCCTGAGTATCGAGAGAGGGCATTGCCAAAAAGATGCGCTGTATTTTGTATTTTATGCACATTTCTACAATATCGTTTGTAGTACCCACAACGCAAACGCCTTCAATACTGCGGGAAATGTTGGCTTTGTTATCATCAATAATGCACACGGGAATGTAAGCACGGCTGTATTTCATTTCAACAACAAGCTCCTTGCAGGCTTGTCCCGCACCGATAATCATCGTGCGCTCGCCTTCGGTATAGCCTTTTGTGCGCATAAAGCCGTATATCTGCATATAGATTACTCTTGAAGCAATAATCGAAATGCAAGTTAAAAAGCAGAAGAACAATCCGTAAACTTTTGAAAGCTCAAACCCAAAAACAAGCGTGTAGTTTTCAAACAAAATCATCAAAAAATATACAAACGATGCTATGCACACGCTGGCAAAATAGTTTAAAAGGTCGTTTATGCTGGAGTAGCGTACAATTTGCTTGTAAACGCCCAAAACTGCCATTGTTGCAATGAAGAAGAACGAAAAAACAATGGTTGAATAGTAAAAATCATACATTGAAGCGTTAACAATGGGCGAGCAGTATTTCAAAAGAGCAAGCGAAATAAGACCGCACACTACAATCTGAAAAAAGTCTATAACGCATAAAACAATTCGTTTGGTATTTGCATTCATGATATAAAAATTCCCTTAAAATATATTTGCAATTCTTTGTTGCATAATTACATCTATTATATTATATCCGATAAATATTGTCAATAGGACGTAGGCATGGCAGAGTGTGTATTTTTTATAAAAAACGGGCAAGGCGTAAGATGATACGCCCTGCCCGAAGTATATATTTTAATCATTGAAGAGTGCAGTCATAATGGGTAATAACATCATAATAAAGGTCTTTCATAGGCGCCACATCGCTGTAAACGCCGAAATCTTCATGCGTCATTTTTTCAATTTCACTCACAAGCTGTGCCTCGGTGTTTGCATTAACCGACCTTGAAAGTGTAGCACTTTGTCCGCTCGGTACGGGAAAACGGCTTGAATAATCGCTCGTGCACCAATAGTATCCTGTGCTTTCTCCATAGCTCAAAAAGAAGATCCATTGATCGCCTTTGCGCATGGGTGTTAAATCGCTGAAAGTAATAAGGTTACCACTTGATTCTTCGATTCCGTATCTTTGCGCTACGGTTATCGTGTCAGATACCTTTGCGTCGCCTATAATAACCTTATCAATTGATATAATATTGGTTGATGTAGCGTTAATCATTACTTGTTGCTCTATTCCTGCTGTGTATCCGTACTTATACTCAGTTTTTGTGTCTTCCACGAAGGTTCCTATTACAATCAAGTCTGAATTGGCTTCAAGGTCTTCGATTGAATCGTATATAATTCTATCGTTTTCTACGCGTACAACCTCCATGGTGCTGTAATCTATCGCAGAGGTTTGATTATCCGATGTGTTTTCGTTGCTGTTTGAACACGAAACACCGAATATAAACGCAGCGGAAATAAGTAAAGCTATTAATCTTTTCATAATAATCACGCTCCCCATTTGGCTATTAAATTCTGTCTGTCGTGTGATGCTACCGTTGTTGGTATGTGCGAACCGTTAGGAAAGCCTTGGTTCATAATAGCATACGGATATCCGTTAAATGCTGTGCCGTGATACTGTGTACTGCAGACAGGGTGTTTTAACTTTAAGGCGTGACCAACTTCGTGGATAAATGTCTTTGCAGCTGCTTGTGAAGGGTTTGATGCATCATTGAGATTGCCATGGAAACTGACACAATAACGGATAAAATTCGTTTAAATCTCATTTTTTGTCACTCCTTTTATGTCGAAAAAAGGTTTGTAGGCTTACTAATTAAAATTATCTCTTCATTGGAATTACGCCTTTCATATTTATTATCTGTATTATACAATAAAATTTATAAAATGTCAATATATTTTGACTATAAATTTTAAAAAACACGGCAATATACCTGTGCGTTTTTAAAACGCTATTGACGAAAAATGATTTTTGCGTTAAAATCAAAACTATGAATAATTTTGAATTTTCCGATACAAACAAGCGCTACCACACGCTTGAATATTACAACCGCAAAAAATTCGGTCAGCGTGTTTTTAAAGCCTCGCTTGATGCTTTGCTTTCGTGCCCTAATATCGACGGCACAAAGGGCGTTGGCGGCTGTGCATTCTGCCTTTCGGGCAGCGGCAATTTTGTGCCTAAAGTCGCAGGGATAGAAAATCAACTCATGGCCGAGATTGAACGCATTGACAAAAAGAAGCAAGGCGCACCTGTTTGCGCTTATTTTCAGGCACACACAAACACTTATGCCGATGTTGATACATTGCGTTTGCTTTATCAAAAAGCCATTGATAACAATCGTGTCTGCTCGCTTTCAATAGCAACCCGACCTGATTGCATTGATGAGGATATTGCTGATTTGTTATGCGACTTTTCTTTGAAAATTCCGCTTACAGTTGAGCTTGGCTTGCAGACCGCTTTTGACGAAACCGCACGGCGTTTTAATCGTTGTTATGGCTTTGATGAGTTTTTAAAAGCTCTTGATGCATTGCAAAAACGCAATATAAGGGTTTGCGTGCATATTATAAACGGCTTGCCGTTTGAAACGCAGGATATGATGGTGCAAACAGCAAGAATTTTAGGCAAGCTTGGCATTGACGCAATAAAAATACAGCTTTTGCATATATTGCGGAATACCCGCTTTGAAAAGCTGTATAATGATGGTATATTAAAAACAATGGAGCGTGAAGATTACATAAAAACCGTTGTGCGTCAGCTTGAAGTGCTGCCGCCGAACATTGTTATTGAAAGATTGACGGGCGATGGTGATGCAAAGTATTTGACAGCGCCTTTGTGGAGCAAAAACAAAATCACTGTTTTGAATGATATAGATAAGCTTATGGAGGCTGAAAATACCTATCAGGGCAGATTGTTTTCAGTTTGATTTTTGCTGTCTCTGAGAGAAAACTCGCAGCCGCAGTATTCCTGGCGGTACAAATCAAGCTGCTTTGAAAGCTCTATTGAGCGTTTATATCCGTTTTTCTTTTTAAAATCCGAAAAAAGATATTTTGCCTTGTGGTTTTCTGCAAGTGCCTTGCCGATATCGTTTAACTTCTGTGCGTTTTTGTATGGGCTTACAGAAAGCGTTGTGCAGAAATAATCAAATCCGTTTTCGTCGGCAAAATCGGCGCATTTTTCAAGGCGTTGACGGTAGCAAAGCGTGCATCGGCTTGAGCCTTCTTTTTCTTTTTCGTGCCCTTTAACATAGTTCAGAAATGAATTGTGGTCGTAATCACATACGGCAAGCTCAACGTCGCATTTTAATCCCGCAATAGTCTGCTTTTGGGTGTCAACACGCTTTTGATATTCATCGCTTGGATAGATACACGGGTTGAAATACAAAACGCATATCTCAAAATACTGCGATAAATATTCCAACACATAGCTTGAGCATGGACCGCAGCAGGAGTGAAGGAGAAGCTTGGGCTTTGTATCTGCTATATCTTCAAGTGTTTTATCAAGTATTTTTTGAAAATTCTGTTTGTTTTCGGTCATATTTTTATTATCTCCGTAAAAAAATCAACTGTAATTATGATATCATATTTTTGCATTTGCGTCAAATTCGTTGCAAGGGTTTGGCGCTTTTATTTTTCTTGACATAAATACGGAATAATGGTATAATTAATCAGTATGGATATTTGTAAGCTTTTTGCAAAAAAGGCTTAAATCGGCAGATTTTGCACTAAGGAGGCAAAGAATATGAACGTTGAACTTTTAGCGTATACACCCCAGCCTGAAAGGGTTGTTGCTGCAAGCGCAAAGCTTTGCTATTCTCACAGCGACGTAACACAGCTTTATGATAATTTAACAGATGAAAAAACAACGCAGTTTGTTGATATGCTCAGCTCAATAGGACACGAAAGCCCGATTGAACACGTTTCGTTTACTTTTGGAATTGAGGGTATTTCAAGAGCTTGCTCGCATCAGTTGGTGCGCCATAGGTTAGCTTCATATTCTCAAAAAAGTCAGCGCTATGTTGATGAGGATAATTTTGAATTTATCATGCCGCCTGAAATTGCTGCCGATGTGCAGGCAAGGGAAGAGTTTGAAAAGCAGATGCAGGCTTTGACCGAAAGCTACACAAAAATTGCCGATATACTAACAAAAAAGCATACACAGGCATATTTAGCGCAGGGCATGGACGAAAAACAGGCTAAGTCATCGGCACGCAAAAAAGCAAACGAGGATGCAAGGTTTATTCTGCCCAATGCTTGCGAAACAAAAATTGTTGTAACTATGAATGCAAGAAGTTTGATGAACTTTTTCAGATTGCGCTGCTGCAACCGTGCCCAATGGGAAATAAAAGCCGTTGCGGACGAAATGCTTAGATTATGCTGCGGCGTTGCACCAACACTTTTCAAAAACGCAGGTCCTGCTTGCGTAAACGGTGCCTGCCCGGAAGGCAAAATGTCCTGCAAAAATGCCGCAGGAATGAGAGAATATTATAAGAAATTAAAGGAACAAGAAAATAATGCCGAATAATAAGGGAAAGCTTATAGTAATAGATGGTCTTGACGGGAGCGGAAAATCAACTCAGCTTGATTTATGCGTTGAATATTTTGAAAAAATGGGAAAGCAATGCAAAAAAATCAGCTTCCCCGATTATTCCAATCCTTCGTCTGCACTTGTCAAGATGTATCTTGCGGGCGAATTTTCGGACAATGCCGATGATATCAACGCTTACGCCGCTTCAAGCTTTTATGCTGTTGACAGATACGCAAGCTTTAAGCAATTCTGGGAAAAGGATTATGCAGGCGGTGCATTTATACTTGCCGGCAGATACGTCAGTTCCAACGCAATACACCAGATGGTCAAGCTTGATAAATCATGTTGGGATTCTTATCTTGACTGGCTTGGTGATTATGAATACGATAAATTAGGTTTGCCCGAGGCTGACGCTGTAATTTTTCTTGATATGCCGATAGAGGTATCACAAAAGCTGCTTACAAAGCGATATGACGGCGATGAAGGAAAAAAAGATATTCACGAATCTAATATAGAATACTTGAAAAAATGCCGTGAAAGCGCACTTTATGCGGCAAAAAAGCTTGGTTGGAATGTGGTTGAATGTTCCGAAAACGGCAAGCCTTTGGCAAGAGAGGCAATTTTGGAAAGGGTTTTAAAAATTATCGGTGAAGTTTAATGTTAGAGCTTTATCCAATTAATATTAAAGATGCGCAATGGGCAATGCCGCTATTGCGTCAAAGCGGCAACTTAGGGTGCGAATTTAACTTTGCAAATAATCTTGCGTGGAGCAGGACTTACAATGTGAATATTTGCCGTTATAAAGATTTTTACGTTGTAGGTGCAGGCAAGGGCGAGAATTTTCGATTTATGTTCCCCGTAGGCACTGGCGATTATGCCGATGTTTTTGCGCAGATGAAAGCGTACAGCGATGCTAATGGCGTTCCCTTGCAGATATACGGTATAAGTAATGATACTATGGGGCTTATTCGTGAGCATTTTGATGCTTTTGATATTATAGAGGACAGGGATTCGTTTGACTATATCTATAAATCATCGGATTTGATTGACCTGAAAGGTAAAAAATATCATTCAAAGCGCAATCATTTAAAGCGCTTTTATGCCAATTTTGATGCGCAGTACTGCGATATGACCGAGCGTGATTTTGATGATTGTATTGCGTTTGCGGCAAAAAGCTATAACGAAAATATGTCGTATGATGACGAATCGGCTGTGGGTGAACAGTTTGCTATACACACTTTTTTTGAAAATTTTGACCGCCTTGAAATGAAAGGCGGGGTAATCCGCATTGGCGGACAAGTTTGTGCGTTTACCTTAGGCTCAAAAATCAGCGATAAAATATGCGATATAAACATCGAAAAGGCAGACAGAAATTTTGAAGGCAGTTACACTGCAATATGCAATGGCTTTGCACAAAGTGCCTGCTGTGAGTTTGAATATATAAACAGAGAGGAAGATTTGGGACTTGATGGCTTGAGAAAATCCAAGCTTTCGTATTATCCTGAGTTTTTGCTAAAAAAATACAGAATAATCCTGAAATAACAGAAAAGAGGGCTTTTTTCATGGTTTATGTTTACTTTGCAAATGGTTTTGAAGAAATTGAAGCGTTAACCCCCGTTGATATGCTGCGCAGAGCGGGCGTGCAGGTTAAAATGATAGGCGTTAATGGCACAAAAATTACGGGCGCACACGGCATTGCTGTTGAGTGTGAAATGCTTGCGGGCGATGAAATTTTTGATGATAATCTTGAAATGATAATTTTACCCGGCGGTATGCCTGGTACATTAAACCTTGAAAAGTGTGATGCCGTTAAATCTGCTGTTGATTTTTGCGTAAAAAATGATAGATATATTGCAGCAATCTGTGCCGCTCCCATGATTTTGGGCAACCTTGGCTTGCTTGATGGTAAAAGTGCGGTTTGTTATCCGGGATTTGAAAAATATTTAAAGGGCGCACAAATACCCGATTCTCGTGTTGAAATAAGTGGCAAAATCATAACCGCAGTAGGAATGGGCGCTGCGGCTGAATTCTCGCTTGCACTTGTGGAAAAGCTTGTATCAGCTGAAAAATCTGCCGAATTGAAGGAAGCAACACTGTGCTGACAAAAAACGATTTTAGAAAGCATTTTAAAAAAATCCGACGCGAAATCGGAAAAGATATAAAAAGCAAACTTGATGAAAAAATCTGCAAAAATCTTGTTGATTTAAAAGCCTTTAAAGATTGCGATACGGTTTTGCTTTACGCCCCTTTGGGTGATGAAATTGATACGGATTATATATTTTTTGAGGCTGTAAAGCTTGGCAAAAGGGTAGCTTTTCCAAGATGTGAGGTTTTGACAAAGCAAATGGATTTTTACTTTGTTGATGATTTGAGTCAACTGAAAATCGGCGCATATAATATTAAAGAACCTGATAACAGCGATATTTTTACTTTAAACAAAAAGGTGCTTTGCATTGTGCCGTGCTTATCATGTGATAAGAGCTTTACAAGGCTTGGCTATGGCGCAGGATATTATGACAGATATTTTGCAAAAAACCCTGATATTATAAAGACTGCGCTTTGCTATGAAGCGTGCATTACACAAAATCTTGTTTGTGATGAACATGATATAAAAATGGATTTTATTGTGACAGAAAACTCTATATACGGAGGCAATAATGAATAACCAACAAAACGAAAACAAAAAGGAAAAATTTGTAATTAATTTTGATTACGATGAGGGCAACAAGATAAACGCCGAAGCTGAAGCTAATACTGTAAATGAAGGTGTTGAGGATGATTCGGATATGAAAATTGTGCCCGATGTTGCACAAAAAGATGATAACACTGAAACAGAATCTGAAGAGTTTCTTCCCGGCCCTGATGATGCTTTGAGTATGTCGGATAATGAATATATTGATTCAGAGGACGAGTACGATAAGGATGAATACTTCGAAAACGAAGATGAGGATGATGACGATGATGAGCTTATCCTTGATGAAGATGACGAAGAGGACGAGGAAGAGAAAAGGCGCATAAAAAAGGAAGAGCGCAAAAAGAAAAAAGCAAAGCGTGCCAAACGCAGAAAAGCTAAGAAAAAAGCAAGAAAATTAAGCGTTAATCTTGGCGTTTCGCTTGTGCTTACAACGCTTATTCTCGGCGTTTCCATTGTGCTTGCAATAGGTACCATTGTTATAGGCATGGACTTTGCGGGAATGAACAAAAGCTCGACCGAAAATAAATTTATCGTTCAAGAGGGCGACACCGCAAAGGAAATTTCGCAACGACTTGCTGACGAAGGATATATTTCGTTCCCGTGGGCGTTCAGAATAGTATCAAAGCTTTCCGGTGCAGATGCGCTTTACCAGGCGGGCGAGCATTACATCAGTGCAGACATGGCTTACGAAGGTATCATCAACACACTTACTGACTTCCCCTACGGTAATAACCCCGAGCTTGAAACGGTTAACGTAACCTTCCGTGAGGGCATTACTCTTGTTGATGCTGCAAATCTGCTTGAACGCAACGGCGTTTGCGATGCCGATGATTTTATTTACACATTCAATTCGCAGAATTTTGGATATGAATTTGAAGAAAGCATTACGTCTTCAAGCCTTAAATTCTATAAAAAGGAAGGCTATTTCTTCCCCGATACCTATACTTTCTATCTTGATGAAAGTCCGGAAATTGTCTGCACAAAGATTCTTGCCCGATTTGACGAGCTTTTTGTACCCGAATATTATGAAAGACTTGAAGAGCTTGACATGACTCTTGATGAATTGATAACGCTTGCATCAATTATTCAAGGCGAGGCAAACTCAATTGATTCCATGCAGAAATGTTCGTCGGTATTCCATAACCGTCTTAATAATCCTACGGTCTTCCCGAAATTACAGTCCGACGCTACTTCAAACTATGTAGATAACGTAATTTTGGTAAATGCGCAGTATGCATCTGATACAATGTGCAACGCTTACAATACCTACGAAGGTGCAGGCCTTACGCCCGGCGCAATCTGCAACCCCGGTATCGATGCTATCGAAGCGGCGCTTTATCCTGCCCAAACAAATTATTATTACTTCTACACCGATGATATGGGCGTATTCCACTATGCTGAAACCTACGACCAGCATCTTAACAATATCAACCAATCAAGCTATGCTCCCGTTGAATGATGAAAGGGTTTTGTTTTGATATCCAATAACAGAAATTTAGAAGTTCTTGCCCCTGCGGGCGATTTTGAAAGGCTTTACAGCGCCATTGATTTTGGTGCAGATGCCGTATATTTAGGTTCCAAGATGTTTTCAATGCGTACAGCTCCTTCAAACTTTGATTTTGACGAGCTTAAGTCCGCTGTTGAATATTCGCACGCAAAAGGTGTAAAGGTATATCTTACCTGCAACACTTTGCCGAATAATCGTGAGATGGATTTGCTGCCTACCTTTATAAAAAATGCGTATCAGTGCGGAATTGATGCAATAATCGTTTCAGATTTAGGCACATTAAGTCTTGTTAAAAAGCACGCACCTGAGTTGGAAGTGCATATATCAACACAGGCGGGTATAGTGAATTACGTAACCGCAAATTGCCTTTATGATATGGGCGCAAAGCGTGTTGTTCTTGCAAGAGAATTGAGCCTTGACGATATTGCAACAATAAGGGCTAAAACCCCTAAGGACCTTGAAATAGAAACTTTTGTGCATGGCGCAATGTGCGTTTCGTTTTCGGGACGTTGCCTGCTTTCAAGCTATCTTGTGGATAGAAATGCCAATAGGGGAGAGTGCGCTCAGCCGTGCCGTTGGGGATATCACCTTATGGAAGAAAAGCGCACCGATGAGTTTTACCCGATTTTTGAGGACGAAAAGGGTACCTACATACTCAACGCCAAGGACTTGTGCATGATTGATTTTATCGAAAAATTGCATGAAGCGGGCGTTTCTTCGCTCAAAATCGAAGGCAGAGCAAAATCTGCGTATTATGTATCGGTAATAACAAACGCTTACCGCATGGCTGTGGATCATTACTTTGAAAACCCCAATGAACCGCTGCCTAAATGGATTTCCGACGAGGTTTACAAGGTAAGTCATCGCAAATACTGCACGGGATTTTTCTTTGGTCACCCCAAGGATTGCCAGTATTACGAAAACGGCGGGTATATCCGCAATTACGATGTTGTGGGCGTTGTGCGTGAATGCAAAGACGGCTTTGTTCACTGTGTACAGCGCAACAAATTCTGCAAAGGCGATACTGTTGAGATTTTATCACCCAAGGCAAAGCCTTTTGAAATCAAGGTTGATGAAATCTTTGACGAAAACGGTGTAAGCGTTGAGTCTACCAACCATGCAGAAATGAAATTTTCGTTTGCGTGTGATAAAGAGTTTGCTCCCAATTCAATTGTGCGCATTTGCAAAAACGGCGGTAATTAAGATATGAGCGTGCTTATTTGTCCCGTTTGTAAGGGAACTTTGAAAATCGGAGAAAAATCATGTGTATGCTCAAATAATCATTGCTATGATATAGCCAAAAAGGGATATATCAACCTTTTGATGTCGCAGAAATCATCAAAAAAGCGTCACGGTGATGATAAGCTGATGATTAACGCCCGCACGGATTTTTTAAACAAGGGATACTACAACACGCTTTTGCAGGGTGTTGTGGATATGGCTCAAAAGCATTACAAATACGGTGTTTTTCTTGATTTGGGCTGCGGTGATTGCTTTTACACCAAAAGGATAAAGGCTGCCGTTAATCCGCACTGCAGCATCGGTCTTGATATTTCCAAAAATGCACTTGAGTGCTGCGCCGATGTAAAGGATATAACCAAAATTGTGGCAAGCATATCAAAAATCCCCGTGGGTGATGATACCTGCGGACTTGTGACGAATATCTTTGCGCCGATATCAAGCGCAGAGGCTGCAAGGGTTTTGCACAAAAACGGCGTGCTAATAAGAGCTGTACCGTTGGAAAAACATTTGTTTTCGCTTAAAGCGGCAGTTTACGAAAAGCCTTATGAAAATGCAACCGATGATGTGCATCTTGATGGCTTTGAATTGATTGATAAGCTTGAAATTAAGCAAAATATCAATATTGATAATAATGATGATATCATAAAGCTGTTTATGATGACACCGTATTATTACAAAACATCAAGGGCGGATTTTGAAAGGCTTTATGCCTTAAATTCGCTGAATACTGAGCTTGAAGTGAATATTTTAGTATATAAGCCCAATAAATAGATTTGCTGTATTGCAATAAATAAAGGGGTGTACAGTTTTGGCATTTGTTTCCATGATATTCGGATTTATTCTCTTAGCCTGTATCGTTCTTGTCCTTATGCTTATAGTTGGTGTGATTCTGCTTATCATTGGGCTGATAAACCGAAAAAAAGAAAAATTTGCAGGTAAAAAGTCACCTGTTGTGTGTATAGTATCGGGTATTCTTCTGATTATTCCGTCGGTCATAATAACCTTGTCTGCTGTGGCAAGCTTTGTGATATCCGTTGCATCAAAAAATGGTTATGACAATATCGCTGATGAGTGGAGAAATGAATGGGTTACAGATCAAAAAGCTGCCGACGAGGCAATCAAAGCGCTGCTTGGTTATGCTGATGACGGCAATCAAGCAGCATTTGCAGAACTCTTTACACCGAATTTGCAAAACACAGATAGCTTTGAAAACCAAATAGATGAGTTTTTTGAGGTGTATCCCACAGGCTTGTCGCTTTGCGAGCTTGAAGGCGGTCTTGTTTCAAGCTCTGCTTCGTATGATTACGGTGAACGCGAACGAACCGGCTCGACAGATTATACATGTTATCTTGATGGCGAATGGTATACTATCACTCTTGGGTTTTGCCACGATAACACATCTTCGCCCGATGATGTTGGCATTACTTTTTTCTGTATAGAAAATCTAGAAGCTGATGCTTCGGATATTGAATATAGTTCTGATACATGTCTTGCCTGTTCGCTTTTTGATGAAAGTCAGGTTACTGCAAGGCTTATACATAATAACGGTTTTGTGTTTAATGACAGCTTTGATCGTGAAATAACACAAGAGCAGATGAGCGAATATCTTTCAAGCTACGACAATTTGCGTGAGCTTGCCGAGATAATCGGCATGCCTAATGTGGCTATAAAATATGATAATTGTACCGGGTATGATTATTATTACGAGCTTTGTTCGGAAAATGGAGAGCCGAGATATGCATATATATGCACAAGCAACCAAATGGGCAGAGTTTTGTATGCCTATGTTTGTTCAGATACCGAGGCTTTTTATGACGAGGAGCTTGTTTGACAAAAAAGCAATATACAATATAACAAAAATAACCGCATTAGCATAAAAAGCTAATGCGGTTTTGTTGTGTCAGCCTAAATCGGCTAAATCAACCCAGCCGGTAACAAATCTGCCTACGGGTGTTCTGCCGACAAAATGTTTGTTGCAGGTAATTCTGATGCGGTTGTTAAAAACTCTGCCGTCATAGACGAAAAACTCTCCGCTTTTGGTTTTTGTGTAAGTGTTTGCCGTTGATGATATGTAAAGCGGCACATTTTTAAGCGTGATTTGTTCGCCTTTTTTATATTCGTGCGTTTTGGCTGTGTTGATTTTGGGTTTTGATGCAGTTTGGTTATTTGTGCTTTTCTCATAAATACCGCAGGCATTTTTCAGCGAGCAGATTTTCTGCGGATTTATTCTTGAAGAAGCCTTTTTTTCTGTGCGTGCTTCAAGGTGCAGATGCGCACCGTATGAATTGCCCGTATTGCCCATTATACCAATAATATCACCACAGTTGATAGCTTGCCCCTTTTCAACGCGTATTTGTTCCAAATGCGCATAATATACATATATGCCATCATCACCGATAATACGCACCATATTACCGTAGCTTTGTGAGCCTGTTCTGGTTTTGCCATCCCAGTATTGCACAAGGTCAACCTTGCCTTTGGTTACTGCAAAAACAGTTTTGCAATCATCGCCCACGACGTCAATACCGCCGTGTTTTTTAGAAAAAATCTGCGTAACACGGTTTTTTCCTTTAAATGGCAGCATATTTTACACCTCCCGATTAATGTTCATCACAGCGCATATACCTGCGGCAATTGCTGCGGTAAGCGCACCCTTGACTATGGTTGTTTCTGCGTCGGCACTTGCATATTCGGCATTGCACAGCGTTGATAAAAGTACGGCGGCAAACGCCTGAAAAAACGTCTTTGCAGTGCGGTTTGCGCAATCTTTTTGATTTAATAAAAATTTACGAAACTTGTCCATCGTGTTCACTCCTGATATGATTTAGCTTTCGCTCAAGCGTGTCTATTCTCATTTGCAAAAGCGGTATTTTTTCGGCAAAGCTGTTGTGCTTGTCAACCTTTTTTTCAAGCTGCTCCAATCTGTAATTTGTCAGCTTTGCAGAAATCATAACGCCGCTTAAGCTGCCGAAAACCGTGCCGAGCATGCTGATAATCGCAACAATAGCACTTTGCTCCATCTCGTTCTCTCCTTTTCAATTTTTCTGATAAAAGCACAATTCCCCAATATTATGCCTTTTCATAAATAGTGAAAAAAAGGCAAAAAGTTGCATTAATATATGCAACTAAGAATAAAAAAAATAATTGTCAACCACAAAATCTTGTTTTTGGTTGACAATTATCTTTGCAGTATGATATACTGACTTTAAGGTTTTTGTATACTGATGGAGAAAAATTATGGAATTTATAAAATCAAGTGAAATTAAAGAGCTTTGCAACCCTATGGTTGTTTCAAGACAGCTTTTAAATCCTGATAATTCAGAAAGCACAAGGGTTACTATTACCGAGGTCCATCTTGAGCCGGGCGCAAGCCAACCCAGACATACTCACGAGGCTTCTGAGCAAATTTGGTATGCGATAAAAGGCAGTGGAAAACTGCTGCTTGAAAACGATACGGTAAAACCGTTTAACGTAGGCGATGTTGTGCGCTTTGCGGAAAAAGACGTACATGGTTTGCTTAATGACGGCGACGGCGAATTTGTATATATTTCAGTAACATCGCCGCCGATAAATTTTGCTTACGCATATAAAGATAAGAGATAAACAAAAAATTATTGCAGGAAGTAAAAATGACTACAAAAGATAGGATTTTGCAGGAATTATCGCAAAAACGCGGCGAATATATATCGGGTCAGCAGCTTGCTGATAATCTGCAAATCAGCCGCAGTGCCGTGTGGAAAGCAATAGCTTGCCTTCAGGAAGAAGGTTACGGCATTGACGCTGTTACAAATAAAGGCTACTGCCTTAGTAAGTGCGATGATATTTTTGATGCAAACACAATTGCAAAATATCTTAAAAATGATGATTTTTTTGATATAACTGTGTTTGATGAGGTTGAATCAACCAACACACTGCTTGCCGCAGATGCCGCACAAAAGAGCGAAGGCGCTGTTTACTGCGCAAAATCGCAGACAGCGGGCAAGGGCAGAAGGGGCAGAAGCTTTGTTTCGCCAACGGGTACGGGTGTGTATTTCAGCCTTTTGCTAAAACCGCAGATTGAAGCCAAGCGTGCCGTGTTTTTAACAAGCTCGGCTGCGGTTGCCGTGTGCCGTGCAATAGAGAAAATCAGCGAGGCAAAACCGCAAATTAAATGGGTTAACGATATTTTTATAAACAATAAAAAGGTTTGCGGAATTTTGACAGAAGCCGTTGTGGATTTTGAAACGCAGAATATAGAGCGTGTTGTGCTGGGCATTGGGCTTAATGTGTATAAACCGCAAAACGATTTTGATGAGCAAATCCGCAGTATTGCGGGGGCGTTGTTTGATGAAAGAACACAAAACGCAAGGGCACGCATTGTTGCAGAAATTTTAAATCAGCTGAAAATATTGATAGATAATTTTGATGATAAAAACGCAATTTTAACCGAATATCGCTTAAGGTGCATGGCACTTGGCAAAAATGTTACCGTTATCCGCGGTGATGAAAGTTTTGAAGCTAAAGCCGTTGATATTGATGATGACTGCTCGCTTGTGGTTGTTGATGATAAAGGCAAAACTCAACGCTTGTTTTCGGGCGAAATAAGTATAAGGCTGTAAGCACATGAAAAAGACTGAAAAGTTAGTGCTTACCTCTATGTTTACAGCCTTGCTTGCGGTATGTGCACAAGTTGTCATTCCGCTTACCGTTCCGTTTACCATGCAGACTTTTGCACTTTATACTTCGCTTTTGGTTTTGGGTGCTAAACAAACCTTTGCAGCTGTTGGTGTTTATATTGCGCTTGGTGCGGTTGGTGCGCCTGTGTTTTCGGGCTTTTCAGGCGGTATTGGTGTGATTTTGGGGCAAAACGGCGGATTTATATTATCGTTTTTGCTGGCTTGTCCAATTTTTGCGCTTGCGTTGAAAATCTTTGGCAAATCAAAATATGCTGAAATTTTGGCTCTTTCAGCCGCTACATTATCCTGCTATATTGTGGGAACGCTGTGGTTTGCTTTGGTTTTTGGTGTAAAAAGCGATGATTTTACCGCGTTTAAAGCATTAAGCCTGTGTGTGCTTCCGTTTGTTATACCCGATTGTGCTAAGATGCTTTTGTCAACAGCGTTTTGCAAACGCTTGAAAAAGCGTATAAATATTTAATATAAAGGCGGTGCTTTTTTTATGATAGTTATTGTATTTATAATTGCTTTTGAATATCTTTTGATGTGCATAAACTACGTTTACAACAGCCGCCTTAGTAAAGTAAGCGGATTAATCGAAAATCAACATAAAGGTTCTGTGGCTGATTATCGCATTGGGCTTTTTACATCAAAGCATAACGGTTGCGGTTGGATTGCCTGCCACAATGTTTTGATTACACTTTCGCAAAAGCGCAGTATCAGCTGGATTATCTTCTTCCTTGAATTTTGTTTTGGCCCCGTTTTGTTCGGCATTTTTGGAATAAACCCATTGGCAATTGCACTTTTGCTGATGTGCTGTAACTGCAATGTCAGCATAAAGCGCCCAAAATACAGCGTAGATAAATCAGCAGCAAAAGTGGGGGTTTTGCTTTGCTTCGGCAGGCGCATGCACGCACATTATACAGCGTTTGAACGCAAGGGCGATGAGTTTGTAATACACAATCCGTATACTGAGGCAAAATCACTTGATGGGTATATTTCGGAGAGAAAACTGAAATTTGTCCTGCTTATAAATGCATCGCCAAGGGTGCGTATGTATTGATATATATTGAATTGAGGTGCTTTTGATTTGTATAAAAATTATGTAAAACGTTTTTTGGATATTTTTCTTTCGCTTGCAGGGATAATCGTTCTCGGCATACCAATGCTTATATTGGTTTTGTGCATAAAAATTGACAGTAAAGGTCCGGTGCTTTTTAAACAAAAGCGTGTGGGCATAAACAAAACGCATTTTAATATTTTAAAATTCAGAACAATGCGTGTTGATACCCCTAAGGACGTACCCACGCATCTGCTTGAAAATCCTGATAAATATATCACTAAAATGGGCAAGTTTTTGCGTTCTACAAGTCTTGATGAACTGCCGCAGATATTCAACATTTTAAGTGGTTCAATGTCGATTGTAGGACCTCGTCCTGCATTGTGGAATCAGTTTGATTTGCTTGAAATGCGTGATAAATACGGCGCTAACGATGTTCGCCCCGGGCTTACGGGTTTAGCGCAGATAAGCGGCAGAGATGAACTTGAACTTGAAGAAAAAGCAAGACTTGATGGTGAATACGTCAAAAATTTATCATTTGTGATGGATGTGAAATGCTTTTTCGGAACGTTTTCGAGCGTGCTTTTTAAAAAGGGAATTAAAGAGGGCGCACAGACTGCGGATAATAATGATAAAAACTGATTGAATGTAGTATGCATAATTTACAAATAATCATGGCAATATAATTGCAAATGATGAAAGGTTGTAAAATATATGCAGCAAACAAAAGAACAATACAGCGCAAAATTTATCTTGGCAAAGGCAGTGCGTGTGGTTACAATACCGCCCGTAATGGCCCTTTTGCTTTTGGTTTTGGTTAAAAATTTAAGTATTATTACAGTTTTTAAAAGCTTTAATGATTTTGCACTTTCTGTTTTGTTTTTGGCAATCGTACCGTTTGCAGCATATCCTGTTTCGTATGCAATATCGGATATTCACCAAAAGGGCAGGGAAGGTCAGCGAGATTTGGCGTTTTTGTTTAATCTTGCAGGGTATACTTTGGCATTAGGCTACGGTGCACTTGGCAATGTTACCGAATCACTTATGCTGATTTACAGCACATATTTTTTATCTGCACTTGTGCTTACGGTGTTTAACAAGGTTTTAAAAATCCGCGCAAGCGGGCATGCCTGCTGTGTTTCCGGTCCAATTGTTATGCTGATATACTTTGTTGGACCTGTTTGCATTTTGCCTTGCGCAATTGTTTACACGCTTGTGGTGTGGGCATCGGTAAAGCTTGAGCGGCACACCGCAAAGGAATTGTTTTATGGCGCATTCTGCGCTGCTATATCGTTTTGCATAAGTGCATTTTTCTGCCAGTTGGCATCAATCGCACGTAAACTGAAAATTTTTTGAAAAAGGGGTGAGTTTTTTTGACAACCGAATTGATTGTTTTAGCATATATCTTGTTGATAAGTATTGTAGCGTTTGCCGCAATGGGCATTGATAAGAAAAAAGCTGAAAAACACAAATGGCGTGTGCCCGAAAAGGTTTTGTTTTTGTTTGTGATTTTGGGTGGCGGCGTAGGCGGAATTTTAGGTATGCAGGTATTCCGCCACAAAACAAAGCATTGGTATTTTGCCGTTGGCTTTCCGCTGATAGCTGTTATTGAATATGCGGCAATAATTTATCTGCTGTTTATAAAGTAAATACATAAGCAAATAAAAAACGCACACAGTATGAAAAATGACTGTGTGCGGTTTTGTTTTTTTGTAAAAATAAACGGAAAGTGCAAAAACACTTTCCGTTTAAAATTGTTGTTACAATGATTATTCAGCAACGGATTCAGTAGCTTCTTCGCTTACTGCTTCGTCAGTTGTGCCTTCAGCAGCATCGCCTGAGCCTGTGTAAATAATCGGGATGGAGTTGCCGTCTGCATCATAGAATGTGATGTTATCGATGTAGAGGTCAGCCTGGTTGGGAATACCCCATCTCATCAATACGATTGTGCAGCCTTCCTGGCCGGATTCAAACTTGTTGGAGTCAAGCAAAATCTTGCCCTGGAACTGTGTGTAAACCCAATCCCATGTCCATTCAGCAGCAGAGAATTCACCAAAGGAAACCCATCTTGAAGGATCTTCGGTTGTGGGAGAGTTGCCGCCAAAGCCGCCCATGAGGTTGCCGGGGCAGAGAGCTTCTGTACCATCATCGCCGATGAATGTACCAACAGCTACCTGGTAAATGTCCATTGTAAAGCTCTTGATGTTGCCAACGTTTTCTGCGCCAACAAGTGCGTCAACGTCAAAACCAACCTTGGGAACCTTGTAGTTGCCGTTGTCGTCCTGTTCAAGAACTTCAATCTTGAGCATCTTGGAGTTGTTGTACTCAGCAACAGTAAGGTTTGTGCCGGAAGCGTCGCCGTTGCCCTTGCCGTTTTCGTCAACATCAATGTTGAAAGCTGTTGCAATGTCGCCGTCTTCAAATGTGATAGCGTTGGGGTCAGCTTCAATAACGGGCTTTTCAGGTTCTTCAGCGGGTTCTTCGGGTGTAGATTCGCTTGTACCTGCATCTGTTGAAGGTGTTGAGCTTTCTTCAGCAACGGATTCAGAAGATTCTTCTGATACTGCTTCGGAAACGGAAGATGAAGAAGCTGCGCTGGAATTAGCTGTGCTTGCGCTTTCTTCTTCAGAGCTGCATCCTGCAAATGAACCGAGAGCCATTGCAGCAGCCAAAGCTAATACAAGATATTTTTTCATTTAAATTTCCTCCTAAATAATATGCGAAAATCGGAATATTCGCATCATAATGTACATATTATATCAGATTTAAGCATATAAGTCAATATATATTTTTTAACAAGAAAATGCCTGCAAATTGTGTGCTTTCGTCAATTGGCAAGTGCAATTCCGTTTGCTGAGCAGTATTCTGCTGCAATGCTGTTATCGGGACAGCTAACGGTTACGCTTTCTATCAATATCGACTCGGCGTTTTCGTTTTCGGTAAATCCAATTGCCTCTGCATCAATCTGTGTTGAAGAACCAAGCACTGTGAATGATTTTAAATTTTCGCAGCCGAAGAATGCGCCCTCACCGATATGTTCAAAATTTTCATCAAAAGTAAACTCTGTTAAAGCCTGACAGCGTATAAACGAAAACATACCAATGGACGTTACACTTTGCGGATATTCGACAACGCCGAGTTTTTCACATTCGTAAAACATTCCCTGCGGAATTTCAGTAATTTCCGCTTTGATGTAAGCGCTTTCCAATGCGGTGCATTGCGAGAAAATACCTATTCCCAATTCTTTGACGTTTTGCGGTATGGTTGCGGATTTTAATGATGTGCAATCGTAAAAAGCATATTCACCTATTGAAGTCACGTTTTCGGGGATTTCAATGTTATTCATCCCCCAACACTCAAAAAAAGCATAAGGTCCGATTTGAGTTAAAGTCTGCGGCAAAGTGATATCGGTAAGCATATCACAGCAGGCAAAAGCCCCTTCGCTGATAATCTCAAGATTTTCGCTTAAATCAACCTGCGCAAGTATGTAGCAGTTTGTAAATGCGCCAATTCCCAGTTCTGTTACGGTATCGGGGATTTTTACCGCATATATCGAGGTTCCGTCAAAGCAGTAATTTCCGATTTTTGTTACGTTTACTCCACCGATTGTTGATGGTATTTCAGGGTTTTCAACAGTACCTGTGTATTTTGTAAGCGTAACGCCGCTGTCGTTTGATTCAAATTCATAATCCGATTCGCTTGTAAGTATTGTTTCAATATTGATTGCCGATGATGAATCGGCTGCGGATGAAGAATCATTTTTACTTTTTTCGCACGAAATTAAACCTATGCAGGCAATCATAACAGACAATGTCAGAATTAAAACTCGTTTCATTATTTATCTCCTTTAAATCTTGGTAAACTGTATTGATAATATCACAAAAAAATCATTTTATCAAGTAAAATAAAGATTTTTTGTTTTTTTACTTGCATTTTTTAGCAGTGTGTGATATAATGTAACGGTAAACGCGATGACTGAGAGAGTAGGCTTTGCATTTTCCAAAAGAGATTGGCGGTCGTAAGGGCTGAAAGCTGCCATTGGTAAAATCTCTGCTGAAGTTCACTCACGAGCGGTACTGCTGAAAGTTTGTTATTCTGTTTCAATTAGGCGGTAACGGTTTGCCTGCGTTATAGGGCATGGTGAAGTGATAGCTTCCAAAGTAATCCTTATCGGTGGTTAAACAAGGTGCGCCTTGTCCGTAGCGGACATGGGCGTTTTTTTGTTGTAATAATCATCTGATACCGCAATATTAATCGCGATAAAATTAAATCAACATAAATTTACAACTTTATATCAAAGTTGGAAAGGAAAGGATATTTTATGAAAGAGCAGCTTGAAAAGATAAGAGCGCAGGCGCTTGCCGAAATTGAACAGGCAGGCGATTTGAAATCGCTTGAAGCGCTTAAGGTTAAATACCTTGGCAAGAAGGGCGAACTTACCGCAATTTTAAAGCAGATGGGCAAGCTTTCTGCTGAAGAACGCCCTATAATGGGTCAGCTTGCAAATGCAGTGCGTGAGGATATTGACAGCGCTGTAAACACAAAGAATACCACTTTGAAGGAAAAGGAAAAGAATGAGCGTATTCTTGCTGAAAAGCTTGATGTTACAATGCCGGGTAAGGTTCAGACCTTGGGCAGAATGCATCCCTTGAATACGGTTATGCGTGAGATTGAGGAAATCTTTTTGGGCATGGGCTTTGAAATTGCCGATGGCCCTGAGGTTGAGTATGATTATTACAACTTTGAAGCACTCAATCTTCCCTCCAACCACCCCGCAAGAGATACACAGGATACTTTTTACATTACAGATAACATTCTGCTCCGCACACAAACATCTTCCGTGCAGGTGCACGTAATGGAAAACAAAAAGCCGCCTATCAGAATTATTTCGCCCGGTAAGGTTTACCGCAGCGACGCTATCGATGCTACACATTCGGCTGTTTTCCACCAGATTGAAGGTCTTGTTGTGGATAAGGGCATAACAATGGGCGATCTTACAGGCACCCTTGAAATGCTTATGAAAAGACTTTACGGAGATGATTGCAAAATCCGTTTGCGTCCTCACCACTTCCCGTTTACCGAACCCAGTGCAGAGGTTGACGTTATGTGCTTTAACTGCAAGGGCGCAGGCTGTAAGGTGTGCAAGGGTGAAGGCTATATTGAGCTTTTGGGCGCAGGTATGGTTCACCCCAAGGTGCTTGAAAACTGCGGTATAGACTCTACCGTATATTCGGGCTTTGCATTTGGTCTTGGATTAGAGCGTGTGGTAATGCGCCGCTATGCAATCAACGATATGAGATTGCTGTTTGAAAACGATTTGAGATTTCTTGAGCAGTTTTAATTAAATCACCGCCGTTTTTTATCGGGAGAAACTATGCTATGAAAAAATACGGAATGAAAACATCGCAGATAATATCGCGCAATATAATTCTTTCAATAGTGTGCTTTGCAATTTTTGCCGCCGAGGTTAAACTTTTGGGGCTTGCGGTTTCACCTTATATCGCGGGCGCTTGCGGTGTTGCCGTTGTACAGCTTGCGTTTTTTATGATATTTAAAGGCAATGACGAAGAAGAATAAATACTAAGCTATTTTATATAATTTTAGCTGTTTATATATACAGCGGAAACGGAGATGGATTATGAATCTTTCAATGAAGTGGCTCAGCGATTATGTTGATGTCAGTGATATTTCCATAAAGGATTACTGCCATGCGCTTACGATGAGCGGCTCTAAAGTAGAAGGCTATGAAATTGAGGGCGAGGAAATCAGCAACGTTGTTTGCGCTAAGATATTGTCCGTTACCCCTCACGAAAATTCCGATCACCTTGTAGTTTGTCAGGTGGATATCGGCAAGGACGAGCCCGTTCAGATTGTAACTGGTGCTTCCAACGTAAACGCAGGCGATATTGTTCCTGCTGCGCTTGATAATTCAACACTGCCCAACGGTGTTAAAATCAAAAAAGGCAAATTAAGAGGCGTTGAGAGCAATGGTATGCTTTGCTCATTGGGCGAACTTAACCTCACAAAAAACGATTTTCCCTATGCTATTGAAGACGGCATTTTCATCATGCAGGAAGACGTTGAAATCGGTCAGGATATTTGCTCAGCAATCGGCCTTAACGATACATCGGTTGAGTTTGAAATTACCTCAAACCGTCCCGATTGCCTTTCGGTTATAGGTCTTGCAAGAGAAACTGCGGCAACCTTCGGCAAAAAGCTCAACGCACCCGCACCCAGATATAAGGGTATTGGCGGCTGCGCTTGTGAAACGATCAAGGTTGATGTTCACAATACTGAACTTTGCCCCAGATATATGGCGGCAGTTGTAAAGAACGCAAAAATCGAAACCTCACCCCGCTGGATGCGTGAAAGACTGAGAGCAAGCGGCGTCCGTCCCATCAATAATTTTGTTGATATTACAAACTACGTAATGCTTGAATACGGTCAGCCCATGCACGCGTTTGACCTGCGCTACGTTGAAGGCGCACACATCAATGTGCGTAACGCACAAAACGGCGAGTCAATTACAACTCTTGACGGTGAAGAACGCAAGCTTTCTCCTGAAATGCTTGTTATTTGCGATGATAAAAAGCCCGTTGCCGTTGCAGGTGTAATGGGCGGTGAATACAGCGGAATTATGGACGATACACAGACAGTTGTGTTTGAATCTGCAAACTTTGAGCCTGCTTCCGTTCGCAAAACTGCAAAGAAGCTTGGTATGCGTTCCGATTCTTCCGCAAGATTTGAAAAGGGACTTAAAGCAGGTCTTTGCGAAAACGCTCTCAAGAGAGCATTGCAGCTTGTTGAAATGCTTGGCTGCGGTGACGTTGTTACCGACTATATTGATATTGATAATTCAGATAAATCAGTAAAAACAGCTCCCTTTGATGCAGCAAAAATTAATGAATTTTTGGGTACCGATATTCCCGAAAGTGATATGATTTCATATCTTGATATGCTTGACCTTAAGGTTGAGGGTGATAAGGTTATTGTACCCGATTTCAGAATAGACCTTGAATGTATGGCAGATATTGCAGAGGAAGTTGCACGCATTTACGGCTACAACAACATTCCTCCCACGGTATTCAAGGGCGTGGCTCAGGGTATGCTTACCGAAAAGCAGAAATATATCAGAAAAATTGAAGATACTGTTTCCGCTCTCGGCGGCAGTCAGATTTTGACATACTCGTTCATTTCTCCCAAGCATTTTGAAAAAATGCTTCTTGCAGAAGACAGTGCTTTGCGCAATGTAATCAAGATTACAAATCCTCTTGGTGAAGATACAAGCGTTATGCGTCCTTCCGTGCTGCCTTCAATGCTCAACGCACTTTCAACAAATTACAGCTACCGTAATGAAAAGGCTTTCCTTTACGAAATTGCTAAGGAATATATCCCCGATGCAGATGCTGATAAGCTTCCCTGCGAACCTAACAGACTTGCAATTGGTATGTACGGCGGCAATGTGGATTTCTATGATATCAAGGGTATTCTTGAAGCGTTGCTTGCAAAAATCGGCATTGCTGATTACGTTGTAAAACGCCCCGATGATGCATGCATTTTTGGTGAAAAGGTATCCTTCCATCCCTACCGCTGCGCTGTAATCGAAAAGGACGGCAAGCAGATTGCAATATTTGGCGAAGCACACCCGGATGTTGCAGAAAACTATGATATCGGCACAAAGGTATATCTTGCAAAGCTCAACGTTGATGAAGCGCTTGAGGTTTCCAATAGCGAAATCACCTGCAAGGAACAGCCTAAATTCCCCGCAATTACAAGAGATATTGCACTTGTGTGTGATGATGATATCGAAGTTTACGCACTTGAAAGCGCAATTAAAGGCGCAGTTGGCAAAATACTTGAAAAAGTACGCTTGTTTGACGTTTACAAGGGCAGCCAGATTGAAAGCGGCAAGAAGAGCGTTGCATATTCAATTGTAATGCGTTCAGCTGACGGCACATTGACCGATGAACAGGCTGAAGCTGCTATGAAGCGTGTTTTAAAGGCTCTTTCACAGCTTGGTGCAGAAATCAGAAGCTAAATAAAAATTTACAGACCGAAAACGTTGAATTTTCGGTCTGTTTTTTGTGTTGTAAACAAAGTGTAACCAATCGTAATAATTTTGTTCTTGAAAAATTATTGTTAAGGTATTATAATACATAGCATAGATAGAAAGGAAAAGGAGACTTTCCTATTTACACACCCAACGGCGTATAGATATATAAAGCGCCTTTTGCAGAGCAGATAAGAACTGCTCTGCTTTTTTTTGACCTTTTTTGCATATAACCTTGATTTTTTCGGGGAAATTTGCTATCATTTGTATATTGATAAATTTGTTTTAAGGATTGTTTTATGAAAAACTTTAACAGAATTTTGTCCGTTATTTTTGCCGCAGCTGTTATCTTCGGCTGTATGGCTGATTTGAAAATAAACGCAAGCGAGCCGCTGCCCGTTGTGCTGGAGCAGAATATATCCGTAATGACTGATATAAAGGATTACGGCCCCGATTTTGTGTATGATTATATCTATCCCGACGGCAGTGATGACGATATCATAAATGTACTTGAAGATATCAAGTCGATTTCAGATAAGGTTACAGCAGGCATAAGCGATGATTACGAGAAAATGCGTGCGCTTGATTCTTATGTTTCCAACCTTATTGCTTACGACCATGACGCCGCACACAACGATGTTTCGTTTGATACTATATGTTTAAAAAACGTGCTTGACCGTAACCGCACAACCTGCGCAGGCTTTTCCAATCTCTATGCGGCGCTTGCTCAGGCACAGGGATTGTATTGTGTGAATTTAAGGGGCAGTGCGCCCGATGCCGAGCTTGGTATTACAAGAGCAAATTTAGGTGATGAATCCACCCCGATAAATCATGAGTGGACGGCTGTTTGGTATGAAGCCGAGCAGCGCTGGGTTTATGTTGATTGCACGTGGAATTCGCTGAACACCTTTGAAAACGGCGAGTTTTCGATGAACGGAGCGGTTACTATATATTTTGACAAGCCTCTTGATGAGCTTTCCGTAAATCACAAAGCCGATAGCGTTGTATATCGTGACTTTTTTGGCGTTAATACCGAATATTTTGCGGGCAAGGTTGATTTTGCTCAAAAACCTGAGGAAACACCGGCTGTTACTACAACTGCATCAACAACGGTTATTACGCAGACGACTACAACTGTATCGGAAAGCGACGAAAGCACTGCTGAAACAACTGCATATACAACTGCTGAAAAAACGCAGAAAGACAAAGCCGATAACGAAAAAAACGAGCCTTCTGTATTCGGTACGGCAAGCATTGTGTTTTTTGCATTGGCCGTTTTGTTTGCAGCAGCAGCTGTTGTGTTTTACTTTGCAAGCGGCAAAAAATCCGGCAAAAACAAAAGCTGAAAAACTATACATAAGTGCGTAAAAATCGGCTGTTTGTGCAAAACCAACAAGAAACAAAATCGGTGCACAAAATTTTTTTAACGCTCAAGTGTTGAAATTAAAAGCTTTATATTGTATAATGTATATTGTAAGAAAAATGCGCAGTAATTTATGATAAGGAGATTTTCGGTATTCATTCGTTTTGTTTGAATACGAAAGCCGTTGATGCTATGTGTTACTTAAGTAAAATCAGCAAATATAGCTTTAACGATGCAGGCGTTAGTGTGCACAAAGGGCTTTTTGCACCTTATCGTATGCGATTAGTGTACCATAAATGCGTTAAACTGTGACTTTTGTCGCAGTTTTTTGTTTTTTTGTAATTTATTGAAAGGATTTTTAAATATGAAAAAAGTAGCAGTTATTATGGGCAGTGATAGTGATTTTCCTATTGTTAAGCCCGCATTAAAGCAGTTAAAAGATCTTGATATTCCCTTTGAAGCAAGGGTTATGTCCGCACACAGAACACCGCAGGCTGCGGCTGATTTTGCAAAAAACGCTATTGAAAATGATTTTGGCGTGATTATCTGCGCAGCAGGTAAGGCGGCTCACCTTGCAGGCGCGTTTGCTGCAAATACAACCCTTCCCATAATCGGCATACCCGTAAAATCGTCAACACTTGATGGTCTTGACGCTTTGCTTTCAACCGTACAGATGCCCGCAGGCATGCCTGTTGCAACGGTTGCAATTGATGGTGCGCAGAATGCTGCTTTGCTTGCCGCTCAGATGTTGGCTTTAAGCGATGAAACACTTTCTGCAAAATTGATTGAAATGCGCAAAAATATGACAGATGCAGTTGCTCAAAAGGATGTAAATCTTCAGTCTATGCTCGAAGAAATCTGAAATAAAGATAAAGAAACGGAGAAAAGGTATGTACAGAAAACTAAACGAGGAGTGCGGCGTTTTTGGTATGTATTCGCCCAGAACCGAAGGTCTTGCCGAGTCTGTTTACCGTGCACTGTTTGCATTGCAGCATCGCGGTCAGGCAAGCTGTGGTATTGTTGTTAACGATAGAGGCATATTCAGTCAATATAAAGACACCGGCCTTGTGCCCGATGTTTTTAACCGCGATATTTTAGACTCTCTCGGTGAAGGCAACATTGCCGTAGGCCATGTAAAATACGCTTCAAAGAGCAATCTCGAAAGAAGCGAAACACAGCCTCTTGTGGTAAAACACGTCAAGGGACCTATGGCGATATCCCTTAACGGCGTTCTTGTTAACAGTGCCGAGTTGCGTGAAAAATACGAACTGCGTGGTGCAATCTTCCACACAGCTTGCAATACCGAGGCTATTTCATACGCGATTACTGAACAGAGAATTACTCAGCCTTCGATAGAACAGGCGATAGAACAGGCAATGTACAACCTTAAGGGTGCGTATTCAATGGTTGTTATGTCGCCAAACAAGCTTATTGCCGTGCGTGATCCGTTAGGTTTTCACCCGCTGTGCATGGGCAAAACGGACGATGGTGTAATATGCTTTGCTTCTGAAAGTTGCGCACTTGTTGCCGTAGGTGCAAAGTTTGAACGTGATATTCTTCCCGGTGAGATTGTTGTTGTAGGTGAAGATGGCATAACCTCAATCAAAACTCACTGCGGACAAAAAACCGGTATGTGCGTGTTTGAATATGTATATTTTGCAAGACCTGACTCTGTAATTGAAGGTTGCAGTGTGCATAAGGCACGTTTGAGAGCGGGCGAATTCTTGTGGAAAGAATATCCCTGCGAGGCTGACGTTGTTGTAGGCGTTCCCGATAGCGGACTTGATGCGGCGCTTGGTTTGTCGCTTGCATCGGGTATACCTTACGGTATAGGCTTTTTGAAGAATAAATATATCGGCAGAACGTTTATTCAACCTACGCAGAAACAGCGCAGCGATGCTGTGAGAATTAAACTTAATGTAATCAGTGAAACTGTTAAGGATAAGCGCGTTATTCTTGTTGATGACAGTATTGTAAGAGGTACAACCTGCGCAAGAATAGTAAAGCTTTTGAGAGAAGCGGGAGCTAAAGAAGTTCACATGAGATTATCAAGCCCGCCGTTTAAAAATCCTTGCTATTTCGGTACGGATATTGACAGTAGGGACAAGCTTATTGCCTGCAAGATGACACTTGACGAAATTGCCGAGTACCTTAATGTAGACAGTCTTGGATATTTAAGCGTTGACAGTGTTAAAAAGCTTGCACCCGAAGCAAATCTTGATTTTTGTGTGGGCTGCTTTACTGGTGAATATCCGATAGAAGTTCCCGAAGAGATTGCAAAGGATAAATTCTGCCGCAAGATTGGTCAAACCGATGCAGAAACTTTAAATAAAGAATTGGAAATATCTTAAAATATAAAAAAGGAGTAAGCGGCAGTAAATAGCTGCTGCAGTGTTAATTATGAATAGTTTTTCTGAAAGCTATAAAAATGCGGGTGTTGATGTAACCGCAGGCTACAAGGCAGTTGAACTTATGAAAACCCACATCAAGCGCACAAATACAGCCGGCGCAATTTCGGGTGTTGGTGGCTTTGGCGGCCTTTTTCTTCCTGATATTTCGGGAATGAGCGAGCCTGTACTTGTTTCCGGAACCGATGGCGTAGGTACAAAGCTTAAAATCGCATTTTTGATGGATAAGCATGATACGGTTGGTATTGACTGCGTTGCTATGTGCGTTAACGATGTTATCTGCTGCGGCGCAAAGCCCTTGTTCTTCCTTGATTATATCGCTTGCGGAAAGAACTTCCCCGAAAAAATTGCCGAGATTGTTAAAGGCGTTGCTGAAGGCTGCGTACAGTCAGGTGCTGCATTAATCGGTGGCGAAACTGCTGAAATGCCCGGTTTCTATCCTGAAGATGAATATGACCTTGCAGGTTTTTCTGTTGGTATTGTTGATAAGAAAAAAATTCTTGAACCTGAAAGCCAGAAAGCAGGCGATGTGCTTATCGCAATAAAGTCCAGCGGTGTACATTCAAACGGTTTTTCTCTTGTAAGAAAGGTGTTTGACGTTTCCAAAGAAACTTTGAGCGTATATTATGATGAGCTTGGCAAAACTCTTGGCGAAGCTTTGCTTGAACCCACAAAGATTTATGTAAAAACAATCAATGCTTTAATGGAAAAAGATTTGCTTAAGGCTGTTACTCATATTACAGGCGGCGGATTTTATGAGAATATTCCGAGAAGCCTGCCCGAAAACATCTGCGCAAAAATTAACAAGAGTGCAGTTCAGGTTCTTCCCATTTTCGATCTTATTCAAAAGGTTGGCAATATTCCCGAAAGAGATATGTACAACACATTCAACATGGGTGTTGGTATGATGATATGCGTTTCTCCCGAAAATGTTGATGCTGCACTTGAAATTATCAACGCAACCGGACAGGAAGGCTATGTTCTTGGCGAATTGATTGACGGCGAAAAGGGTGTTGTATTCGCTTAAAACTTGAAAGGAACTATACTTATGGATTTTAAAAGAATTGCATTATGTGCCGTTTTGTCTGTAATGGCGGCTTTTTCGCTTTTATCATGTAATGATAAGGATAAAGAAAAAAACGACGATTTTTCAATTTCTCCTACTGATGTAGAGGATGTTCAGTCCGGTGACCCGTTTGATGATGCAACATCCGGTGAGGTACTTGAAAACAACAGCTCTTTTGGTGCAAATTCCACAACAGTATACGAGAGCATTGGTGATGCATATTACGACCTTGTTGACGGCAGTGTTGAGAATTGGGATAAAAACTGCGATATTTTCTACAATCTGCTCGTTGATCTGGGTGTAGATCCGCTTGATACCGACGGTGACAAGCTTCCTGATCAATATGAAATAGACACAACCAAAACAGATCCTAACGTTGCCGATACAGACGGTGACGGAATTAACGATGCGGTAGAGGGCTGGATGCATACGGACCCCCTTACCTACGATGAGTGATTTTTATGAAAAGATTGATTATTCTTACATTGGCAATGTGTGCGCTTGTGTGTCCGCTTTCTTCTTGTGAAGATGACGATAAGTCATCATCTGAGTCAGTTAGCGATCGTGTGGATGTTGCGCACAAAAATTCATCGCAATTTAATGAGAGCCGTACTCTCGAAGAAGAGCTTTATATGCGGTATACAGTTGAAGATATTGAAGCTAACAAGCAGAAGTTTTTTGAGCAGGTTTATCCTAATGTCTGCGATGACCTTACCGATACCGATGATGACGGTTTGATAGACTTGATTGAAAATGACGCTAAAACCGATATCAATAACCCCGATACAGACGGTGACGGTGTTGATGATTTCTGCGAGATTTATCTGCTTGGTACCGATCCTCTGACGGCGCAGTGATCTATTGCATATCTTTAATATTTCAAAAAAAGGAATTGTAGTATTTATGGTTAATATTGTCGTTTTGGTTTCGGGTGGCGGAACAAATTTGCAAGCCTTGATTGATGCTCAAAAAAATGGCAAAATCGAAAACGGAAAAATCACCTGTGTGATTTCTTCCAATCCCGATGCTTACGCTTTGGAAAGAGCAAAAAATAACGGCATTAAAACAAGGGTTTTGTGCCGTAAAGATTATGCCGACACAGCGCAGTACAGCATTGCCGTGCGCGATGCTTTGATAGAAGAAAATGCGGGGCTTGTGGTTTACGCAGGATTTATGACTATTCTTGACGAAAGTGTAACAAGTGCTTTCGTCAACAAGATGATAAACGTTCATCCTGCGCTTATACCATCATTCTGCGGCAAGGGATTTTACGGTTTGCACGTGCATGAGCAGGTTTTGAAAAGCGGCGTAAAGCTTACCGGTGCCACCGTGCATTTTGTAACCGAGGTTTGCGATGGCGGCCCGATAATTCTGCAAAAGGCGGTTGAGGTTAAAACCGGTGATACCCCTGAAATTTTGCAGAAAAGAGTTATGTGCGAGGCTGAATGGATTATTCTGCCGAAGGCTGTTTCGCTGTTCTGCCAGGGCAAAATCAGGGTTGAAAATAATATTGCAACCGTTGTTGAATGATTTGATTTATAGTAAAAAAGGAGTGCTTTAAAATGAGTGACTGTTTGTTTTGCAAAATTGCAAATAAGGAAATTCCTTCCACACCTGTTTATGAGGATGACCTTGTTTACGCATTTAAGGATATTGCACCTATTACTCCCATACATTATTTGATTATTCCCAAGGCACACATCAAATGCGCCGCTGAAATTGACGCTTCAAACTCTGCAATTGTGGCTCACATTTTTGAAGTTATTGCAAAAATTGCAAAGGATGAAAATATTGAGGGCGGCTTCAGAGTGATTACAAACTGCGGCGAAGACGCAGGGCAGACTGTTCATCATCTGCATTATCACCTTTTGGCAGGCGTTAAAATGGGCTGGGGCGCAGATGCTGTAAAACCCCTTGACTAAAAAGGTGATAGATTATGGCATATTATAAAATGAAAATTGCAGGCTTAGAGCGCGAATTGAAGCTCTGCCCATTAAATGATAAAATTGATATTGCCGCATTTATTATGTTTTCTGATGTGGAATTAACAGTTGCAGGTGCGAGCGAGTTAATAAAAAAATGTCCCGAATGCGATGTTGTTTTAACAGCTGAAGCTAAAGGCATACCCCTTGCGTATGAAATGGCAAGGCAACTTAAAAAGCCCTATGTTGTCGCAAGAAAATCCAAAAAACTGTATATGAGCGATATTATCTCGGTAGATGTAAAATCCATCACCACAAGCTCACAGCAAACTTTGTATCTTGACGGCGCAAAGGCAAATATGATGAAAGGCAAAAGGGTGCTTATTGTTGATGATGTAATCAGCACGGGCGAATCGCTTAACGCATTGTTGGCATTGGCTGAAGAATGTGGTGCACAGGTTTGCGGCATGGCGGCAATTCTGGCTGAGGGCGATGCCGCTAAGCGTGATGATATAATTTTTCTTGAAGAATTGCCCCTTTTCTTTAAATAGGTAAATTAATATGAAGCGGAAAATGGTTTTTGTGGGAATATCTTACGCAATAGGACTGTTTTGCGCTTCTTTTTATAATATGGCGTTTTTTCTGTGTGTAGCTTTATTTGGACTTATCGTCGGTACGGTAATGATAAAAAGGCAGAAATACGCTCAATTTTTGTGCTGTATGTTAAGCTTTGCAATAGGCTTTTCTTACTACCTGATTTATGATAGCTTTAAACTAAAACCGCTTGAACTTTTGGATAACCAAATCTGCACAATTGAGGGCGAGGTTACGGATGTTTCATACAAAAGCGATGATAACTGCGTTTTAACCGTTAAAGGCTTTATTGAAGGCAAAAAGACGACTGTACTTATCTATGGCGATGCCGCAAATGCATCTTTGGGTGATGAAATTACAGCAGTTGGCAAGGTTAACACATTTGAAAATACATATCTTTACAACACAAAGGATTATTACAAATCAAACGGAATTGTGCTTGTAATGTATAATCCCGAAAGCGTGTATGTTTACGAAGGCAAATTCTCGCTTTTAAACGTAATATCTGAATATGTTGATGATGTTGAACAATATATAAGACGGCAGTTGCCTGAGTTTGAAGGTGAGATGCTGTGTGCCATGCTTTTTGGCGATAAAAGCGGAATGTCTTCTTCAGAAAAGGAAGTTTTTTACAAAAGCGGAATAGGGCATATCATGGCAACGTCGGGCTTGCATCTTGTAATTGTAGTCTGGCTGATAATGCTTGTGTTTACACCCATATTTAAAGAGCACATCGTGGCACGTTCGCTGTTTGCAATGCTTGTGGGGTTTGTTTTTGTTGCCTGTGCTTCGTTTTCACCATCGGTGGTGCGTGCTTACATAATGCTTGTTATAAGCTACTGTGCGCCATTGTTTTTTAAAAAAAGCGATACATTAAATTCGCTTTGCGTGGCAGTTGTGGCTATGACTTTATTTTCACCGTATGTTATCCGCAATGCATCGTTTGTGCTTTCTGTGTTCGGTGTGCTTTCAACCGCTGTGTTTGCACCGTATTTATCGGCTAAAGTAAAGGGAACAGTATTAAAACCAATAGCAAACGCTGTGTGTATTTCAATATGCATTGTGCCTGCAAGTGTTTTGTATTTTGATGAAATATCAGTTATTTCTCCTGTATCAAACCTGCTGCTTGTACCGTTGTGTACAGTTGCCTTGTGCGCAGGTGCAATTGCCTTTGTTTTTGCACAAGTTGGTGCTGTGGCAGATCTTGCGCTTATGGTTGGCGGATTTTGCTGCAAAATTGTTTATTTTTGTGTAAAATTTTTAAGCGGCTTATCTTTTGCAAGTGTTAATATAGCACAAATTGGTGTGTGCATTTCAATTTGGCTGATGTTTGGCTTGCTGCTGCTGTATTTTTACATATCCTCGAAAAAAGCCAAAAGATTTATCCCGATTTGCTTATGCATTGTGTGTTTTGCTTTTGTAAACGGCTTTGCATCATATCTTAATAATACCGAAGATAAAATCGCTGTATATTCTGATAAGGGTGGCACGGTTACCGTGTGCATTAACGATAATGGCGTTACGGTTATAGATTCGGGTGCTTTGCACGCAACAGAGTTTGCCGATGTATTTTTATCGCAGTATTGCATTAACGATATCGATAAGGTTTATATGCTTTGCGATGAAAATGCAAACATTTCAAAATGGCGCAGTTTTTCGCGGATTTATAATATTGATGAATATGTTTTTTCGGCAGATGGTTTTGATGACGGACAAATAAAGATATTCGAAAAAGATTATTATTGTTTTGAATATGACGATATAAGCTTTTGCGTTGCAAACTGTAACGTTAACAGCGATGCTGTTTTTGATTATGCTTATCATGTAGGCGATATTTACGATATACCGAGCGGATGTGGAATCAGCAGTGATGATGAAAAAGCAATATGTATCCGCTATAATGATGAAAATACCAAGATAGAACGTCTTGAACATAATGGTGACTGATAATGGCAAAACTAAATTTTGATGAAGTGAAAAAATCGCTTGCAGCCGGCAAGTTTTACAATATATATTATATTTACGGAGCGGATACCGTTGCCTGCGAAGTGCTGACCAAAACGGCTGTTAACACTTATGTGCGCAAGGGTGATGAGGATTTCAGCCTTTCGGTTTTTGACGCACACGAACTGAATTTTGATGAGCTTTACGAAGCATTGGAGAGAGCGCCGTTTTTTGCTCCCTTCAACTGCGTTTTGATTAAGGATTTAAACGCCGATGCACTTGCTGCAGGTGTTTTTCCTGATTTGTATAAAAAGCTTTCCGATCTTGGCGAAAAAACCGTGGTTATTATCTCAATAACGGGCTTTGATGTTTTAATGGGTAAAAAAGCACCTGTTAAAAACAACAAAAAGCTTATGGACTTTTGCGAAAAATCGGGAGTTTTATGTTGTTGTGCGCAAAAAAACGCAAATGAACTTGCTGATTTTATTGTAAAAAAATGCACAAAGGCAAAGGCTTTGATATCAAAACAAAATGCGTTATATCTTGCTGAACTTTGTTGTCTTGACAGCGCGCTTATTGATAACGAAACCGATAAGCTTATAGACTTTGCAAACGGTGCGGAAATTGACGTAAATATAATCAATTTGCTCACACCACGAACATTGTCGGCTGATGTTTTCAGCGTGGCGAGAGCAATAGGCAGTTTTGATTCAAGAAAAAGCATGGCTTTGCTTGCTGATGTGTTTGACAAAAATACTGATGAAATTGCAGTTTGTGCAACGCTGATTTCATCTTTTGTGGATTTATACAGAGCAAAATGTGCGGCTGTGAATGGAAAAACCGCAGAGGAAGCCGCAAATGATTTTGGTATGAATAACCGTGTGTTTGTTATGCGCAATAATATGCGAGATACGAGAGGAATGTCGCTGACGCACCTTGCAAAATGTCTTGAAATATTGAAAAAAACTGATAGAGAACTGAAATCTACTTCTGCCGATAAGCGTATGCTTGTTGAAAAGGCAGTTACCGAAATGCTGATGGTGAAAAATGGCTGATGATAAAATAACCGTTAAGCAGGCAATTGTTGTTGAAGGCAAGTACGATAAAATCAAGCTTTCATCAATATTCAACGCTGTTATTATTGTGCTTAACGGTTTTGGAATTTATAAAGATAAAGAAAAACTTGCACTTTTGCGATATTATGCGGCAAATACGGGCATAATTATACTTACCGATTCTGATAGCGCAGGCTTTAAAATACGCCACTATTTGAAAGGTGCTTTAAAGGGTGATATCAAAAACGTTTATATTCCCGATGTTTTTGGCAAGGAAAAACGCAAAGCCGCGCCTTCTGCTGAAGGCAAACTTGGCGTTGAAGGAATTGATAAGCACCTTATTATAGACGCTTTCAAAAAAGCAAATATCATCATGGGCAATGGCGCAAAAAGCGGCGATATCACAAAGCTTACGCTTTTTGAATTAGGCTTAAGCGGTACGCAAAACAGCTCTGAAATGAGAAAAAAACTGCTTGAATATCTTGATTTGCCGCAGCTTTTAACGGCAAATTCCATGCTTGAAATTTTAAACACAATGATGTCAGCCGAGGAGTTAAAAACCACAGTTGATAAGCTAAAATAACTTTATGTAAGGGGAGGAAAGTGACCTTTGGTTTTTTCGTGCATACCTTTTTTGTATTTCTTTCTGCCAATTTCGCTTATTTTATATTATATAAGCCCCAACAAACTCAAAAATGCAGTTTTGTGCGCTGTAAGCCTTTTGTTTTACGCATGGGGCGAGCCGAAATTCGTGTTCATCATGCTTTTGTCCTCGCTGATAGATTATACCGCCGGCCTTGTGCTTGATATATACAGGGACGAAAGGAAAATCAGGCTGATTGCGCTGTGTACTTCCGTTGTGATGAATATCGGTCTGCTGGCTGTGTTCAAGTACTTCGGTGCATTTGTTTCAACGGGTGTAAATGCCTTGTTTGGTACTGATATAACAATCGCTTTGCCGCTTGGTATATCGTTTTTTACCTTCCAGACAATGTCTTATACAATTGATATGTATATGGGCAACATAAAGGTTCAAAGAAATCCCATTGACTTTTTGTGCTATGTTTCAATGTTTCCACAGATTGTTGCAGGACCCATTGTGCGTTATGAAGATGTTGAAAAACAGATGAATAACCGCAATCTGTCCATATCAAAAGCGGGCGAAGGCGTGGGCGATTTTATAAAAGGTCTTGCCAAAAAGGTGCTGCTTGCCAACAATGTTGGAATGCTGTGGGATGAAATCAAGGTGCTTGATTATTCTCAGCTTAGCGTTGTGGCCGCATGGATAGGCATTATCGCTTTTTCCATGCAGATTTATTACGATTTTTCGGGATATTCCGATATGGCAGTGGGCTTGGGCAAAATGCTTGGATTTGATTTTCCACAGAATTTTAATCATCCTTACACATCAAAAAGCATATCTGAATTTTGGCGCAGGTGGCACATCACCCTTGGCACCTGGTTCAGACTTTACGTATATATTCCGCTTGGCGGCAACCGCAAGGGTAAAGCTCGTACAATTATCAATTTGTTGATAGTATGGTCGCTTACAGGTTTGTGGCACGGCGCAAGTATGAATTTTGTAGCGTGGGGTGCATATTTTGGTGTGCTGATTATTTTGGAGCGGTTTGTTTACGGCAATTTGCTGCAAAAGCTGCCAAAGCTTATGCAAATTGCGTACAGCTATGTGCTTGTGCTTTTTGGTTGGGTATTGTTTGAGTGCACTTCCTTCACAAAAGCAATAGAATATATCGGCGCAATGTTTGGCGCATCGCGCACGCTGATAAGCACGGGCGATATTTACCGTTTGCGTATTTACGGCATTATTTTAGTAATTTGCTTTATGTTTGCAACCTCGCTTTTTTCCAAAATTACAAAGTTGCTTACATCTCAAAAGCACACACGTACCGCACTTTACGTTGCTGCTCCCATTGTGCAGATGACTTTGCTTATCTTGTGCACTGCATATCTTGTGAATAACTCATACAATCCGTTTTTATATTTCAGATTTTAAAGAGAGGAGAGTATATAAAGAATAATGGAAAAGAAAGCAAAAGCTGTTTCTATGATACTTTTCATGTTGTTTTTGTCTGTATTGGGAATTATTACTCTGCTCTCAGAAAAGAAAGATTATTCCGAAACAGAAAACAGAGCGCTTGTGCAAATGCCTGAGTTTTCCAAAGAAAAATATTTCGACGCAAGTTATTTTACAGAGCTTTCTGATTATTTATGCGACCATTTTTACGGTCGCAGTGATTGGATAAGGCTTATGACCAAATCAGAACTTGCATCAGGCAAAATTGAAATTAACGGCACATATATAACGCCTAACCGGCATATTGAACATTTAACCGAGCCTGATTTTGCCCTTGTTGATGAGGCTGTTAATGCTATTAATGAATACACTGTCGAAACAACAACACCCGTTTACGTTATGCTTGCGCCCACGGCGGCGGGCATTTATGCCGATGAGCTTTACAGCGATGTACCGCAGTATGCAGAAGAAAAGTTTATTGACTATGTTTACGCAAAGCTTGATGAAAACGTAAAATCGCTTGATATTTTCATGACAATGAAATCGGCTTGCGAGGAAGATATATATTATAAGAACGACCATCATTGGACAAGCCTTGGCGCCTACTACGCTTATTATTTTGCAATATCAAAGCTTGGCTTTACCCCCGTTGATTTTTCGCAGTATAATATTGAGCGTGTATCATCGGATTTTTACGGATCGCTTTATTCGCAAACGCTTTATTCGGGCTTTGGTCCGGATTCGGTTGATATTTTTAATTGCGAAAACGGTATTGAGATAACATCTGTCGAAATCAACGATGGTTTAAAAGTTACGCAGTATGATTCACTTTATTTCAGAGAATATCTTGATAAAAAGGATAAGTATTCTGTTTTTTTGGGCGGTAACTATCCAATTGTAAATATCACAACGCAGGCGCAAAGCGGCAAAAAACTGTTGCTGATAAAGGACTCGTTTGCAAACTGCTTTGTGCCGTTTTTAACACAGCATTACAGTGAAATTACCCTTGTTGATATGCGCTATATCAACATTGGCCTTGCAAATTTTGTTAACGCCGACGACTATTCGCAGATATTGTTTTTGTATAACGCAAGCGGTTTTTCGGGCGATACCGATTTGAAAAAAATAACATAATTTCTGTTTACAATGCGCAGAATTTGTGATATAATGATTTTCGTGATATAATACAAAAAACTACATTTTTCTTGAAAGGAACAGCTAAAGATGAAAAAGAGAATTTTAGCGCTAATGCTTGCACTTTCTGTAAGCATGGCTTCGTTTGCGGCTTGCGATAAAGAGGACGAGAAAAAATCTTCAATTCCTTCAAAAGCGGCAGCTTATAATATCGGTACCGATAAGGTTTACACAGCGGATAGCAATATCATTACCTTTTCCGATCCTGCAAACTACACAGCACCCGTTGAGGGCGAAAAGATTGTTGTTATGACAATCCGCAATTACGGCAATGTGTATATCAAGCTCTTCCCCGAGCTTGTGCCCGATGCTTGCGAAAACTTTACAGGACTTGTTGAAAAGGGCTATTATGATGGACTTACCTTCCACAGAATTGTAAGAAACTTTGTTGTGCAGGGCGGCGATCCCGAAGGCACCGGCAGAGGCGGCGAATCGCTTTGGGGTGATAAATTTGCCTGCGAGTTTTCCTCGTCATTGCTTCACTTAAACGGCGCTGTATCTTACGCAAGAGCAAGCGGAGATTTGCGCAACGGAAGTCAGTTTTACTTTTCAGTTGGTGCTGATGTAGACGAAAGCACCTTGCAGAGCTTTTACAACACATATTCAAAAAGCTACACTCAGGCAGGCATAGATGCTTACCTGAAAAATGGTGGACAGCCCTACCTTGATGGTGATTATACTGTATTTGCACAGGTGTTTGAAGGCCTTGACGTTATCAATAACATTCAGCAGGTAAAGGTTGACGGCAACGATAAGCCCGTTAACGATGTTGTTATTGAAAAGGCTGTTGTAGTTGAATATTATGACGGACTTATTGAAGAAATGGGCGGTACCTTTACGGGTTCAACCTCAACTGATGATAACAAGGTAGACCTTGAAAATCTTGAACCTGAAACAACAGGTGATATTGTAACAGAATTTGCTGCTGCACAGAACTTTACCGCTCCCGTTGAGGGCGAGGAAATCGTTGTGCTTGATATTAAGGATTACGGTACGGTAAAAATCAAGCTCTTCCCTGAGCTTGTACCCAACGCTTGTGAGAATTTTAAATCTCTTGCCGCATCGGGATATTATGATGGACTTACCTTCCATCGCGTTATTGAAGATTTTATTATTCAATCGGGCGACCCCGAAGGCACGGGTATGGGCGGCGAAGCCTACGGCGGTGGTGAAATTCCCTGCGAGTTTTCAAATTCACTTGTTCATACTCTTGGTGCAATCGCTTATGCAAGATCGCCGTATTCGCTCACTTGTCAGAGTCAGTTCTACTTTGTAACGGGTTACGAAACTCTTGACGAAGAAATGTTTGATTATCTCACCGCACAAAACGGTACTTTATACAACAGCCAGACTGAAGCACTTTACTACGAAAAGGGTGGATATCCTTTCCTTGACGGTAGCTATACCGTTTTTGGTCAAGTGTTTGAAGGTCTTGATGTTATCATGGAAATCAGCCGAGTTGCAACAGACGGCAACGATAAGCCTGTGCAGGATGTTATTATAGAAAAAGCAGAGGTTGTTGAATACAGCGCAGAATAATTATTTGGATTTGAGGTGAGTAAAAATGCTTTGTCCCGAATGTGGAGAAAATTTGAAAGATAATGCTACGGTTTGCAAAAACTGTGGAGTTCAGATAAATTCAGAAACTGCGAAAGAAAGTCAGCCGCAAAAGGTTACGCTTAAAGCTAAAATCTTGTTTGTTGCAATTTTTGCGGTTGTGCTTGTGGTTGCAATAACTTTAATAGTGGCACTTATTTCCGCAAACAAGGGACAGAATACAGCAAAAAAACTCGCCGCGGGTATTGGCGATCCTATTGATAAAGTAAGTGGGGATATTGATTTTTCACTTACAAAGCAAAGCTCTTTTGAGGTTTTGAATAATCTTACGCAATTTACATACGTGTGTACTGCCGAAGATGAAATCAACGTTGAAGGTGTAAATATTCCCGAATGGGCTGTGTATTGTGTTACCGACAGTGATGACGAGCTTGTTTGCGTAAAATTTTATAATTTTAATAAGCTTGAGGACAGCTGGAAGGGTGAAGAAGAAAGCGAGCCCATTGATTTAAGCAGCATTGAAGAGGATATGGATTATAGCGATGTAAAGGATTATATTGATATAAAGCCTTATATCATCACTTATTACGAAGATAAAACGGTTTATGAGTATAAATACTATTACGAGGATGTTGAGAAGAATCAGACCTGCCATTTGATTAAGGCGGAGTTCAACTCCTCAGAAGAATTGGTTGATATTCAGACCTATGAGAGCGATTTTGCACAGTTTATTTTCGGCAGCTTTGATATGCTCAGCGAGTAGTCGCCAAAAAACAGCAGATATCGGTTTGAAATACAATTATTAAAATTCGCTTAAAATTATTACAAAACGAATACAATTTAAAAATGTTACGCCTCTTTCAACCCTAAAAAGTTGACAAGAGGCGTTGTTTTTGGTAAGATGTATTTTGGAAATTACTACGGCGGTATGCCGTTTATGATAGAGGGAGAGATTTGATGGGAATGTATAAGCTTTGCCTTGGCTGTATGGAAGAAAAGGGACAGCTTTCAGTTTGTCCGCACTGCGGATATATTGAAGGTCAGTCGTATGATAAATCACATTTAAAGCCGGGTACCGTTCTCAACGAAAGATATCTTATTGGCAAGGCGGCCAACAAAACCAGCGAAGGCATAACCTATGTTGCTTATGATAAAGTTATCGGCTGCAGAGTTGATATAAAAGAATATATGCCGAGCGCTTTGTGTGAGCGAATGGAAAATTCCGAAAAAATCAATGTTGCTCAAAAGGATCTTGTGCAGTATAAAACCTATATGTCGGAATTTACCGAGCTTTACAAAAAGCTTGCAAGAATGCGTACATTAAGTCATATTTCACCCCCGCTTGATATTTTTGCTCAGAACAACACAACCTATGTTGTTTTTGAACATATCGAGGGTATGACGCTTGTAGGATATCTTAAGGAAAATGCAGGCGAACTTACATGGGAGCAGGTTAAAAAGATTTTTCCGCCGCTTTTCACAACTTTAAGCCTTGTGCATAACGCAGGTATCATTCATAGAGGGATCAGCCCCGAAACCTTGTACTACACCGCTGATGGCGAAATAAAGCTTACAGGCTTTTCAATTGCGGCTGCACGCACGCTTTCAAGCGAACTTAAAGGCGATTTGTATACAGGATATGCCGCACCCGAACAGTATAATATCTCTGATTGGCAAGGCCCTTGGACAGATGTTTACAGCGTATGCGCCGTGCTTTACAGAATATTAACTGGTTGTATGCCCGTTGAGGCAACAAGCCGTGTTGTTAATGATAATCTTATTGAAGCGCACGATATCAACCCGAGCGTACCAAAAAACGTTTCCAAAACTATTGTAGATGGTATGCGCCTTTTAAGCGACGCTCGTATCCAGAACATGACCGACCTTGTTACAAGGCTTTTTGAAGAACCACAGCAGCCCGCTGTTGCTGCAGTTCCGCCTGTACGCAAAGCCGAACCTACTGTTACTCGTACCGCGCCTAAATCAACAGCACCTGTACGCACAAGCGAAAGTCAAACTGCGGCAAAAAAGTCTGTTGCTAAAGAACCTCAGAAAACCACACTGTTTGAGCAGATTAAGGTTCCGATACTTATTTCGTGCTTACTGCTTGCAATTATAATTAGTATTGTTGTTTTATTCTTGCCGCTTGTTGAAGATCTTGATTCAAACAACTCTTCAACTTCATCGCACTCCGATAGCTATTCAGACAGCGATGCAAGCGTTATTGATATGACAACCCCTGCAGTAACAACGGTTACAACAACCACCACCACAACCGCTTCTACTGTAACCCCGACAGAGCTTTATACATTGCGTAACCTTGTTGGTGAAGAGTACGATCTTGTTGCAACAAGTGCTACAAGCAAGTACGTTAAGTTTGTTGTTATTGAAGAATATAACGATTCTATTGCAAAAGGTTTGATTATTGCTCAAAGTGTTCCTGCTGATGAAGCTATACCAAAGGGCAGCGAGGTTGAGCTTACCGTATCAATGGGTCCTGCAGTTGTTGATTTGCCTGATTATACGGGCGTTTCGGGCAGTGCATATAAGAATACACTTATTGAGATGGGTGTAAAGGAAGAAAACATCACCATAAGCGAATATAAGAACGAAAATGGTGCTACTGCAGGTCATGTGGCATTTACAAGTCTTGATGAACAGGGCAAAATTAACCTTGAAGAAGGCGAACAGATAACAGTCTATATATTCAAGGCTGCCGAAACCACAGCCCCCGCAGAAACACCCCCCGCAGCTGATGCTGCTCCCGGCGGCGAAACGACATCAACAGCTGATACACCCGCAGATGAGGGTGCTTCGGCAGAAGGCTAATGGATTTACTGACTGCTTGCGGTCATGAATCATACATTACAAAAAACAATTTACAAACGGAGGAAAACGAAATGGCTATTTTTAAGAGAATCGCAGACATACTCAAGGCAAATATCAACGATCTCATCGACAGAGCTGAAGATCCTGAGAAGATGGTTAAGCAGATTATTGTTGATATGCAGAAGGAATTGCAGAATGCTACACAGGCTCTCGGTAAGGCTATGGCAAGCGAGAGAATGGCTCAGAAGCAGTACGATACAGCTGTAAAGGCTGCTAAGGAGTGGGAAGACAAGGCAAAGGGTGCTTTGGCTGCCGGCGATCAGGATGCTGCTAAGAAGGCTCTTGAGAAAAAGGTTAAATATGATGCAGATGCCGCTGAATTTAAGGAAATGCTTGATACAATTTCCACACAGACTGAAGCTATCAGAGATCAGGTAGAGCTTCTTAAGTCTAAGCTTGAAGAAGCTAAGAGCAGAGAAGCAATGCTCATCGCTCGTTCCAAGATGGCTGATACACAGAAGAGCCTTGCTGAATCTCTCGGCGGTCTTGATGCTTCAAGCTCAATGGCTAAGTTCGACCGCATGGAAGAGAAGATTGAGCGCAAGGAAGCTGAAGCTGACGCATTTTCTCAGATTTCAGGCACAACTCCTTCTGATGAAATAGACTTTGACAAGTACGAAAAGGACGCAAAGGTTAACGCAGAGCTTGAACGTCTTATGGCAGAAATGGGTACAACTCCTTCTGCTGAATAATTAAAACAGCAAACACATAACAAAAGCCCGCTCAACGAGCGGGCTTTTTGCGTGATATTTTGTATTAAATAAAAATAGTTTGTTATGCACACTGATTTGATTATTCGGTTATGAGGTGCGCTCTCACTGCAAGGCGGCTTGTGCCGCTCCATGTACAAGTGAAAAGGGTTAAATCCCAATCGTCTGAACCGGCCTTCATTGAAGCGGAATCACTGCCGTCAACAAGCTCCGATTGTGAAACTTCAAAGTTATATACAGTTCCATCAACGGCAGTAAAAGAAATTCTGTCGCCGCTGTTAAGGTTGTCAATAGGGCCAAAGAAGTATCTGTAATTGTGTGCGGCAATTATTATATTTCCTTCTGCAATGCTGCCCGAATATCTGCAAGCTGTGATGTAAAGGTCATCGTAGCTCCAATCGCTCATAACGGGCAATTCAAGATTAATTGCGGGTACCGAAAGTACGCCGATGTATTCCTTTTCTTCAACAACAACAGTTTGTTCTTCCTGCGTAGATTGATTTGAATTATTATTATGATTATGACTTGGTGGAGCAAAACTATCGGGCTTGCTTTCGCCGGGAATGTTGTCATCATTAGCTGAGCTTTGGGTGTTAATAACTATCTGTGCTTTTACATCATCAAGCACGGATTGCATACTTTCGTTACTTTTGCGCTGCCGATAATTGTTGTAAAAAACAAGGGACAATGCCGCTGAAAGTAGCACTGTCCCGATGATTATCAGCAAACGGCCCTTTTTATTTTTTTTGGCCATAAAATCTCACTTTCTTTTTGCGCTTACTCTTATTCCCACAACGATAAATGCAATGCCTGCAAGTGCAAGCAAAGGTACGGGCCACCATAGTAAACCTGTTTGAGGGATATCTTCGGAAGGCGGTGGTGTTGTTGTTACAGTTGTGGTTGTGGAAGATGTGCGTGTATTTACAATTGCGTATTGTGTGCCTGTTTTGTCGTATGAAACGGTGTAGTTCTTGTCAATGTTAAGTTCTTTAACCGACCATTCGCAAGCAGTATCACCAAGCCATGAGTGCGACCAGTTGTTTGATTCGTCAAGAACAACGGTATCATACAAAACAGAATCTGCATATATCTCAATTGTAACAGCGTTGGGACGATCGCCCATGCCATTGTCGTTTACCCACATTTTTTCTACCGCATATTCTGATTCGTCAATCATGGGTTCACTCTCAACTGAGAACTTCGGGTAAGATGTTATGTTGAAAGTTTCTTCGGTATCCTCATCGATTTCAATCAAAAATGCATCAGGTGTGTATGTGTTTAAACCGATTTTAACTGAAGTTCCGCTAAGCAGATAAATACCTGTCTCAAGATTTTCAAACAGAGCAACACCGTTTTCATCAGTCGTAAGAGTGCTGATAGGAGCTATGCTGTCTGTTTTGGTGTACATTTCAAGAGTTTCGGCAACAGAATTTATTGCAGAAGCGGATAAATCATCAAAACTTACGGGATAATCAGCAAAATCGCCATCAAGATACATATCACCGTACGGTGAGTGTGTGCCCACCCTGAAGATGTCCCATTCAATACCGTTAAGATTAACGCCGTCATAATCGCAGACAAGTTCGAGCGAACCTGTTTTGCTGTCTGCAGCAGTAACTGTAAGCGGGTATAAAAGGCATGATATTGTTGTTAATATTAACAGTATATATTTAATAAGGTTATGTCTGCTCTCAGTCAAGCCAAACGCCCTCCCTTGTAGATATTTCTATACACATACATTGTATCATTCTTGTATAAAAAAGTCAAGCCTAATAAAAATCTTTGAAATTATTTACATTAATTCTGTTATATTCGCACAAATATAGGTGCGTTTTATTGTTTGTTTTGCAATGCTGCAAAAACTTTTTATCTATGATATAATGTAATTGTCAGGTTCTTTAGTCATTTTCGGACTCAAGCAAAGACTCTCTCAGATGCTTGTAAAAACAATTTTCGCTTTCGCTGTAAATGTCGTATGATACTTCCTTGTTTTGTCCAAGTGTTCCATACGCATCGATTATTTTTACACGTCCGATTATTCTTTTGCCATTGCACAAAAATCTTACTTTTTGCCCGTGTTTGTATTTTGGCTTTCCCAGCATCACTATCACCTTTACCTATCAATTATATTACAAATTATATCATAAACTGCGCTGTTATTCAAGTGAGGCTTATAAGTGTTTTTGTAATCGATATTATCGTCATACATTTTGAAATTGCCTTGACAACTTACGCTAAATGTGGTATAGTTAAGTGTGTGTATTTGATAAAAAATGCATTTTCCTTTTGTGCAAAATGATGATTTTTTAGCGCTTGGTTTAGGCATAATACAATATGGTTTTATCCTAACCAAAGCAGCTTGCATATATTTGAAAGGCAGGATATCGATTATGAAGGATTTATACAAAATTGCCGTTGCCGGCACGGGTTATGTCGGCTTGTCCATTGCAACATTGCTTGCGCAGAACCATGAAGTTACTGCGGTTGATATCATACCGGAAAAGGTTGATATGATTAATAACAAAAAATCACCCATTCAGGATGATTATATTGAAAAATACCTTGCTGAAAAGGAACTTAATCTTACAGCTACACTTGATGCAAAGTTGGCGTATACCGATGCTGACTTTGTTGTTATTGCAGCTCCCACCAATTATGACAGCAAGAAGAACTTTTTTGATACATCTGCCGTTGAAGCAGTTATCAAGCTTGTTATGGAGTATAATCCTGACGCAATAATGGTTATCAAATCCACTATTCCTGTTGGTTATACAAGGGAAATCCGCGAAAAGACGGGTTCGAAAAACATTATTTTCAGCCCTGAATTTTTAAGAGAATCGAAGGCACTTTACGATAATCTTTACCCTTCAAGAATTATTGTGGGAACTGATATGGAAGATAAGCGCTTGGTTGAAGCTGCGCACACTTTTGCGGCACTTTTGGCTCAAGGCGCTATCAAAGAAAATATTGACACATTGTTTATGGGCTTTACCGAAGCCGAGGCAGTAAAGCTGTTTGCAAATACTTATCTCGCATTGAGAGTCAGCTATTTTAATGAGCTTGACACTTATGCAGAAATGAAGGGGCTTGACACCCAACAGATTATTGATGGTGTTTGTCTTGATCCCAGAATTGGCGGACATTACAACAATCCTTCGTTTGGTTACGGTGGATATTGTCTGCCTAAGGATACAAAGCAGCTTTTGGCAAATTATAAGGATGTGCCCGAAAACCTGATTGAAGCTATTGTTGATTCTAACAGTACAAGAAAAGATTTTATTGCTGACAGAGTGTTGCAGAAAGCGGGCTATTACGGTTACGACGAAGATAATGTTTATGATGCCGGCAAGGAAAAGAACGTAGTTATCGGCGTTTACAGACTGACCATGAAAAGCAATTCCGATAATTTCCGTCAAAGCTCTATTCAAGGTGTAATGAAGAGAGTTAAGGCAAAGGGCGCAACAGTGGTTATTTATGAGCCCACACTTAATGATGGTGACACCTTCTTCGGCAGCACCGTTGTTAATAATCTTGATAAATTCAAAAATATGTGCGATGCAATTATTGCCAACAGATACGACAGTTGCCTTGATGATGTTAAGGAAAAGGTCTACACAAGAGATATCTTTAAGAGGGATTAAGATTGTTTTTTGTGATGCAATATGTGGGGTGTAACCAGGCACATTATGGGGGAGAGAAAACTTTATGGATTCACTGAATACTGCTGTAAATGCAACCTCTGCGGGTTTGTCTGCAGAGCATATTAAAATAGATAAGGCTCCCGTTCTTGATAGAGAAAGTGTGAATGCCGATCGTGCTTACAATGTGTTTAAGCGTGTTCAGGATGTGTTTTTTTCTCTTTTGGCGTTGGTAGTTTTAGGTGTGCCCATGCTAATTGTGGCGTTGGTTATATATATCGATAGCCCCGGGGCGTCACCCTTTTTTGCACAGCAGCGTGTGGGTAAGGACGGGCGTGTTTTCAAATTTTGGAAATTTCGTTCGATGATTCCCGATGCTGAATCAAAACTGAATGATCTTTTACATAAAAACGAGATGGACGGTCCCGTTTTTAAAATCAAAGATGATCCGAGAATTACGCGTGTGGGTAAGTTTATTCGTAAGACAAGCATTGATGAACTGCCACAGCTTTGGAATATTTTGAAGGGTGATATGAGTATTGTGGGACCGCGACCTGCATTGCCGCGTGAAGTTGAACAATACGGTGAATATGAAAATCAGCGATTGTACATAACGCCCGGTCTTACGTGTTATTGGCAGGTACAGCCCAGAAGAAACGATTTGAGCTTTGAAGAATGGCTTGAACTTGATATTAAATATATTAAGGAAAGAAACTTTTTTGTTGATTGGAAGATTATTTTTAAAACTGTTGGTACGGTTTTAGGCGGCGAAGGCGAGTAAAGTCGCTTTGTTTGGAGGATTTTTATGCACAACACTTATCAAAGCCCGTTTTGTACAAGATATGCCAGCAAGGAAATGCAATATATCTTTTCAGCGGATAAAAAATTTACCACTTGGAGAAGACTTTGGGTTGCTTTGGCAAGAGCTGAGTATGAGCTTGGTCTGCCGCCGATAACTAAGGAACAGGTGGACGAGCTTGAAGCAAATATCAATAATATTGATTATGAAGTAGCGGCACAGCGTGAAAAACAGGTTAGGCATGATGTAATGGCGCACGTTTACACCTATGAACTTTGTTGCCCCAAGGCAAAAGGTATAATTCACCTTGGCGCAACATCGTGCTACGTGGGCGATAATACCGATGTTATCATCATGCGCGATGCCATGCAGATTGTTCGCCGCAAGCTTATTTGTGTGCTTGCAAATCTTGCAAAATTTGCTGATGAATATAAAAATATGCCTGCGCTTGCTTACACGCATTTACAGCCTGCACAGCTTACAACGGTTGGCAAGCGTGCAACACTTTGGATGAACGAACTTTTGATGGACTTGGAAGAGCTTGAATACAGAATTGCTAACTTAAAGCTTCTCGGACAAAAAGGTACTACGGGTACTCAGGCATCTTTTGTGGAGCTTTTTGACGGCGATGATGAAAAAATAAACGCTTTGGAAGCAAAAATTGCAGCAGAAATGGGCTTTGATGCAGTAGTTCCCGTTTCTGGACAGACCTATTCAAGAAAGGTCGATGCTCAAATTCTTGCAACATTAAGCGGCATTGCACAGTCTGCAAGCAAGTTTGCAAATGATTTGCGTATTCTGCAAAGCTTTAAGGAAATTGAAGAACCGTTTGAAAAGAATCAGATTGGTTCATCTGCAATGCCCTACAAGCGCAATCCTATGAGGAGCGAACGCATTACAGCACTCGCACGCTATGTTATGTGCGATGTTTCCAACGCCGCATTTACGGCAGGTACACAGTGGTTTGAAAGAACGCTTGATGACTCTGCAAATAAGCGTATTTCAATTGCCGAAGGCTTTTTGGCAGTTGATGCTATTCTCAATCTCATGATGAACGTTACAAGCGCACTTGTTGTTTATCCTAAAATGATAAGACGCCGCATTATGAACGAACTGCCCTTTATGGCTTCTGAAAATATCATGATGAGCGCTGTTAAAAAAGGTGGCGATAGACAGGAACTTCATGAAAGAATTCGTGAATATTCCGTTATGGCGGGCAAGCGTGTTAAGGAAGAAGGGCTTGATAACAACCTTTGCGAGCTGATTTTGGCTGATCCAATGTTTAAAATCACCCGTGAAGAACTTGATGCTATTTTAAAGCCTGAAATGTTCATCGGAAGAAGTCCCAAGCAGGTTGATGAATTTCTTGCAAATTACATTAATCCCATTCTTAAGGCAAATTCTGATATTCTTGGCGAACAGGCTGAGATTAATGTTTAAGATATAATAAATATAGTATTTCAGACCGGTTTGCAGTAATAATCCGGTCTGTTTTTTGTTGTTAAAAATTTTTTAGCACTTGAAATTTTGTATAATAAGCGTTATAATATCTTTAGAAAAAATATAGAACAAAAGCACCACATAAAATATAGAATATACTTTGAAATTTTTACGGGGGATAATATGAAACGTGCATATTATATCATTAATCCAAACTCCGGCAAGGGAGCAATTAAGGGCAAGCTTTGCGCAATTTTTGATGGGTTGCAAAGCGGTGGATACGAAACGACTGTTTATGTAACGCGCGGCAGACTTGATGCTACTAACGCTGCGCAAAAAGCGTGTGAAGAGAATTATGATTTGATTGTCTGTTCGGGCGGCGACGGAACTTTGAATGAAGTTGTAAACGGCATTATGAGCTCCGAAAACAGAGTAACCTTGGGTTATATTCCCACAGGAACAATGAATGATTTTGCCAGATGCTTAAAAATTCCGCGCAACTGCGAAAAAGCCGCACTTTCGATAGCGCAGGGCAACAAATTCAGCTGTGATATAGGCAAAATTTCGGGCAGATATTTTACTTATGTTGCCTGTTTTGGCGCTTACACGGATGTTTCATATTCAACACCGCAGCAGGTAAAGAATATATTGGGCAGTGCAGCTTATTTGCTTGAAAGCATAAAAAGCACCCTGGGCATAAGAGGGTATAATCTTAGAATTGAATATGACGGCAACGTTATTGAAAACGAGTTTATACTTGGTATGGTTGCAAATTCAACATCGGTGGCAGGTGTAAAAATGCCCGGTGATGTATCGCTTGAAGACGGCGCTTTTGAGGTTCTGCTCATCAAAAAGCCAAAGGATTTTTTAGAGCTGCAAAAGGTAATTACAAAGCTTTTTGCTCAGGATACCAGCACGGAGTATATCCAGCTTTTAAAGGCTTCGCATATAAATATAACTTCATCAACCCCAATTGCATGGTGTATTGATGGTGAATACGGCGGTGAAAGTGATAAGGTTGAAATAGAAAATATCAACAAGGCTATAAGCATTATCGTTCCCGGCGATGATTTTGTGCATGAAGATGATACCCATACTTTTGCACACACTGAAAATGCGCAGTAACGGACGGCAATTTATGAAAAAACTTGTTATTTTTGATTTGGATGGTACTTTAGTAAATTCTATTCAAGATTTGGCTAACGCTGTTAACTTTGCACTTGTAAATATGGGATTTCCTACTCACGATATAGACAAGTACCGCTATTTTATCGGCAACGGCACATACGTTTTGTGCCAAAGGGCGTTGCCTGAAAATCATCGAAGCAAAGATAATACAGATGCTTTGCATGAAATGTTTTCGCAGCATTACTCTGCACATTTTGCTGATAATACATACGCTTACGATGGTATTGTTCAGCTTTTGCGTGATATAAAATCCAAGGGAATAAACGTTGCCGTTGCAACCAACAAGCCTGATGTATATTGCAAGGGTTTGATAGATATTTTGTTTAAAAACAATCTTATTGATGATGCAATAGGCAGCAATATCGGCTTTGAAAAAAAGCCTGCGCCCGAAACAACGCTTGAACTTATGCGCCGCTTTAAAGCTAATTGCGAGCAAACTCTTTTTGTGGGCGACAGCGATGTTGATATTATAACCGCCAAAAACGCAGGTGTAAAATCTGTTGGGTGCTTGTGGGGGTTCAGAACGCAGGAAGAACTGCTAAGTGCAGGCGCAGATTACATAGCCACAACCCCGAATGATATTTTAAACTGTATATAAAATAAAAAAAGCATTAACTGATATTATTTCGGTTAATGCTTTTTATCGTTTTATTACTGGAATTTATGAAAGCTTTAAGCTTTCCCAAAGCGACTCGTAATAGCTTCTTGTTTCGGGGTCGATATCAGTAAACACCTGTGTGTTTGCTTTAACGCTCTCATCGGGGTAAAGATATTCATTATCCTTAAGCGAATATTCTTCATTTTCGAGTACAGCTGAGTTAGGCGAACTGTAACAGATATATTCTGCATTGGCAAGAGCAATTTCCGGCTCGCAAAGGAAGTTGATATACATCAAAGCAGCTTCGTAATTCTGCGCATCTGCAGGAATGCATATTGCATCTACAAAAAGGTTTGTTCCCTCTTCAGGATAAACAAATGCAAGGTCGGGGTTGTTTTCCTTCATGGTAAGAAAATCGCCTGCATAATAAGGTGCAAGAGCAGCGTTTGAACCTTCCATCTTGTTGAAAACTTCATCCATTACATATTTCTGTATAAGTGATTTTTGTTCTTGCAAAAGCTGTGCAGCTGCGTCCCAATCGGCAGTATTGGTTGTGTTTATATCCTGGCCGAGAATGAACTGAGCAATTGCAAACGCATCACGCGAATTGTTAAACATAAGGATGTTATCCTTGTACTGTTCATCCCACATTGCATTCCAGCTTGTAGGCGCCTGGCTTACCATTTTTGTGTTGTAAATAAGTCCAACCATGCCGCCTGTGTATGCAACTGAGTATTTATTTTCGGGATCGTAAGCAAGGCCCTTGTAATCATCTGTGATATATTCGTAGTTGGGTATTTTTGAAAAATCAATTTCCTGAAGCATATTTTCGCTTATCATACGGTCAATCATGTAATCTGAAGGAATAATGATATCGTATGAAACCGAACCGCTTTTCAACTTAACGTACATATCTTCGTTGCTCTCAAAGGTGGTGTAGTTAACTTCAATACCTGTAAGCACTTCAAAAGCGCGGTTTACATCAAGTGAATCTTCACTGCCATCGGAAATATACTCGCCCCAGTTGAAAACATCAAGCGTTGTGCCTTCAAGGTCTTTTGAATATTCAGCGACGTATTCAATATCTGCAAAGTCTTCGTCGTTTCCGCACGAGGTAAATAAAGCACCTGTTGATGCGCAAAGCGCAAGCGCTGCAATAAGTGAAATATATTTTTTCATTTGTTAGTTAATCTCCTTTCAGTTAGCACCTTTTTTCATGCTTTTCTTTTCTGATTTGGCCTGCACAATATTCATAACAACGAGCAATAAAAGAATTACAAAGAATATTATGCTAAAAAGTGCGTAGATATAAGGCTTAACGGGCTTTTTAGTGATTGAGTAGATAAGCGTTGGCAATGTTTGAAAATCAGAACCTGTTGTGTAGTAGCTAATTACAAAATCATCAAGAGAAAGCGTAAATGCCATAATTAAACCCGAAAGTATGCCCGATGAAATTGCAGGAAGCACAACCTTGAAAAACGCCTGCACGGGAGTACAGCCTAAATCTTGGGCGGCTTCCATAAGGTGACTGTCGGTTTGCTTTAATTTTGGCAAAACGTTTAATATGACATAAGGTATATTAAACGTTATGTGCGCAATAAGCAGCGTGCCGAAACCGAGAAAATCCCTGGAATTAAGCATTTTGCCAACAAACACAAAAAGTAACATTAATGATACACCCGTAATGATATCGGGGTTCATCATTGGTATATTGGTTACTGTCATGTAAGCCTTTGTGCATACCTTATTCTTCATGTGATAAATGCCAAGTGCGGCAAGTGTGCCGATAAGCGTTGCAAGTATTGATGACATACTTGCAAGAATAAGCGTATTTTTTAAAGCTTCGCCAATTTGACGTTTGTTGAGAAGCTCTCCGTACCAACGGAGTGAAAATCCTGTGAATACGGAAGTGCTGGCAGCTTCATTAAATGAGAATATAACCATTACCAGCAAGGGTGCATATAAAAACAAATACACCAAAAATGTAAAAACTTTTCCGAAGGTCTTCATACTATAATACCTCCGTCACTGCTGTCTGTAAATTTATTCATAACAGCCATGCTTGCAAGAATGATTATCATCAGCACAAGAGAAAGTGCTGCGGCAACATTCATGCCATCGGTTGTTTGTTTAATCAAAAATTCGATATTATCACCAATAAGCCATTCCGATTCGCTGCCCAATTTCTGCGAAATGTAGAACGTGCTTACCGAAGGTACAAACACCATAACAACGCCCGAAACCACACCGCTTAAGCTAAGCGGAAGAACAACTCTTTTGAATTTGTTGTAGCTGTTGCAGCCCAAATCCTCAGCGGCTTCAAGTATGGAATTATCAATTTTTGAAAGAACAGTATAAATCGGCAAAATCATATAGGGCAAATAGTTATAAATCATGCCCAATATTACCGCACCCGGTGTGCCGATAAGCTTTAAAGGCTCAATGCCGAAAAGTTCCAAAAAATTGTTGATAATGCCGTTGCGCTCTAAAATTAACGTCCATGAATATGTGCGGATAAGCAAATTCATCCACATAGGGAGCATAACAAGCATCATTTGCACACGCTGAACGTTAGCGCTGCTTTTGCTCATAAAATAAGCAAAAGGGTAGGCGATAAACAGCGTAATAACCGTTGCAATTACAGAATAAAAAAGTGATTTTTTAAAAACACCTGCATACCTGCTTAATTCAGTCATATTCTGCATGGTAAAATTACCATTAGCATCTGTAAAAGCATAAAATGCCACAAACAAAAGCGGAACAATAACAAACACAGCAGCCCACAATGTGTAAGGCGCATTTAAAATCACCTGACGAAGATTTATCTTTTTGCTCATTCTTCTTCGTCCTCCGTAATGTCGCTCAAAGCGTCCATTTCATCGCTGTATGTGCTGTAATCACCAAACTGACCGGAGTATTTCGATTTTTTCATTATATGTATAGCGTCCGGGTCGATTTTTAATCCAACCGTTTCGCCTTCTTTATATTCATCGGTTGTCTGTATCATCCACATGAAATTGTTTACGTCAATAAGAATTTCAAAGTGAACACCCCTGAATGTTACCGACTTGATAACACCATTTAGCATACCATTGCCCTGTGGTACAATGTCAACGTCCTCGGGTCTTATAACAACGTCAACGGGTTCGTTTTTTTCAAAGCCTTTATCAAGACATTCAAAAACTCTGCCATCGAGTTTTACTTTAAAATCTTCCTGCATAATGCCGTCAATAATGTTGCTTTCACCGATAAAATCTGCAACAAAAGCGTTTTTAGGCTCGTTGTAAATATCAACGGGCTTGCCGATTTGCTGTATTTTACCTTCGTGCATAACAACTACGGTATCGGACATTGAAAGTGCTTCTTCCTGGTCGTGTGTTACATAAATAAATGTAATACCAAGCTGACGCTGAATGTTTTTGAGTTCTTTTTGCATATCCTTGCGAAGTTTAAGGTCAAGCGCTGCCAAAGGCTCATCAAGAAGCAAAACCTTGGGCTGATTGATAACCGCCCTTGCAATTGCAACACGCTGCTGCTGACCGCCCGAAAGGCGAGTGATACTGCGCTTTTCAAATCCTTCAAGGTTAACAAGCTTAAGCATTTCCTTAACGCGCTTGTCAACTTCCTTTTCGGGAACCTTGTTAACTCTTAAACCAAAAGCAATATTATCATAAACATTGTAATTTGGAAAAAGAGCGTATCGTTGAAAAATGGTGTTAACCGACCTTTTGTAAGGCGGAACACCATTAATGTTTTTCGAATCGAAAAGCACTGTTCCGCTTTGCGGCTGAATAAAGCCCGCAATAACTCTTAAAGTTGTGGTTTTTCCGCAGCCCGAACACCCAAGCAATGTAATAAACTCACCATCGCCGATATACAAACTCATATCGTCGATGATGCGTTCACCGTCAAACTCAACCACAATGTTTTTCAATTCAATAAGCTTATTATTTTTTTCCATATTTTTGCATCCCCCTTTGCGGCTTAAAAAGACCGCGTATTGCCGTGTTAGCAGCTCTGCGCGAACCCAACAAACAGACTAACCGCAGCCTCCGCAAAGAGTTTTTACATATCGGCAAAAGTAAATTTAAAATGCCGACTGCAGCATACGGTTTCTCAAGTGTCTTTTTTTCAAAAAAAGACACAACGGTTCTTGCTATATTGCTTTGCAATATATGGGAACTGTCCGTTGTTTACATCTGATATTAAATTTTGATGATGTTGGCACAGATGCAAAAAGCATAAAGTATTTAGGCCGTGCGCCATGCCTATACGCACGCATTTATGTACTGTGCTTTATTTCGACACAGTATCAAGATTAATTATATATGAATAAATCGCCATAGTCAATAGGAATTTCAAAAAAATTTTATTTCATTATTTTGCACTATAACACCCCTTCAAATACCGCATTTTTATACAAAAAAATAATGCCGCGCAACAAGATAAAAAGTTGCGTGGCATATATTATTTTGCTTAGTTGATATTAACCGTGCAGGTCCTCGCTCTGACGTTCCATGTTTTCGATAACAATATCGTGGATATCGCCCAAAGATGCGCAGTATTCAAGCACCTTCCAGGGTTCGTTTGTGTGGTAGTGGATTTTTATCAAATCCTCATCACCAACAGCCAAAAGGCAATCGCCTTTGAAATTGTTTTCAAAATAATCGTTAATTGCGTCTTCGTCAAGGTCGTGACCTTCGATAAGCAGCTGTGTGTCAAACTTAAATTCAATCATGTGAATAATTCACCTTTCTGTTGTGATTGAATTTATTATACAACGCTTTTTAAAAAAAGTCAAATAATAGATTGTTTATTCAACATTGCTGTATTCATCAACAAGCGACATATCATTAAGCGAAACTGATATAAAGTGATCTGCGCCGAGAATGTAGAGATAGTTTTCTATTCTCACAGATCTGTTAAAGCAGGAATAGTATTTTCCGTAAAGGTCATAGGTATCAGTAGAGTAGGTGTATTTTTCAACAAATTCGCCGTTTTCAAATGATACAAGGTAGTATTGGCAGAGGTATTCTTCTGTAATAGTTTCATTTTCTGTTGCATTATAATAATAGTTCTTTTCAGCAATTGAATTGAACATTGGTATGCCTATTAAATTGCGCTCGCTATCAATATAAAGTGCTTTTTCATCGTAAACTGCATCAGAATCATAATAGTTGTAGCTATATGTTTCTACAATACCATCCCATTCCGAGCTGTCCGCATTTTCCCACACATAAGAATCAAGCAGAACAAGATTTTCAGGGTCGCTTGTATCGTACATCATCATCTTTATACCATTTGTCCAGCCCGTTTCCTCATCAGCCTCAACGCCGAAGGAAAACATCAGGTTATCCTTATATCTGTGCAGATACGTACTGTAACCGCTTACCTTAAATTCGTCAAGCATCAACGGGTTTGCAGGGTCGCTAAGGTCAATTGCATATAAAGGGTCTGTCTGCATAAAGGTAACAACATAAGCCATGTGATTTTCAAATCTCACGCTTCTGATAGTTTCGCCCATGCCAAGACCTTCAAGTTCTCCGATTTTGTTTAAATCAAGGTCAAAAACAAAAACTCCGTTCTCTTCCTCATAGGTATTATAGTCATAAAATTGCGTTGCAATTCTGAAATAGCCGTCGTATTCATCCATGGAATACTGATTGAGCACCGTACCCTTAACTCTGCCCTGCGCTGCAATTTCAAGATTATTTGCAATACTTAGTCTTGTAATGTCAGTGTAAGCTTCACCTGATTCATAATCATAGATATAGCCCGTAACATAAAGATTTTCGGTGGAGCAATAAACATCTCCCGTAGAGCCTGCAAAGGCTTTTACAGCTGTGGGTGCTTCAGGCGATGTTACGTCAATTGAAGCTGTTACGCAGTAGGTAAGCTGTCTTATATCCTCAGTTACGATAATATCTTCAGCGGCTACATATTCTTCTTCGCCATTGCAATAGTAAGAGGGGAGAAAAGTTGATCTGTCATCATCATCAATCTGATTTAATCTCATTGAAGTATCGCTTGTTACAAGCAGCAGTGTTTCATCAATCATTCTTGATGTTACATATCTGCCGCTTTGGGTGTAGGTGTATTCAGCATCGTTTTCAACGTCAAATATACGTACTGTTGTGTCGCCGATATTGCTTTCAACATATCCCATATCATAATCGTAGATTTCGTAGTAATCGCTGTATTCAACTTCGTAGCTGATAAGCACTACGCTGTTGTTGTAAAGGAACATATCGGAAATTCGCTCGCTTGAATCTTCGGCAAGTGCAAACAGCTCGCTCTTTTCGCCGAAAATACCATTTTCAACGGAAATCTGATACAGCACACCGTCTGCAATGTAAAAAATATCCTCGCCGTTTGTCTTAATGATATCCGCCTCATCAACGCCCTCAACCTGAGTTATCGTGTCGGAATAATCCTTATCTGCAGAAGAACCCGCGTTATTCTCTGTTTCGGGTGCTTCTTCGGCATCCATGTCCATTGCGCCGTCTTCAAAAAAGTCATCTGTAACGGCATCTTCAACTATCATGTCGTTTTCTGCTTCGTCCTTTGCTACACCGCCGAAAATACCGTCGAATAAATCAAATAATGAGTTGCCGTTATCATCATCGCCGTAAACCTTGTCCTTTGCGTCTTCAAGCGTTTCGTAAATTTCATCATAGCTTGCCTTTTGACCCACAACCTTGTCGCCGTCTTCGGTATAGCTTACGCTGAAATTATCATCTTTAAGGCTGTCAGAATCAAACATACCCGCATTTTTTGCGGCAAATATGCCACCTGTTGCAACAACGGCAAAAGCTGTTGCACCTGCGGCAAAGCGCAAACCGGTATTTCTCTTTTTAGCTTTAATGCTTTGCATAACCTTTTGTTCTTTTAATGTAACGGCAATATTCTGCGGTTCTAAATTCTGCGGAATTTTTACCATTTCAGCATTCTCCTTTATTCTTTTTTCTATATCTTCATGCCTCATAAAAGTTTCTCCTTTCTTTTGCCTGCAATATCTCGGACAGTTTTTGTCTTGCCCTTGATATTTTTGAACGCACTGTTGAGTGGTTCATGTCACATATTTTTGCTATCTCCTTTGTTTTGTATCCGCCTATTGCGGAAAGAGAAAGCACTGTTCTCTCATCGTCACTCAAAAGATTCATCGCCGCTGCAATTTCCACATCGGCAAATCCGCTTTCTGTATAAGTACCGTTAAAGTCATCAAGATTATCAGCAGCGTTTGCATATTCTTTCTGCTTTCTTTTTATCTTCGCTGAAAGAATTTTGAAAAACCAAGCCTTAAACGCCTGCTCGTCTTTAAGCTTTTTTATTCCTGCAAATGCATCCATAACCGCATCGCTTACAGCGTCCTGCGCGTCGGCTTCGTTTCGCAAACTGTAAAGCGCATACGCATAAAGCTCTTTATATATAAGCGAGTACAGCCTTGCAAAAGCATCGCAGTCGCCCTTAACGGCAAGGGCAATATCACTTTTGTATCCGTCCATTTTTGTTGTGTTTCCTTTCAAAAGGTATGTTTTAAAACATTTGTTTTTTCTAAGGGAAAAGAGAGAATGTTAAAGTGCTTCTGTATAAATAGTGTCAAAAAAAATGCGTTTTGTTGCATGGTAGTAAAAATTTTTTTAAAATTGGCAAAAACAAGAAAATTCAGCTGATATAAAAAGAAGTATAACCCGAGAAAAAATGTTATTTTCTCAGGTTATTTAATGCTTAGCTTAGTTGTTAGATTTAAATTCATTACGCAATATGGAAAAATAAAGCCTGCCGACATATTCGCCATTCATATAAAAGTAATCGCGCAAAGTGCCTTCGTAAGTAAAACCACATTTTTCGATAACTCTTTTAGAAGGCTGATTTATGGTTTTGGTGCATATCTGAACCTTGTGCAGATTTATCTTATTAAAGCCATAATCGATAACTGCTTTTGTTGCCTCTGTTGCATATCCCTTGCATTGAAATTGCGATCCGATGCAGTATTCAATTTCAGCAAAGTGATTTTTACTATCCACAAGAAAATAAGCTATCTGACCAATACACTCGCCGCAATCTTTTTCAATTACAGCCCAACGGTAATAATTGCTATTTTCATAACAAGTGATGTATTTATCAAGTAATTCCTTTACATCTGCTTTGGTTGTGTAAACTGGTTCAGAATAAAGGGATTGTATTTTTTCATCAGCAACCCAGTATTTAAGCATGGCTTCATCATCAGCATATTCAAACCTGCGTAGTATCAGCCTTTCGGTTTCGATTGTGTTTGTGCCGATATGCGTAAGCATAGTTATCACCTACCTTGTTAAAAATGTTTGCTATATTCTTTTTGCAAGCTGTTCTCGATATTGGTTGTAAAATTCTTCGTAAGCGTCATTTTCAATAGCATTTCTGATTTTCTCGGTCAATGTATTGTAGAACCAAAGGTTGTGAAGCACGCAAAGTCTGCCTGCAAGCTGTTCGTTAGCTTTGAAAAGATGTCTGATATATGCTCTTGAAAAATTCTTGCACGCAGGGCATTGGCAGCCAACCTCAATGGGCTTGTCATCATACATATAAGCCTGATTTTTAAGGTGCATGATGCCATCCATGGTAAACACCGTTGCGTGACGTGCATCACGGCTGGGCATTACGCAGTCAAACATATCAACGCCGCGCCAAACAGCCTCCAAAATATTTGCAGGCGTACCCACTCCCATCAAATATCTGGGCTTATCCTGTGGCATGTGAGGCTCTACCGCATCAATAATTCTGTACATTTCATGCGCAGGCTCGCCAACGGCAAGACCGCCTATTGCATAGCCGTCAAGGTCAAGCTGTGCAATTTCCTGCATGTGCTTTACTCTCAAATCGGCAAAGGTACAGCCTTGGTTTATACCAAAAAGCATCTGATTGGGATTTATGGTATCTTCCAGTGAATTAAGTCGCTTCATTTCAGTTATGCAGCGTTTAAGCCAACGTGTTGTTCTCTCGCATGATTGCTTTGCATATTTAAAGGTTGCGGGATTTTCCACACACTCATCAAAAGCCATTGCAATTGTAGAGCCGAGGTTGGACTGTATTCTCATGCTTTCCTCGGGACCCATAAAAATCTTTTTGCCGTCAACGTGCGAATTGAAATAAACGCCCTCTTCCTTTATCTTGCGAAGCTTTGAAAGAGAGAATACCTGAAATCCGCCGCTGTCGGTCAAAACAGGTCCCTGCCAGTTCATAAACTTGTGCAGACCGCCCATTTTTCTTATAAGCTCATCGGAAGGGCGCACGTGCAAATGATAGGTATTGCACAGCTCCACCTGGCATTTAACTTCCTTTAAATCAAGCGATGAAACACCGCCCTTGATAGCTGCGCTTGTAGCAACGTTCATAAATACGGGTGTCTGAACATCGCCGTGCACGGTTGATAAAATACCCCTTCTTGCACGCTTTTCTTTGTGTAAAACTTTAAACATCTTAAATGTTTCCTTTCAATACTCTATATAATCAGCATCGAGTCGCCAAATGAGAAAAACCTATATTTTTCTTCAACGGCGCATTTGTATGCGTTCATTGTGCTGTCATATCCTGCAAAGGCAGATACAAGCATAATCAAGGTGCTTTCGGGCAGGTGAAAATTTGTTATAAGCCCATCAAGAACCTTAAACTTATACGGCGGATATATAAATATATCGGTATATCCGCTAATTGCTTTTAATTCGCCGTTTGTGCACAGATTAGCCGCACTTTCAAGCGTACGGCAGGTTGTAGTGCCCACGCCGATAACTCTTCCGCCTGATTTTTTTGTGCGGTTTATTAATTCGGCAGTTTCCTGCGGCAATTCAAAATGTTCTGAATGCATTTTGTGATTTAAAACATTATCTTCCTTAACGGGACGAAACGTTCCCAAACCGACGTGCAGCGTTACAAATGCAATGTTAACACCCATTTGCCTAAGTTCATCAAGCATTTCATTTGTAAAATGCAAGCCCGCCGTGGGAGCGGCAGCAGAACCGAGCGGCTCTGAATAAACAGTCTGATAACGCTCCTTATCTTCTAATTTTTCGGTAATATACGGTGGCAGCGGCATCATGCCGATTTGTTCAAGCACGTTCATCAGCAAGCCTTCACATTCAAATTTAACAAGGCGGTTGCCGCCTTCAAGAACATCAACAATTTCGGCTTTTAAAAGTCCGTCGCCAAAAACAAATCTCTTCCCGATTTTACAGCGTTTGCCCGGTCGGCAGATGATTTCCCACAGCTTGTCACCTTTTTGTTCAAGCAGCAAAAACTCAACAAAGGATTTTGTATCTTCCCTTTCACCGTAAAGTCGCGCAGGTATAACCCTTGAATTGTTCATTACCAGCAAGTCACCTTTTTGCAAAAAATCGCATAAATTGTAAAAACGGCGATGCATAATTTCTCCGCACATTTTGTCTACAACCATCATGCGAGAATGGTTTCTCGGCTCAATAGGCGTCTGCGCAATAAGCTCTTCGGGTAAATCATAATAGAATTGAGATTTTAAAAGCTCCATAATTTTTAATCCTTTGCGGGTGTTTTTTAATGAAAATATACGATTTTTTGGCAATTTCAAAAAAATTTGAAAATGCTATTGACAAAACAATATTTAATGATATAATAAAATAAACAAGATAGAGGCGCGGTTGATATAAGTAGCTTTTGACATGGTTTTTTTGTTGCCGCATTTTACCAAAAGCGAAAGGAGATACCGCCGAAGAGTTATGAAGTACGGCAATGCTTAATTTCTCTGGGCGCATATTTAACAGATATGCGACTGTCATCAGGTTCCGTTATGGATTGATGGAGTGCTATCGGCATAAACAAAATATGTCAGTATTTCTATTATATTTCATGACGAGCCGGTTTTCAACCGGTTTTTTGTTTTTTTACAAATATTTTAAAAAATAATTTTTGAAAGGAAGATTTTACAATGAGAGAGTACAAGGTAGGTATTATCGGAGCTACGGGTATGGTTGGTCAGCGCTTTTTGCTGTTGCTTGAAAATCACCCGTGGTTTAAGGTTGTTGCAGTAGCTGCATCACCTCGTTCCAAGGGAAAGAGATTGGAGGACGCTATTGGCGCAAAATGGGCATTTTCCACGCCTCTCCCCGAAAAATATAAAGATATGATTGTTTTTGATGCAAATGCTGATAAGGAAGAAGTTGCTTCACTTGTAGACTTTGTTTTCTGTGCAGTTGATATGGATAAGAATGCAACAAGAGAACTTGAAGAAGCTTACGCAAAGCTTGAGTGCCCCGTTTGCTCCAACAACTCAGCAAACCGTCTTGTTGAAGACGTTCCTATGATTGTTCCCGAACTCAACCCTGAACACTTAGAGGTTATCGAAGCTCAGAAAAAGCGTCTTGGCACAAAGCGCGGCTTTATTTCCGTAAAATCCAACTGCTCAATTCAGAGCTATGTTCCCGCACTTCACCCCTTGCGCAAGTTTGGTATCAAGGATGTTCTTGCTTGCACATATCAGGCAATTTCCGGCGCAGGCAAAACATTTGAAACATGGCCCGAAATGGTTGATAACCTCATTCCCTACATTGGTGGTGAGGAACAGAAATCTGAAGTTGAGCCTATGAAGGTTTGGGGCAATGTGCAAGACGGTAAAATTGTTAACGCAACAACACCCCTTATCACAACACAGTGCTTGCGTGTTCCCGTTTCCGATGGTCACACAGCTGCAGTATTTGTAAGATTTGAAAACAAGCCCACTAAGGAAGAAATTCTTGAAATTTGGAAGAACTTTGCAGGCGAACCTCAGGAACTTCAGCTTCCCAGTGCTCCCAAGCAGTTTGTACACTATTTTGAAGAAGATAACAGACCTCAGGCACAGCTTGACCGCAACCTTGAAGGCGGTATGGCAGTTTCTGTCGGCAGACTTAGAGAAGACGTTATGTTTGATTACAAGTTTGTTTGTCTTTCACACAACACATTGCGCGGTGCAGCAGGCGGCGGTGTATTAATGGCTGAGCTTTTGGCTGCTAAGGGCTATTTTGATTGATTTTAACTTTTTACGATAAATAATACAAGGAGGAAACCTTATCATGAGTAATACAGTATTTACCGGCGCAGGTGTTGCTATTGTTACACCTATGAATGATGATTTAAGCGTTAATTACGCAAAGCTTGGTGAAATGATTGATTTTCAGATAGAAAACGGTACTGATGCCATTATCATTTGCGGTACTACGGGCGAAGGCTCAACACTTACCGCTGAAGAACATGCTGAATGTATCCGCTTTGCTATTGAAAAGACCGCAAAGAGAGTTCCCGTAATCGCAGGCACAGGCTCAAACGATACAGCCTTTGCGATTGAACTTTCAAAGCACGCTCAGGCAGATGGCGCAGATGCCCTTTTGCTTGTAACACCCTACTACAACAAGACATCACAGCGCGGACTTGTTGCACATTTTACAGCAATTGCTGACGCTGTTGATATTCCCTGCATACTTTACAACGTCCCCTCAAGAACAGGCCTTTCAATCTCAATTGATTCATATATTGAGCTTGCAAAGCATAGAAATATTGTTGCAACTAAGGAAGCAAGCGGAAACTTTTCTCTTATGGCTCAGATTGCCGCTCATACCGATCTCGATATTTATTCCGGTAACGATGATCAGCTTCTTCCTGCTCTTGCGCTTGGTGCAAAGGGTGTGATTTCCGTTTCTTCAAACATTATTCCTAAGCAGAAGCATGATATGGTTGCGCTCTATCTTGAAGGCAAGAGAGATGAAGCACTCGCATTGCAGAACAAGTATCTTGATGTTGAAAACGCTTTGTTTATGGACGTTAACCCCATACCTGTAAAGGAAGCCTGCAACCTTATGGGCATGAATGTCGGCGAATGCCGTCTGCCCCTTTACAAGATGAGTGAAACTCAGATTGCCGCTTTGAAGAGCGAAATGGAAAAGGCAGGCCTTATCTGATTTTACATTTTGGACGAAAAAAAGCACAGGGTAAAATCCTTGTGCGGAATGGAGCTTTTGCAGATGGTAAACATAGCAATTATCGGCGCAAACGGAAAAATGGGCAGAATGGTTTATTCCTGCTCGCAGCAGCGTGATGATATTAAGGTTGTTGCAGGTGTGGATTTGAACACACAAACTTATGCTGATTTTCCTATATATGAAAAATTAAGTGATATTGCTGAGAATATCGACGTTATTATCGATTTTTCGCACCCTGCATTGCTTGATAGCATACTCAGCTATGCTTTAAGCAATGGAATAGGCGTTGTATTTGCTACAACGGGCTATACTGATGAGCAGATTGCGCAGATTAAAAAAGCAGCGGATCAAATCCCTGTGTTCTTTACATTTAATATGTCACTTGGCATAAACCTGCTTTGCGCATTAGCTAAAAAAGCTACTGAGGTACTTGGCAATCAGTTTGATATTGAGATTATCGAAAAGCATCATAATCAAAAGATTGATGCGCCCAGCGGTACAGCAATTATGCTTGCAAATTCTATTAACGAAAGTCTTGATAACAAGCTTAATTGTGAGTACGATAGACATTCTAAGCGCGAAAAGCGCCCGAAGAATGAAATCGGTATGCACTCTGTCAGGGGTGGAACAATTGTCGGTGTACACGAAATCATGTTCTGCGGAACAGATGAAGTTATCACACTAAAGCATGAAGCACACTCAAAACAGGTATTTGCAGTAGGCTCGCTTAATGCAGCTGCGTTTTTAAAGGGCAAGCAAGCAGCGCTTTATGATATGAATGATATTATCTAAACTGATATATGCAAAACAAAACGCTTTCGGAATAAAATTCCGAAAGCGTTTTATTGTTTATTGTATTATAATTACTGCAAGGTCTGCAAATGCTGTGCAACTGCAGGCACCTTAAATGTGCAAGCGGTTCTGTCGTACCATGCGCCTGTGTCCCAAAGCATCGGGCAGAAGCCGAATTCTTTTGAAATATCCATTACGCTGATGGCAAACTGATCGTGGCCGGGCTTCATGCCTGTGCCGTCCTTCTTTTCGCAAACGCCGTATTCACCAATGATTACGCCGTAACCTGCATCAGAAAACTTCTTCATCTTCTCAAAGTAACTGCGCATTTCAGCCTTATCCTGATCTGTTCCCCATGATTCCATATATCCCCATGAGTTGCCGGGGTTATCAGCAATACAATATGTTGAAGGTGTATAGTAATGAACAGAAATAATAAGATGGTCTGCAAGTGTATCTGTGGGCATTACATATCTTCCGTCGCAGGTGTTGTTAATATCTGTGTTAAAGCCCGCAATAAGTAAAAATCTTTCTGCATTTAACGAACCCGAAGCTCTTACAATGTCAACAAACTTCTGGTTGATATCATGTGTAAGGGTATATCTCTCATCATCTGTAAGGTTTTCGCCAAGGCTGCCGCCAAGCTCTTCGTTTGCAGATTCAAGAATGAGCTGCAAGGGGTAATCTTTATAATGCTCTGAAAGCTGTGTCCAGATAGCAGTATACTTTGCCATTGCGGCATCTCTTGCAGCCTGGTCAGCACTGCCGAAATCGCTCCACCAGCCGTTGTCCCAATGGATATTTACAACTGCGTACATACCTGCATCAAGAACGTAACCTACAATTTCGTCAACTCTTGCAATGTATGCAGGGTCGATTGTGTACGTGCCGTCGTCAGACATCATGTTGGACCAAGCCACAGGTATTCTTACAGAATTAAAGCCTGTTGCCTTAATTCCCTCAATGCATTCCTTTGTGGTAATAGGCTGTCCCCATGCTCTTTCAAAGTCATTAGGACCTGCGCCATCTCCAAGCCAGCCTGCAACTGCTTCCATAGTGTTGCCTAAGTTCCAGCCCATGCCCATGTCGGCAACAAGCTCAACTGCAGTATCAGGCACATTATCATCCTGCTGTTGCTGTTCAACTGCTGATGAAGAAGCCGTGCTTTCACTTGATTCGGCTTTTGAAGAAGAGCTGCTTTCTTCCTTGCCGCCGCATGCAACTGCTGAGCCAAGCATTACGCACGCGCTTAAGATTGCCATTAATCTTGTAAGTGCTTTTTTCATATTTCCTCCTTATTTTGCAAAAACAAATGATTCAAGTTCAAAAAGTGATCTTCCTTTGAACATATCCTTAAAGCTGCCGTCAAAGCATGCTTCAATCCTAAAAAATATTGAATGTACGCCGTTTACACATTTCAAATTTGTACTGACAACGCCGCTGTCAAGACCGATTTCGCATACGCCGATTTCCTCGCCGTTTTCTGCGTCGTCAAGCAAAATGTGCATTTTTGCCTTTGCGCCAAGTCCGTTGATTTTAGCATAAAACTTTATTGATGTATTTGAAAAATCTTCACCAAAATCAAAATATTTATATCCGATAACGCAACCATCGGTTATGTTGGTTACACATCTGCAAAGCGGATTTTTTTCGTTTACAAAACAGCCGTTTTTCAAAACGCAGGCAATATCTGCATCGTGCTGTTTGTAAGGGTTAAGCGATTTTTCAAACCCTAACGATGTCATTTCCACCTGTGGTATAGTGCCGTCAGGCAGAATTTCGATTCTTTCAACGCAGCCCCTGCGTGACATAATCGTGCCGTTTGTCATGCGGTGATAAAAAATATACCATTGACCGTTTATGTTGCAAATTGAGCCATGATTGTTTCCACCTGGGTAATCGATACCATTATCAACAATAATGCCGCCGTATTCAAACGGTCCAAATGGTGATTTGCTTGTAGCGTAGACAAGCCTGCTGCCCACATTGGGCGAATAAATCATATAATAGGTATCGCCTACTTTTCTTGGCGAGCACGCTTCAAAAAACGAAAACGGTTCTTCCTTTGGTATTATATCAAGCTTATATGTATCGTTGATTACGCTGTGCATATCGTTTTCATCAATCTGCGCCATGTACGAGCCTAAAAAACCGCAATATACATAAACCTTGCCGTCGTCATCAACAAGTACGCCGGGGTCTATAAAAGTGCCGTTATCGTAGTGATTTTCAATGTCGTATTTATATTGTGAAATCAGCTTGAAAGGGCCTTCGGGCTTATCGCTTACTGCTACGCAGCCCTTTGCGTTGACGATATATGCATAAAGATAATACTTGCCGTCTTTTTCCACAACATCAGGGGCGTAAAGTTCATTTTCCGTCCACGGTGTGTCGGATTGATGATCTAAGTCTGCTCTTGTGTGGAAGCAGTCGCCGTGGCAAACCCACTCGTTAAGATTATCAAGCGGTGCCGACCAAACTTTAAGCCTAAAGTCGCAGAATGCATCAGAGCAAACCCTGTCATGCGAGCCGTAAACATAAATACGGTTGCCGAAAACTCTCGGTTCGCCGTCGGGAATATATTCCCATTTCGGAAGATATGGATTGGACATAACTAAACTCCTTAAAAATAAATATTGTATATCCAATTATACACAAATCAAATTCTAATTAACTTATTTTTGTGACAGATATCAGCACAAAACAGACATTGCATACATGATTATTGGTTATGCGGCATCTTCAGTAGTTTCCGAGTTTTCTGTATCTACTGTTTCCTCTGAAGTTTCAAATTTTGCCAAGGCTTCTTCAGTATATTGCAGAATGTAATTTGCACGGCTTGCGGCAAAATCCTTTATAAGCTGAGAGTACCAGTTGTAATGCTCTGCGTGTGACCACATATCTTCGTAGCCTTTGTTTCGCAGATTTTCAATGTGCTTATAATAATACTGCAATTCAAAGTATCTTGAGCTGTTCATTTTAGAAAGCGTATCGATTATATTTTCGTATGAGAGTACTCCTGTTGCCAATTCATTAATCTTTGCGCTGAAATAGTCGCGGCAGTCCTGCCTTTGCATAAGCGCGGCCAAAAGGGGAGAATAGCGCTCGCTGTTGGGATTAAGGATTTGTGCTATATTGTTGTAATTTGCCATTACCTCAGTTTGTTCGTACATTCCGTATGAATAGTCAAGGTCGTGCAGTAAGAAACGCCATCTTCCGTCGTAAACACCCTCGCCCAAAAGCTCGTTTTCGGCAGGATAGTAACGGTAGCATTTAAAATTATTCTGGGGCCAGTCCTTGTTGTTGATATAAATGTTAAACGCAAAGTAATCTAAATAATTTTCAACGTCAACAAGCTCACAAAGTGCTGCATAATCAGCATCATTAGTCAGGTCTGCTGATGAAAACTGATTGTAAAGAGTGTTAAATTCATCGGCATAGTTCTGCTTTGCACCGTCTTCATCGCCGTATTTTTCTTTATCGGTTCCTTCAAGGATCTCAAATTCACCCAAAGCGTTTTCGTTTGGATATTTTTCTTTAAAGAAATCATCGCAGTAGTTTTCGTGCAGCCAGAAAAATCCGTAATATTCACCATTAAGGTAGCACACTGCGGGTACTACGGCTTCATAATCGGTAAAGCCTGCCTGCATTGCAAGGTTCTGGTTCAATTCATCACGGATATATGCAAACTGAAAATCGTTACCCGAGTTACGCAAAACAAGCTTTTTGTATTTTGTTATAATTTCGCCGCTTTCATCTGCAACAGGCGTTCCAAAAATATCGGTTTTAAATTTGCCCGTTCCCGATGCATATTTCTTTCTTGCAATAAGCTTCATAGACTTTATGCTGCTTTCTCTTGAAGCACCGCCGTAAATTCTTACGCCGCAGTATTGCGAAATAATTTCGTTACCTGATTTATCCCAAGCCTGCACGTGAACCTCGCGCTCGCTTTCGTCGCCGCGCATTTCATAATTTTCGCCGTAAAAAATACCGTCAGGACCTTCAGTTAATACAGCGGGATCCGCTGTTACAGAAAAGATAGCTGTTGAAAAACGTTCATCAACGCCTTTTGAGCAAAAGTATGTATGCACCGATACAGCTGATTCTGTTCCGTCTGCGTAGTAAGCTTTTGCTTTAACTACATTTGCCGTCGGGAAATCGGTGCTTTCGCACTTAAACTCAATGGATTCTTCAAATAAAGTTGCATTTTTGTCAGGCTCGCTGCCGTCTAAGGTGTAGTAAATTTCAGCTTCGGTTGCCGTAAGCAAATCTACTTTTACAGCGCAGGGATAAAATGTATCCTCAAGAGAAAATACGGGAGAATTATCTGCAAAGGTGTAAACCTTATCTTCCGGTGCGGATACTACAAGATCTTCAAGACTATTTGTTGATGTCTGCGACGAGCTGCCGCTTTGCGATGTGTTAGCAGGTGTTTGTTCGCAGCCGGTTAGCACAAATGCTGCGCACAAAGCTACGCATATTGATTTAAAAAATACCCTTTTCATAAATATCCCCTTAAATTGCGTATTCGATTACAATCACCAACATTATACCATAGCTTTTAGCATTATGCAATAGTTGAAATCGGGTTAATTAATGACTTTTTGTTGCTATTTTTAAAAGAATTTTTCCAAACAAAAAGCGTCCGAGGATTAACCTCGAACGCTTTGGTTATTGATTTAAGTCAATCAACAAATATTAGTTGAAAGAATCGCTTGTCTGAAGCGGATTAGCATTAGTTTCGTTAACAACTGTATCAACAAAATCATAGCAGTTGTTCATTGTTTCGCTCCAAAGGATACCGCCGGAGAGTGCAGAACGGATACCTGTCTGTTCGCTATCAAGAACTGTTGTAAGGTCAGCAGTTACGCACTTGTAGAAATCGAATACGGGATTTTCCTGAGCGATTTCCTGCATTGTAGTCTTCATTTCGATCATTTCGTCTGTCCAGCCGTATTCTTCTCTGAGCTTGGTAGCACCGATTTCCTGAGCGGATTCGTCAAGAAGAGCAAGACGCTTGCACTCTGAGAATGCAATAACACCTTCGGGGTTGGAACCGTTTTTGCACATTACAAAACCGTCAAGACCTGCGGGAATGTAATGCTCGTCAGCTTCGGGGTCAGCAGGCATGGGAACGAAGAATACGTCATCACCAAATTCAGCAGACCACTGATCTTGTGCACGGAAGAGTGTCCAAAGACCGCAAGGATAGAACAATGTCTTGCCTTCGCCGATGAACTGAGGCTGTACGTTCCATTCAAAGTTAGCTCTGTTAAGAATAAGCTCATTTGTGTACATATCGTACATAAGTGTGTTTACACGCTCAAGGCTGGAATCCTTGAGGTTGTTAACAAGCAAACCGTCTTCAAGACCAACATAGGGAACACCTGTTGTAAGAGAGAGTGCAGCTTCTGTCCAGTAACCGTCAATACCGTAGTATCCGTTTTCGGGATCAGCAAATGTATCCATCATTTCATAGAAAGCGTCCCAAGTCCATTCGCCCTTTTCCAAAAGCTCAGCGGGATCTGTAAGACCAGCGTCAGCAATTGTGGACTTATTGTAGATAATAGCGCAGTTATCGCCTGTAACCTCTGTACAGATGATAAAGTGCTGACCATTCCAAAGAAGTGCATCGTTAGCATCCTGAACGTCTTCCCAGATTTCAGTAGAGAAATCTACATAATCATCAACGGGTACGAACATACCTTTGATTGCGCCCTTGGGGAATGCGTCCATGTCGCCTGCGGGGAAGAAGTCAATACCTTCGCCGCCTACGATAGCTGTTGCGAGAGAATCGTATCTGGATTCCCATTCAACAGGATGATATTCAACAACACCCTGGTATTTTTCCTGGAAAAGTGTAAGCTCAATAGATTCAGCCTTACCTGTTTCGTCAGGGTTAATATCCCAGTTTGCCATCCATTTTACTGTTTTGTTTTCAAGAGAATCGTATGTAAGCATATCGTCGATTCCGTCCTGATTAAGAATCTCCTTGATAGCATTACGTTCTTCCTCATCGATAGAATTTGCAACGAATTTGGAAGATGATTCTTCGTCCTTGCCGCAAGCTGTAAGCACAGGCATTGTGCAGCTAAGAGCAAGAAGCAATGCGAAAATTCGCTTTGTTGTGTTCAACTTAGTTTCCTCCTTAAAGATATATGTTTGAAAATTGCGATTAACAAATAATCAACCACAATTATCATACCAAAAATAAAGTATAATGTCAATAAAAATACTGCACATATTGATATATTAAAAAATAGGCAAAATGACTAATCCTGCATACCGCCCCAGTATTTTTTATCAAGGCTGCGGTACGCCACAGCCTGCGCAATATGGGCTTTTTCAATATGTTCAACGCCGTTTAAATCGGCAATTGTGCGCGCTACTTTAAGTATACGGTCGTAGGCTCTGGCGGAAAGTCCGAGCTTTTCAAAAATTGCCTTCAAAAAGCTGTTTGCATCATCGCTCATAACGCAAACATCTCTCATTATATCTGCTGTAATATTTGCATTGCAGTTGATTTTTGTACCCCTAAAACGTTCTTCTTGGATTTTGCGTGCGTTTTCAACACGTTTTCTTACAACCTCGCTTGATTCTTCCTCTGCATTTGAATTAAGGCTTTCATACTCCACAGGGGCAACATCAACGTGCAAATCAAATCTATCAAGCAGTGGGCCCGATATTTTTGAAAGATAGTTCTTAACTGTTCTTGGTGAGCAGGTGCATTTGCGGTGCGCATTGCCAAAGTAACCGCACGGGCATGGGTTCATAGCGGCAATCAGCATAATATTGCACGGATAGCTTACCGTGCCGCCCACTCTCGAAATAGTGACACAGCCATCTTCAAGCGGTTGACGCATAATTTCAAGCGTGCGCTTGTCAAATTCGGCAAGCTCATCTAAAAACAAAAGGCCGTTGTGTGAAAGCGAAATTTCACCCGGACGGGGAATTGAGCCACCCCCTGCAAGTCCTGCACCCGATATTGTGTGGTGCGGTGCACGGAACGGGCGTTTAGTGATAAGCGGCGTGTCTTTATCAAGCATACCCGAAATTGAGTAAAGCATTGTGGTTTCTATGCTTTCTTCAAAGGTCATTACGGGAAGAATACTCGGCATACGCTTTGCGAGCATACTTTTGCCGCTGCCGGGCGCACCAATAAGCAGTGCGTTGTGACCACCTGCTGCGGCAATTTCAAGTGCAAGTTTTGCATTGCGCTGTCCTTTTACATCTTTAAAATCAAGCGGATAATCATAAGCACTTACGGGTGCTGTATATTTTTCTGCGGATTTCAGTGTGTTTTCGCCATTTATGTGTTCGTATAACTCATTCAGATTTTTAATGCCGTATATTTCAATGCCGTCTGCAACGCTTGCTTCAAACGCGTTGTCAAATGGAACGAATATTCTTTTTATGCCTTGATTTGCAGCGCATAGTACCATTGGCAGAACGCCGTTAACTGAGCGTACATCGCCGTTTAATGCAAGTTCACCGATAAAAGCGCAGTCGCTAAAATCATCGTGAAAATATCCAAAAGCACATAAAATTGACATTAATATGGGCAAATCGTTGGAAGTTCCGCTTTTCTTGGTATCGGCAGGGGCAAGGTTGATTGTAATTTTGCCAACGGGAAGATTTACACCCGAAGCCTTTGCCGCCGCCCTTATTCTTTCACGGCTTTCTCTTACAACGTTATCGGCAAAGCCTACTATATCAAACGAAGGCATACCGCGGCTGATATCGGCTTCAACCTCAACCATGTACGCATTAAGTCCGTAAAGACCGATTGTATTGATTTTTGAATACATATATTGTGTCAAATCCTTATTCGTCGTCGTTTTCATAAAGTGCAGGGTCAATGGTATCCATCACACCCGGAGTATATGTTCTTTCAGCCTGAGAATTTTCAATAGCGGTATATTTTTGCATATCACCGCTGTAAAGTGTATCGGGCGTGTCCTTACGTTCTTCAGGGGCTGTGTATTCATCGGGCATATAGTCTTCTAATTTATTGCACCTAAGCTGAAAATGCGGAAAACCCTCGCACTTGGATATTTCATCATGCTCACAAAGTGCTGTATACATTAAATACTTCAAAACTAAAAGTAATAAGCAAAAAACAATTATAAAGCCCTTTATATCTAAATACGATTCCACGGGTATTCCCCAAAAGTTTCTTATTGAAGCACGCAATTCGGTGTTGCCGAACAATGCAAATGCAAGTGAAGGTACAATAGGCACAAGCGAAAGAAATAAAAGATTTTTATGCTTTAAGCTTGCAACAACAACGTTTAAAACCAAAAGAAAAATACCTGCTAAAAGCTGTATAATTCCTATGTTAACGCCCGGTTTGCCATCTTTTGTCAAGGTTTCAAAGAAAAATGTGAAAACGCTGAAAAAAATTAAAACTGCATCTGCAAAAAGAGTTATAAAAAATATAATTTTGATTTTCTTTTTAATATCTTGATATTTACCTGCATTTGCAAGATATTCTTCTTTTTTTTGCGCGGCAAGTTTAATTCTTTCTCCTACTGTCACGGTAAATCCCTCCGTATAATTAACTAATCAGCGTAGTTTGTTTTTTAATTTACGCAAGCGCTGTGTATATGCTTCAACCTCGTTTGCATCCGCAAGCGGTACATCGCATACAGCGTCAATATCAATATCACAGTTTACAGTTTCCATTGTGTTGGACTGTTTTTGGGCATACGGCTTTAAAAGCTCATCAGTTTCATTGTTTGGATTGATATCTATATTATCGGGCGCATTACCTTCAAAATCACTTGTCGAGCGCGCCGCCGTATATTCACTGCTTTGTTCGTTAAATCTCTCGTTAAAATACGGAAAACCGTATATCTTTGAAAGCTCGGTATATTCCTTGTGCTTTTTCAAACATATCAGATTAAGAATAACACTGATAAGTAACAATATGTGTGGATAATTCACACTGTCAATATCATTTTTAAGCGATAATATGCAGTACAAAATCACACATAGAGCGCATATCGGCAAGCAAACCCTGCTGTTTTTGTAAAATGCAGAGCAAAGTGCTGTTAGATATATTGGTGAAAGAATGAACGCAATCTGTATTTCATACCTGCACGAAAAAGCAAAGCACAGCAAAAACAGTACCGACATTATAACTAATAGCACGATTATTGCCTTTTTGTTTTTGCAAAACGCCATAAAGCAAAGCATAATCAGCGGTAATATCGCAACAATTGCCGCTATGCCGATTGCTATCGGAGCGGATGCGTCGCCACCGTTTGTAAGCGAAATACCGTAGACTATTTTGAAAAGCATAGCAACAAATACAACAACGCAAATTATGTGAAAGTAAAGCGTCTTTTTGAAAAACGCATCAATTTGCAAAACCTTGTCACGCAATTCCTGCAATTCTGCGGTGTTATACTTTTCTTGTTTGCCGAAAAGCTTTTCGTCCATGTTTTTTAAGCCTGCCTTTCGTCTTGGTGATAAGGTTTATTTGTATCCCCAATCATCTGCGCCGCTTTTTCTCAATGCGGTAAAAAGTCTGTCAGAAAATCCCGGGTTTTCCTTATCCATCTGCCTGATAAAGTCTTTCATTTTCTGTCTTTGTGTGTTGCCGTCAGCCTTACAAACAGATTTGTGTATGGGCACGTTGTTGCGGTTTGCAGCGTTGCGCACTTCATATTCGGGCGCTAAGCACAGCGGACGAATAAGCGTTATATTCCGTTTGGAAAGCCAGCTTTTAGGTGCAAAGCAACCAACCCTGCCTTCAATAAAAAGATTCATCAAAAAGGTTTCAACAACGTCGTTGTAATGGTGTCCCAAAGCGATTTTGTTGCACTTGGCTTCAAGTGTTGCTTCGTGCAGAACGCCCCTGCGCATTTTAGCACAAAGACTGCACGGAGATTTTTCCTTTCGCACATCAAAAACAATGTTGGCAATCTCTGTGCGTTTTATGATATGCTCCACCCCGATTTTTTCGCAAAAGGCAGTTATTTCAGAATAATCGCCCTCTTGATTGTCAAATCCCGGGTCGGCAGTTATAGCAACAACGTCATAATCAACGCCGGCAAACCTTTTTAAAAGTACCAATCCATAAAGCAGAACCATGCTGTCTTTTCCGCCTGATATACCAACGGCAACTCTGTCGCCGTCTTCAAGCAAATCAAATTCCTGCACGGCTTTTCGCATATATCCGAGTATTCTCTGCATAAATCAAAAATCCCTTATGTTTTATGTGCGCGAAATAATAATGTCAACCATTTCGCCGACGTTCTTCATTGTGGAAACCTCTTTCATTGCAAACTTAACGGAAAACTCATTTTCCACAGCGGCAATAAGATTAATGTGTTCAAGGCTGTCCCAATCTTCAATATCATCAGCGGTTGTTGTATCGCAAAGTTTGATATCGTCATCATCAAAAAGGTCTCTGAAAATAATTTCCAATTTTTCGTATATTGCTTCTCTTGTGTACTTGCTCATAGTTCTTTTCTCCTTTAATTTCAATTGATTTTTATAACCTTATTTTTGTTTTCGTAATTGTTTAAATCAAGCGACCAGACTGCATTGCCGTTTTCGTCTTCGCTGATTTTTTCAAATCCAAAGTCGCCGTAAAGTCCGCGCACCATAGCGTTTTTTGCTGTTGGATAATAATATCCCACAATTTTTTCAATGCCGTTTTGCTTAGCGGTAGCTGCAAGTGTATCAAGCATTGCAAATTCCATATCACGCTTTAAAACGCGGCAGCTCATCAGCCACAAATCAATGTGCAGCTCAGCACCCTGCTTTTTGCCTATAACAACCGAAACTACACCGTTATCGCCGAATTTATCCTGCAATTTGCCGTAAAGCGTAATGTATTCGTCGCTGTTGTAAACAGTTTGCATTTCGCTTTCGGTGTAACGCTTTGTGGTTACGTTAAATTGATTGCTTTTGTTTGTAAGCTGGGTAATTCTTGCAAGGTATATCTCGCTGAAGGGTAAAATCTCGGCGTGCATTTCAAGGCTTAAAAGATAATCCTCGTAATTCTCAAAACGCTTTTGTGCCTGCTGACGCTGAGCGTTTGCCTTGTACATATCAACACGCTTTGCATCGTCGGAAGAGTAGTTTGTAACCTCAAAATATCCATTCCTGTCAATTGTGCGGATGTATTCTTCAGCCTTTTCTATTTCGGGAATAAGCATGCCGTTTATCTGTCCTCTTGCAATAGCTCGTTCAGCGGGGTTATCGTCAACAAAAACAATGCTCTCAGGCAGAATGTTAAGTTCATCTGCCGTATCAACAAGATTTTTATCTTTAGGGTCCCAATTAGCCTTAATAACTACAAAATCATCGGGGCAAAGCACGCTTTGCGGGTGATTTAAGCCTGCAACCGCATTTTCCATATCGTTTTTGGAGCACACGGTCAGCATAATTCCCAAATCCTTATGCGCTTTGATATATCCCTGAAATTCAGAATAAACCTGCGACATGGGCGTTTCCTGACCGATTTCAATACCGTTTACGCCGTCGTCGCCAACAATTCCGCCCCAAAGGGTATTGTCAAGGTCAAGTGCAAGAGCCTTTTTGTTCATGCCGAATATTGATTTTATGATATTGGCGATATTAAAACTCAATTCAGGTATTGCGGGCACGCAAAGTGCGTATTTGAACATGTGCCAGTAGTAAGGGTCGCTCCATTTTTCAAGACCGTAAGAGCTTGCAAGCCACGCAATATCGTTGATGTAAAACGATGAGTTTTCTCTTGCGTAGTGTGCAAATTTGCGGTTTATTTCGTTTACAAACCAGCTTTTTCCGCAGATATTGGTACAATCGGCATTGCCCAAAAGTCTGTAATGCGGTAGTTCAAAATTATTCTGAATGATCGGGCATTTGTATTTATCGGCAATTGCCTGCCACATTTGCTCAAAATGCTCGTACTGAGCGTTTAAATCTGCCTCAACCTGCTCGGCGGTATCCGTAATTTTAAAATCCTTTTTCAGCAGATTGCGAGTGCTTGTGTGGATGTAGATGATATCGGGAGCAAACTCCTGCAATTCTTTATTTTCAAAGCAGGCGTCCTGCCAATAGCGGTTGTATTCCGATTCGTAAAAAATCGGCTGTATGCCGTAATTCAGCAAAAACAGCTCCAATATCTTAACAATCTCGCTTGTGGTAGAACCACCGAGAACTGCAATTTTTTTGGTAATACAGCTGCGGTTTTCGGCAACAAGCTGCTTTTTTATGGAACGCTTGTTTTTAAGTATATATGCCGAATCAAAAGGGTATTCGAGTATTTGCATCATTTTCTCTCCATGTTTTTTATTAAGATACAGCATTAGGGCGAACAATAAAAAATACAGTTCGCCCTAAAATTTAGTTTTGTGTGCGCATTGTTTCAATGCAATTTGCGTTGCTGCCCATTGCGCTGAATGCACAGCTTGCAAAAAGTACATCGGTAATTCCCTGCTGTTTGATAAACTCAATTGAATTAAGCTGGAAATATCTCATATCGCATACATATATTTCTGAGAAAGAGCCTGTCAAAAATTCGGGCACGGCGTTGCCGTAGCTATCCTTGAATATGATAAGCTTTCTGCCGTTGTCAACGCTCGTCTTAATATGCACAACATTGCTGTCGCCCCTCATAAAAGTAAGGTAAAGCGAGCTTTTGTTTGTAATTGCTTCGTTAAACAGCGAACCCTGAACAGGTCCTGTGAACGCTTGCGAATAATAGGTTGTGGTATAATTTTCAACTGTGGGCTTGTAGTAAATAAAGTCCTCAGGATTATTCAGCAAAGTTGAATCGTTAGTGTAGGTATACAGTGTACCGACGTATCCGTCAACGGAAACCTCAGTATACTGAGATATATCAAGGAAGGGTACGCCTGCGGTTTTGCAGAATTCTTCAGCCGCATAATATGCGCCAAGGGCTGCCCAGTGATGATCTGTTCGTGTGTAGATTTTTTCATCCTTGTGATTAAGCAGCGCTGTGTATGCATCAACGTTAACAACACCGTTAAGGTATGGCTGCATATGGTCAATATCACCCTTCTGACTGCGTGTATACGGCAGATATTCATCGGGCAGATAGTACGAAACCGCAGTGGGAATAACCATTGAATAAACGTTGACACTGTCACCCAAATCTGCTTTGTAAGCGCTTACATATCCTGCGTAGCGTTCTGCATTTGCGTAGCTGCCGCCGTAAAGCATAATACCCGTATCACCAATAACCACTATACCATTGTTGATAATGCCTTCGTTGTTAAGCTCAGGTTCTTTCGTGGTGGTTGTGGTAACAACAGGGGCAGGCGGTGCGGTGGTAGTAGTAACTGTGGTGGTTGTATTATCGTTTGACGAATTGCTTTCAGAATTGTTTGCAGGCGGCAGTGTTGTTGTTGCATTAGGTGTTGTAGTAACAGCGGGTGTGGTAGTGGTAATGGTGTTGCTGTTGTTCTGTGCGGTGCCTGCGCTTGTATCGTCGTCGGTAACAATCTGCGCATTGTAGAAAATTACCTTATTGCCGTCATCGTCCGAGCCGCCCATGCCGAAATATGATTTGAGATTTGCGTTTATAGTAACAAGCGATTCGCGGAACGGTACGGTATCGTTGATATAATTGCTCAATTCTCTTGTAAACTCGCCTGAAAGTAATGCGGAAAAGCTGAACTTTGGAAACTCTGCAAGCTTTCTGTTTTCGCTTTCGGAAACATCAGGGTGGGGGAATACAAGCAATATGATAAACGCAATGAGGAATATTGCGCTTACTGCAATAATGTTGATATGCTTTGCTGTTTTGGTTATGCCCATAAGTCTGTTTCTGCGCCTGATTTCAGGCGGAACATAATTCTTGACAAAATCAAAAGCCGAATATTCGTTATTCATTGATAAATATGCACCTCTTGCATGGTAAAAAAACAATTTTGCGTAAAAGCTTTAAAAATTAGCGTAGAAGAAAGGATTGCGTGTCTGCAATGTAAGGAATATGGTGCAGACAATGAGCAGTATAATGTTTATGATAATTTCGCTTACGCTGTACACAGCAGTTAAGCTTTCGCTTTTCTGCGAAAATTTCTTTATTTTAGGAATTATGGGGAAGCAGAAAAGTATTGCAATTGCAATCAGCCAGATGTTGTTTGTTATTGATGATTTTACATAAACATCTGCCAAAGCATTGCCGTTTAAACCTATAAGATTTTTAAGAAAATCGCCAAGCTTTGAAAAATCGGTAAAGAAGAATATGCCAAAGCCGATGATGATTACAAGTTTTGTGTAAATATGCATGATAACTGTCGGGATTTTTTTAAGACGCTTTTTAGTTATAAGCTGCTCTATCAAAATAAACAACCCGAAATACAAGCCCCATATAATGTAATTCCAGCTTGCACCGTGCCACAAACCTGTGGAAAACCATACCAAAAACAAGCTTGCGTATTTTCTGCGTTTGCCAAATATTGGCAGGTAAAGCAGATAGTCGCGGAAAAATGTACCTAAGGATATGTGCCAACGCTGCCAAAATTCAGAAATAGTGCGGCACATAAAGGGGTAATTGAAGTTTTCGTCAAAATCAAGACCGAACAGCTTTGCAATACCTATTGCCATGTCGGAATATCCTGAAAAATCAAAATACATAAAAAGTGCATAAACCGTAACGGCGTACCATGTATCTGCAACAGTTCGTGATGAAATTACAACCTCCATGCTCGAGCCTATAAAGAAATCCTCAACAATTGCATAAAGATTGTTTGCAATAATAACCTTTTTTGCAAGACCTGTTATAAGTCTTGTTACACCCTCACTCATGGAAGAATAATCAACTTTTCTTGAACCAAGCTGATTTTCAACTGTGGAATATCGTACGATAGGACCTGCAATTATGTGGGCAAACATTGAAACGTAAAGTAAAAACTGCGAAAAATCTTTCTGTGCTTTTACCTTGCCCCAGTAAACATCAACTATGTAAGAAATTGCACGGAAGGTATAGTAGCTTATTCCTATGGGTATAATCATCGAAGGAACTTCAAGTTCCGTTTTGAAAATTGCATTGATGTTTTCGGTTACAAAAGCAGTGTATTTCGGTATTGCCAGACCGATTAAGTTAATGATAACGCCTGCCGTTACAGTGAATTTTGCTATCGGTTTGCCTTCGAATTTATCGCAAATTATGGCAACAAGATAGTTGAAAACTGCGGAAGCCAGTATAAAAAGCAAGCCTATCGGCTTTCCCCATGCGTAAAACAGCAGTGAAAAGATTATCAATACGGCGTTGCGGAATTTGGGTTCGCTGAATAAGTAATACGACAGCAGGCACAATGGCAAAAAGATATATAAAAATGATATTTCGGCGAGTGCCATTTTGTATATGCCCTTTCTTTAATTTTTATTCTATATATAATGTAAGAATTTTAATCCTACTATTTTGTCATCATACTACATAATTATACTCCCATTTGACAATATTCGTCAAGATATTTTTTTGATTTTAACGCAAAAAAATAATACGCTTAAAACCTTTATTTTTGTTACGATTAACGAAAATTATTAATCCGATTGGTAAGTTGAGTAAAACCGGTTGAGTACACAAAGCATCTTCAAAAAATACATAAAAAATTTAAAAATGAAAATATTGACATTATCCTCGGTTTATTGTACGATTTTCTTTGTGGTTAAAAAAGTATTTATAATATGAAAGGGACAATACTATGGATTTTTACAGTATGAGTTCAACGCAGACGGCTTCGCAGGTTGATACAAACACTGCAAGCGGTTTGACATCATCACAAGCGCAGGAGCGTTTTGCAAAATACGGCGAAAACAAATTAAAAGCTAAGAAGAAAAAATCTACGCTGGTTAAGTTTTTTGAGCAGTTTAAAGATGTAATGATTATTATTCTGCTCGTGGCAGCAGCAATTTCGTTTGGCGTTGCCTGCGTTGAGGGAGAGCCTAAAGAATTTTTTGAGCCGCTGCTTATTCTTTTGATAGTTGTTCTTAATGCTGTTATGGGCGTTGTGCAGGAAAACAAAGCTGAGAGAGCACTTGAAGCCTTGCAGAAAATGAGCGCACCCCACGCAAGAGTTTTGCGTGACGGCAAGGAAAGTGTAATTGACGCAGTTGACCTTGTGCCCGGTGACGTTATTCTTGTTGAAGCAGGCGACTTTGTACCTGCCGATGCAAGACTTTTTGAATCGGCAAGCCTTAAGAGCGAGGAATCCGCACTTACAGGTGAATCCGTTCCCAGTGATAAGGATGCTGACGCTGTTATTGAAGATGGCGCACCCTTGGGTGACAGAGTCAATATGATTTATTCCGGTTGTTCCATTGCCTACGGCAGAGGCCGAGCAATTGTTACTGCAACCGGTATGGATACTGAAATGGGTAAAATTGCAAACCTGCTTGATGCTGAGGAAGATTCGGAAACACCCTTGCAGCATAAGCTTGCCGTAATGGGTAAGTATCTTGGTGTGGTTGCTTTGCTTGCTTGCGCAATTGTGTTTGTTGTAGGCTTTATAAGCGGCATACCCGCACTTGAAATATTTATGACGGCTGTTTCTCTCGCGGTTTCTGCAATCCCCGAAGGCTTGCCTGCAATTGTAACAATCGTGCTTTCGCTGGGCGTACAACGCATGGTAAAGTGCAATGCAATTATAAAAAAGCTTCCCGCTGTTGAAACTCTGGGCAGTGCAAACGTAATCTGTTCCGATAAAACAGGTACTCTCACACAGAACAGAATGACGCTTGTAAAGGCATACTGTGATGCAAACGGCGCTTATGAAGATATAAGTTCCAACAACAGCGAAAGCGTTAAAAACCTTCTCACTTATGCAACACTCTGCTGTGATGGTTCTGTTGAATTTGAAGGTGATAAGGTAAAGCATCTTGGCGATCCTACGGAAACGTCAATCGTTTACGGCGCGCACATCAACGGTATCGAAAAAGCAGATATCAATGCAAAATACAAACGTGTTGCTGAAATTCCGTTTGACTCTGACAGAAAGCTTATGACCGTTGTAAATGATGTTGACGGTAAGCTTATTGTAACCGTTAAGGGCGCATTTGATATGCTTTCAATCCGTTGCGTAAGCGGTAATATTGAAAAAGCTAAGGAAATTACAGAGAACATGAGCTCTGATGCGTTGCGTGTTATTGCAGTCGCTCAGAAGACTATCGACGCTGTGCCTCAGAATATTACAAGCGAAGAGCTTGAAAGCGGTCTTACGTTAATTGGTCTTGTCGGCATGATAGATCCTCCTCGTGAGGAAGCTAAGGCAGCCGTTGAGGTCTGCAAGCAGGCAGGTATCCGCCCTGTTATGATTACGGGTGACCACGTTGTAACAGCCTGTGCAATCGCTAAACAAATCGGCATTATGAATGAAGGCGATAAGTCGCTTATCGGTACGGAACTTTCAAAAATGACTGATGAAGAGCTTGAACAGAATGTTGAAAGCATTTCCGTATATGCAAGAGTTTCGCCCGAGGATAAAATCAGAATTGTCAAGGCATGGCAGTCTAAGGGTGCTATCGTTTCCATGACCGGTGACGGCGTAAACGATGCTCCCGCACTTAAAGCCGCGGATATCGGCTGCGCAATGGGCATTACAGGTACAGACGTTGCTAAGGGTGCCGCTGATATGACTCTTACAGACGATAACTTTGCTACAATCGTTAAGGCTGTTGAAGAAGGCAGAGGCATTTATGATAATATCAAAAAGGCTGTCGGTTTCCTGCTCGGTACGAATATTACAGAGCTTTTGAGCGTATTCTTCTCCATGCTGTTCTTAAAGGTTTCTCCGTTGCTTTCAATGCAGCTTTTGTGGATAAACCTTGTAACTGATAGCTTCCCTGCAATAGCACTGGGTATGGAGCCTGTTGACAAGGGCGTTATGAAGCGCAAACCCAAGCCCAAGGAAGAAGGCATTTTTGCACACGGATTTGGTGTTGAAATTTTCTTCCAGGCAGTATTGTTTACAATTCTTACCGTTTCTGCATTTGTTATCGGCAACAGCGTTTCGCTTGATGCAGGCAGAACGATGGCGTTCATCACATTGGCAGTTTTGGAAACAATTCATTCCTTCAGTATGCGTTCAGAACGTTCGCTCTTTGAAATCGGATTTTTCTCCAACAAAAAACTCAACGTAGCATCGCTTATATCGCTTTTGCTTGTTGCTGTGGTGGTTTTCACACCTATCAGAATAGCCTTTGGCATGGTTAAGCTTGATGCTGTGCATTATCTTATCACACTTGGTCTTGCTGTTGTTCCCCTTATCTATATGGAAATCTTCAAGTTTGTCAAGAGAATGAGAGCAAAGTAAAATTTAATCAATTCAACAAAATGCCCGCTGATGCATACGCATCAACGGGCATTGTTTTTTGTACTATGCAAGCTCTAAAGCCTGATTGTTGGTATTAGTAAGGTTTTTTAGCCACAAGTATTTTTTGTAGTGTCCAAATACGGCGGGCAACTTGATGATTTCATCTATATTAATTATCATGTAAACCGCAACAACGGGCAAATCAAGCACAAATGCAGAAACAAGGCCGATTGGCACCGTAACAAGCCACATTGTAATTGCGTCGCACTTAAATCCGAATTTTGTATCTCCGCCTGCGGGATATATACCTGCAATCGTTGTCATGTTGATGGATTTGCCAATTACGTAGTATGAACATACAACAAGCATTATTTTTAAATATGACTGTGCCGTTGCAGAAAGGCTTGCAAACAGAGGTACAGCAGGTATCATGCACAGAATAAGCGCCCCGGAGGCAATTCCGCTAAAGATTGAAAGCTTTACAAATTTTTCTCCGTAAAGCTTAGCTTTTTCAAGCTTGCCGCAGCCTAAAAGATTGCCCACCATGATGCCGCTTGCACTGGCTATTCCGCAGCAAACTGCAATTGCAAGGTTTTTAACGATGTTGGCGATTGAATTAGCTGCCGCAGCATCGCTGCCAAGCTGTCCCATTATTACAGAGTACATTGTAAATCCTACGCCCCATACGATTTCGTTGCCTAAAAACGGCAGGGTGTATTTCCAATAATCCTTTTTTAAAATGCTGTCGTTTTTTATGATATTTGAAAAGCGTATTCTGATATTTGCGGTTTTAACCGTAACAATAACAGCCCACACAAGCTCAACGACTCTGGAAATTACTGTTGCAAGTGCTGCGCCTGCAATATTCATTTCAGGAAATATCCAAAGTCCGAAAATTAAAAATGCGTTAAATATTACGTTTGCTATAACCGAAGCCGAACTTATAACGGAACACATAACAGCGTGACCGCAGTTTTTTATTACAGTAAGGCAAACCTGCGATATTCCAAGGAAAAGATATGAAATACCTACCACTCGCAGATATTCCGCACCTTTTTCAATCAGATTAGGGTCGTTGGCGAAAGCACGCATAAGCGTTTCGGGCATAAGCATCGAAGCCAGAACAAACGGTACTGAAACAATTACTGACCATTTTAATCCGATGCCAAGTATTTTTTCAACTGAAATTCTATCCTTTATTCCCCAATACTGCGCCGCAAAAATAGAAACACCCGCAGTTATTGCGTAAATAAACAGCGTAAAAACAAATTGCACCTGACCTGCAAGCGATACCGCTGATAACGAATCTTGATTTATAAATCCAAGCATTAGCGCATCGGCAATGCTTACAAGCGCAACGGTTATCTGCTGAAAAGCTATTGGTACAACTAGCTTTTTTAGCTGAATGTAAAACTCTTTATTTTCGTTTTGCTGCATATTTTATCACCTTTTGTATTCTTTTTTTCGGTCTAATCAATTATATTTATTAATTGATTTGTATTCTATTGATTTTAAAGAATTTTCTTTGAAAGCAATATTACCGCTTTAATGCTAAAAGATTAACTGATAAATTAACGCAATTAATTTGCGGAAAAATAACTATATTGGAAGAATTTTAAGATATGATACGGCAATTGCAACAAAATCATTGACAAATAGATAAAAATATAGTACAATAATTACAGCTACAAATGTTTAGCGGAAAAAATAACAATATTTGAAAGGATTACATAACAATGGGAAAATTTATAATTAACGCAACAAAAACAGGTTTTACTTTCAGCCTTAAGGCAGGTAACGGCGAAACAATCGCAACCGGCGGTGAAGTTTTTTCAACTCTTGCAAGCTGCAAAAACAGTATTGAAAGCGTTATCAAGAATGCGCAGATTGCTAATCTTGAAGACCAGACAGTTGAAGGCTACGAGGCTGAAAAGCACCCTAAATTTGAAATTTATCTTGACAAAGCAGGCGAGTATCGTTTCAGACTTAAAGCAAGAAACGGCGAGCCTATTGCTGCAAGTGAAGGCTATGTTGCAAAGGCAAGCTGCAAAAACGGCATCGAAAGCGTGCGTAAAAATGTTGTTGACGCCGTAGTTGTTGAGCCTGAAGAATAATCAAGGCAGAGTGGTTTTTTTGAATTTTTTATTAAGATTCAAAAAAAACGCTTGACACTTTTAAAATGCGGTGATATAATCTAAATCAAATTGAATACAAAGGCTGTGACGAAGATCGGTCAAGGTATGAGCATTTCAGAGAATCGATGGTTGGTGTGAATCGATATGTATAATCCTTAACGGCCTCTCCCTTCCGAGCCGGAAGTCTGAACACTTTACAAAAAAGCAATTAGGACGACCCGTGAATGCTGCGTTAATGCATAGGAATTGATAGATTCCGAAGAGGTGGTGGATTCTTATATCCGCAATTTGAGTGGTACCGCGAGTGTGATTTTTAGATTTTACGCCCGTCTCAAAGCAATTAAGGCTTGAGACGGGTTTTTTTGCGTTTACTTGCCTTAAAAAGTTCTATCAAAAAAATTCTTTTGAGAAAGGCGGGTTTTCCATGTTTGCGCCGCAAAACAGATTTAATGCGCATTTGGATTTGAGAACGGTGATTTTTACTCTTTATGAGCTATGTTTTTGCAGATTATCTTAAATAATAGCGCTAAAAAGGTTGAACTTATGACTTAAAAGGAGTAAAATATACTATGATGGACGCAAGTAAATACAGCGTTGGCTACTATACGGTAGCATCAAAATACAATAAATGGGTAACTAAGGACCATATTGAAAAGCCACCGGTGTGGTGCAGTGTGGATATGCGCGATGGTAATCAAAGCCTTGTTATTCCAATGAGCCTTGATGAAAAGCTTGAATATTTCAAGACTCTGCTTGATGTGGGATTTAAGGAAATCGAAGTGGGTTTTCCCGCAGCAAGTCAGACAGAATATGAATTTTTGCGTACTTTGATTGATAATAATATGATTCCGCAGGATGTTACCGTGCAGGTGCTTACCCAGTGCCGAGAGCATATTATACGCAAAACCTTTGATGCCTGCAAAGGCGCACCAAGCGCAATCATTCACTTTTATAATTCAGTAAGCGTTGCACAGCGTGAGCAGGTTTTCCGCAAATCAAAGGAAGAAATCAAGCAGATTGCAATTGAAGGTGCAAAGCTTGTTAAAAAACTTGCCGGTGAGTATGAAGGTAATTTCCGTTTTGAATATTCGCCCGAAAGCTTTACAGGTACCGAACCCGAATATGCACTTGAAGTGTGTAATGCCGTGCTTGATGTTTTAGAGCCGAGCGAAACCAATAATGTTATCATTAATCTGCCGGTTACGGTAGAGATGAGTCTGCCCCATGTTTACGCAAGCCAGGTTGAATATATGAGCGAGAATTTGAAATATCGTGAGTTTGTAACCTTGTCGCTCCACCCCCACAATGACAGAGGCACAGGTGTTGCCGATACTGAACTTGCCCTTTTGGCAGGCGCAGATAGAGTTGAAGGCACGCTTTTTGGCAACGGCGAGCGTACGGGCAATGTCGATATAATCACATTGGCGATGAATATGTATTCGCACGGTGTGGACCCTAAGCTTGACTTTTCCGATATCCCGAAACTTGTTGAAAAGTACGAAAAATGTACACGAATGAGAGTTTACGAGCGCTCTCCCTATGCAGGTGCACTTGTGTTTGCCGCATTTTCGGGCAGTCATCAGGACGCTATCGCAAAGGGTATGAAATATCGTGATGAAAAACAGCTTCACAGATGGAGCGTGCCCTATATCCCGATTGACCCGAAGGACATCAGCCGCACTTATGATGCCGATGTTATTCGCGTTAACTCGCAAAGTGGCAAGGGTGGCATAGGCTATCTGCTTGAACAGAACTACGGCTACGACCTGCCTGCTAAAATGCGCGAGCATTTCAGCTATATCTGCAAGGATATTTCCGATGCAGAGCATAAGGAACTTAAACCCGAAGAAGTACTTGATATCTTCAAGAACAATTATCTCTGCGCAGAATCATCAATTTCAACTGATAATATGCATTTTTACCGCCAGGGTAAAACTGTACGCTGTGAGGTTGATTTTGTTGAAAACGGAACAGCAACCTCAATATGCGCAGTCGGCAACGGTTCGCTTGATGCTTTCAGCAATGCGCTTAAAGAATACAGCCGTGCTGATTATACCTTGCAGGAATATTCCGAGCACAGCATGCAGGAGCAGGGCTCGGGAAGCGTTGCGGCAGCATATATCGGCATTATTGGCAGCAACAACAGGCTTTACTGGGGTGCCGGTACCGATACGGATATTATTCACGCCAGCGTAAATGCGCTTTTGGTTGCGTTTAATAACATGAATAAGAACAAATAAGATATATTGATTATTACAGAAACGGAGGATTAATTTATGGGAATGACCATGACGCAAAAAATACTTGCCGCACATGCAGGACTTGAAAAGGTCGTGGCAGGTCAGCTTATTAATGCCAAGCTTGATATTGTTCTTGGTAACGATATTACAACTCCCGTTGCGATTAACGAGTTTAAAAAAGCAGGATTTGAAAAGGTTTTTGATAAGGACAGAGTGGCAATTGTTCTTGACCATTTTGTTCCTAATAAGGATATTAAAGCGGCAGAACAATCTAAAACCTGCCGAGAGTTTGCGTGCGCACATTGCGTAAACCATTTTTATGATGTGGGTAAAATGGGTATAGAACACGCACTTTTACCTGAGCAGGGTGTTATAACCGCAGGCGACTGCATTATCGGCGCAGACAGCCACACTTGTACCTACGGTGCACTTGGTGCATTTTCAACAGGTGTTGGCAGTACGGATATGGCGGCAGGCATGGCAACGGGTATGGCATGGTTTAAAGTGCCTTCTGCTATTAAGTTTAACCTTAGCGGAAAATTACCCTCAAATTGCAGCGGTAAAGACGTGATTTTAACTATCATCGGCATGATAGGCGTTGACGGTGCACTTTACAAGAGCATGGAATTTGCGGGCGATGGTGTGGCAAATCTTACAATGGATGACAGACTTTGTATATGCAACATGGCAATTGAAGCAGGCGCTAAAAACGGTATTTTCCCTGTGGATGAAAAAACTGTTGAGTATATGGAAGGCAGATGCGAGCGTGAGTACAAGGTTTACACTGCTGATGATGATGCAGAGTATGAAAAAGTTATTGATATTGATTTATCGAAAATTTTGCCCACAGTTGCTTGTCCGCATCTTCCCGAAAATACAAAAAATGCCGCTGAGCTTTGCAATATTAAAATAGACCAGGTTGTTATCGGCAGCTGTACCAACGGCAGAATGGAAGATATGGAAGCGGCATTTAAAATTTTAAACGGCAAAAAGGTTGCCGATGGTGTGCGTTGCATAATCATACCGGCAACAATGCAGATATATCGTGAATGTGTTGAAAAAGGCTACGTTACAGCATTTATTGATGCAGGTGCAGTTGTTTCCACACCAACCTGCGGTCCCTGCCTTGGCGGATACATGGGTATTCTGGCCGCGGGCGAAAAGTGTATTGCCACAACAAACCGCAACTTTGTAGGCAGAATGGGACACGTTAACAGCGAAGTGTATCTTGCATCACCCTATACTGCTGCTGCAAGCGCACTTACAGGATATATTACAGAATACAAGGAGGCGTAAAGATATGAATACCAAAGGTAAAGTTTTTAAATATCCCGATAATGTTGATACGGATGTTATCATTCCCGCAAGATATCTTAATACGCCCGATGCAAACGAACTTGCTTTGCACTGTATGGAAGATATCGATACAGAATTTGTAAAAAGAGTAAATAAAGGCGATGTCATGGTTGCAGGCTGGAATTTTGGCTGTGGCTCATCAAGAGAGCACGCTCCGCTTGTTATAAAAACCTGCGGTACAGGTTGTGTAATTGCTAAAAGCTTTGCGCGTATTTTTTACCGCAATGCAATTAATATAGGTCTGCCTATTCTTGAATGTGAGCAGGCGGCGGATGAAATAAACGCAGATGATGAGGTTGAAGTTGATTTTGATACAGGTGTCATCACCGATATCACCACGGGCAAAAACTACAAGGCACAGCCGTTTCCGCCGTTTATTCAAAACATTATCAAATGCGGCGGCTTGCTTGCATCTTTAAAGGAGGACACGATAAATGAATAAGAATATTGCTGTTATAAAAGGCGATGGCATCGGACCTGAGATTGTTGAGCAGGCTTTAAAGGTTCTTGATAAAATTGCACAGCTTTACGGTCACACATTTACCTATACCGATGTTGATATGGGCGGATGCGCCATTGATAAATATGGCGAGCCTTTGCCCCAAAGCGAACTTGACAAATGTACATCTTCCGATAGCGTATTGCTTGGAGCGGTTGGCGGTGCAAAGTGGAATACTCTGCCCGGACACCTGCGTCCTGAAAAGGGCCTTTTAAAGTTGCGTGCAGGCATGGGTGTTTACTCAAACAATCGTCCCGCAAAAATCTGGGGGCAGCTTAGCGGCGCGTCACCTTTGAAAAAATCCATTGTTGATAAGGGCATTGATTTTATTATTGTGCGTGAATTAATCGGCGGTATATATTTCGGTGAACATAAAACAGAAAATGTAAACGGTATGGAAACTGCTGTTGACGTTTTGAGATATGATGAATCTGAAATAGAAAGAATAGGCAGAATCGGTTTTGAAACCGCAAGAAAACGCAGAAAACAGCTTTGCTCGGTAGAAAAAAGCAATGTGCTTGATTCGAGCCGCCTTTGGAACAAGGTAATGCACCGCTTGGCAGCAGAATATCCTGATGTAACTTTAACGGATATGCTTGTAGATAACTGCGCCATGCAGATTGTAAAGGACCCTTCGCAGTTTGATGTTATCGTAACCGAAAATATGTTTGGTGATATCCTCTCCGATGAAGCATCGCAGATTACAGGTTCAATTGGTATGATACCTTCGTCAAGCCTTGGTCAGTCTTCCTGCGGTCTTTACGAGCCCATTCACGGTTCTGCGCCCGATATTGCAGGCAAGGATATTGCAAACCCCATCGGCACAATACTTTCTGCCGCAATGATGCTGCGTTATAGTTTTGATTGCTCCGCTGAAGCAGACGCTATCGAGAATGCGGTTTCCTCTGTGCTTGATATGGGATATCGTACAGGTGATATCATGCCTTCCGATGCGGAAAAGGCAGAAAAGTGTATTAAAATCGGTTGTGCTGAAATGGGTGCTAAGATTATAGAAAATCTGAGAAAGGATTAAACCTTATAGATATGAACAGATATACAGTAGCTGTGCTTGTGCATAACCAATTCGGTGTGTTAAACCGTGTAACAAGTATGTTCCGCCGCAGGCAGTTCAATATAAGCGCACTTACCGTGAGTGAAACCGAATCAAACGATTTTTCACGCATTACAGTGATGTTTGACGGCGAAGAGAATAACAAGCAACAGCTTATCAACCAATTGTACAAGCTGCCGGATGTTTGCTCTATAAAAGAACTTAACAGCGAAAATTCCGTAAGCTGCGAGTTGCTTTTGATAAAGATGGAAAACGACCCGGAAACACGTGATGATATCCGCACGGCAGCACAGGCATTTGAAGCAAAAACTGTCGATTATTCTCGTGAAGCTTTTGTTTTTCAACTTACGGGCGAAAGTAGAAGAATTGATGATTTTATCAATCTTATGCGAGATTATAAGATTTTGGAAATTTGCCGTACGGGTATAGTTTCGCTTGAAAAGGGTAGCTCAACTATCCGTAAGGTGACAAATCTATAATTCTGTTGGTGATAAATCAGGTAAAAAAATATGTATTATGATGATATAAAACTTGGTACAAAAATTGATATTGCACCTGCCGTTATAGAAAAGGAAAAAATGCTCGATTTTGCCCGTTTGTATGATAATATACCTTTGCATACTGATGAGGAATACGCCAAAACTACGCACTTTGGTAAACTTATTGCACCGGGTGTAATGTCGTTTATGGCGGTTTGGGCAAAATATCTTGAGGTGGATATTTTCGGTGAAGAGTTGCTTGCAGGCAAATCAACTAAAATTGAGTGGTACAAGCCTGTTTTTGCCGATGATATACTTACAGGCTCGGCTGAAGTTACAAAGCTTACCGAAAGAAACGAGAAGAACGGAATTGTTGAAATAACTATTTTCGTTCACAATCAAAACGGCGAGCTTGTGCTTGCCAATGTTACAGAAGCAATTGTGCGTAAGCGTAGATAAAAAAAGCGCCTTTAAGGATCCGTTCCTTAAAGGCGTTTTTGCTCGTATTAAAGTCTGTATTCCATGTAGGTTTTCATAGGTGCAAACCCGCATTTTTCGTAAAATTTATATGCTTTTGGGTTTATTGCCCATACATTTAGCGTTATATTATCACAGTTTTGTTCTTTGGCAAATCTGCGTACATATTCACAAAGTTCCGTGCCAATGTTCTGTCCTCTGCAAGTTTCATCAACACAAAGGTCATCAATATATAATGTTTTAAGCGCTGTTACCGATGTGTTTTCCTCACGCAGTTCAAACACGCAAAACGCATAACCGAGCACAGTGTTGTTTTCATCAACGCCGACGAATATCGGGCGCATATCATCAGCAATAATTTCAGCTAATTCTTCATCGGTATATTTTTTTGCCCCAAGCTTGAATAAATCGGGTCTGCCCAGGTGATGAATATGCTGTACCTGATAAAGCAGCTTGTCAATGCCGCTGATATCACCCAAAACTGCTCTTCTTATTACCATTATATTTCTCCCTTTTATGCTGTCGGCAGTTTATCAACCAAACCGACAGAATATCTTGCTACAATTGTGGCATCTAATGCGTTAATTTTGCCATCGCTGTTTACATCACATCGTGCAATTGCATCATCTGTCAGGCTGTAAGTGCCAACAGAGTATCTTGCAATCAATGTTGCATCCATTGCGTTAACTTTACCGTCGCCGTTGGCATCGCCGTAAACAATATCAGTATCTGGCAGTTCTGTTGTGCCGTTTTCCATATAATTTACAAGTATATTATACCAATGCTCACCCATAACGGCATAACCTGCTTCCGAAGGATGCACGCCGTCTGCTAAATGTGATTTTGTGATTATACCGTCCCAATCGCAAAGGGCGATGTTTTCGCCGTTAGCTGAAAGTGTTGAAACAAGATTTCTGATATCTTCGTTATAGGCATCAACAGTAGCGTCCATTGATTCATCAGTATAATCATCTTCTGAAATATAGCTGATTGACTTAAGTGCAGTTGCATTCATTGGTGTAATTGTTGCAAGAAAAAGCATACCATCTTCGGGTAGGTAATCAAGAACTGCGTTTACAAGCAATTCAAGCCTGTCCTTCATTGTGTCAACTTCATAGCTGCTTAAAATGTCGTTAGTGCCTATCTGAAGAAGAACAACATCTGCAGGGTAGCTTTCCATAAGCCAATCAATAAAGCTGTAAAGTCCCGATCTTTGCCCCTCAATCTTATCAATTGCATATCCGCTGTAACCTGCGTGTTGTGGGTCGTATTGACTTCCGCCCCAATTAGGACCGACAAAATCCACATAGGAAGAATATCCGTTATCTTCAAGCATTTCGCCTAAAGTGTAGCGGTATCCGCCACTTACGTTAAAGCCATCGGTTATGCTGTCGCCAAGGCACATTACGCTTATGTTTTCAACCTCAGCGCCTGCTGTTATAATACTTGGCGCTATTATGCTTGACATACAAATTGATGCACATAAAAAGATACTGCATATTGACTTTATCAGTTTCATATATATTACCTCGTTTTCGCTGTTAGTATAAAAAGCTTTGTTTCCATTATTATACAAAGATTAATGAATATAGTCAACCGTAATTTTGTTAATTAAAGTTATTTTTGGCTTACATGTGGTATTTTTTTTCGTTTTGTCTTGACAAACCAAAGCATTTTATGTATCATTAATCAATAATCTAAATAAACGCATAATATATAAAGGGACAATTATTATGGATAAGACTTATTTTACACGCAAAAAGCCCGATATACCGCATTTTGAAAAATCCATATTTGTAAATCAGGCAGGATATCACCCAAAAAGATTTAAACGCGCGGTTATAAAAACAGTTTGCCAAAGTTTTTTTATAAAGGATTTAGACGGCAATGTAAAATTTGAAGGCAAAACTGAATATTTCGGGCTTGATGCCGACTCGCAGGATACTTTATATCTTGCCGATTTTACACAGTTTACGCAAATTGGTAGATATTATATCGAAACTGACAGCGGCGAGCGTTCTCTTCAATTTGAAATAAGCAATAGCTGCACGCAAAAGCTTTTTGATGATATCTGCAAGGCGTTTTATTATCTGCGCTGCGGCTGTGAATTGCAAGAAAAACACGCAGGTGTTTATGTCCACCCTATTTGTCATGAAACATTGGCTTGCGAGTGGGATAATCGTGATGTAAGAATTGATGTTTCGGGCGGTTGGCATGATGCAGGTGATTATGGCAGATATATCACCGCGGGCGCTTGTGCGCTTGCACATATTCTCTATGCGTTTGAGATGTTCCCGAAAAGTTTTGAAAATCAAAATCTGAACATACCTGAAAGCGATTGTGAAATGCCTGATATCCTGTGCGAATGTAAATATGAGCTTGATTGGTTTTTGAAAATGCAAAAATCAGATGGCGGTGTTTATCACAAAGCATCAACTGCAATGCATGCACCGTTTATTATGCCGCAAAATGACAGAGAGCCGCTGTATCTTTTTGCAGTTTCATCAATGGCAACTGCCGATTTTGCCGCAATTTGTGCCCATGCATCAAAAATATACAGAAAGTATGACAGTGCTTATGCCGATAAGTTGTTTGAAGCTGCGCAAAAATCTTACACATGGCTTGAAGAAAACCCCGATTTTTTAGGCTTTGAAAATCCTAAGGGCTGCAATACGGGCAACTATGGCGAGTGGAATGACAGAGATAATCGCTTTTGGGCAAGCGTTGAAATGTTTGCGGCAAGCGGTAATGAAAAGTATCATGACGATATGAAAGAGATGCTGAAAAATGATTTTCCCTTTGTTGCGTTAGGTTACGGCTGCGTCAGCGGATTTGGTGCCCTTTCATATATTTTCTGTGATAAAAAAACGGATAAATCGCTGTGCGAGAGGTTTAAGTCTGAGTTTGTAGCTCATGCCGAAAAATTGAAAAATCTGGCAGATAACTGCGGCTACGGCGTTGCAATGCAAACGCAGGATTACTGCTGGGGCAGTAATATGAATGTTTTAAAGCGTGCCATGATTTTTATTATTGCTGATAAAATAGAAAATAGCAGACGCTTTTCGAGCTATGCCTATGCCCAGCTTGATTATATTATGGGTGTTAACGCAACGGGTTACAGCTATGTAACGCAAAATGGAGAGTTTTGCGCAAACTATCCGCACTTGCGCCCTGCCCACGCAGATGGCATTGAAAAATGCATTCCCGGCATGGTATGCGGTGGCGCTAATCGCTTCCCTGCCGATCCCGATGCTAAACTGCTTGTATTACCCGGCACGCCGCCCATGAAGTGCTACTGCGATGATGTTGGTTGCTATTCTCTAAACGAAATCACGATATATTGGAATTCGCCCGCTGTATTTCTTTGCGCATATATTCAATCAGATAATCAAGATTAAAAAAAAGACGCTTTTGAAACAAAATCAAAAGCGTCTTAATATTTGTTTTGATAAATTTATATGCCAAGGATTTTTCTGAAGCTCATGTCAAGCTCTGCACACATTTTTTCAGCATCTTCGTAAGAGTTTGCTCTTGTTGTGTAGTAAGCCTTGATTTTAGGCTCTGTACCTGAAGGACGAATGATAATGCTTGCGTCCTTTTCCAAAGCAAAGCCGATAACGTTTGACTTTGGCAGGTCGATGGACTGTGTTTCTCCGTTTGTATACTTAACACTTGTAAGATAATCGGAAACGGAAAGAACCTTAAGACCGTAAATGCTTTCGGGGGCGTTTTCACGCAAAGCGTTCATCATATCGCTCATTTTCTGCATGCCGCTTGCGCCTTCAAACGTAAAGCTTTCCTGCTTGTGATAGTAAACGCCATATTTTGCGTACATATTCTCTCTGGCCTGGAGCATTGAAATGCCCTTGCTGCGATAGTAAGCTGCCATTTCGCAAATCAGCATGCTTGCTACAACAGCGTCCTTGTCACGCGCATAGGTGCCTGCAAGGTAGCCGTAGCTTTCTTCGTAACCGAAGATAAAGCGTTCCTTCTCGCCGTTTTCTTCAAGGAAACCAATTTGTTCACCAATGAACTTGAATCCTGTAAGTGTTTCAATAACTTCAAGATTATATTCCTTTGCAATGCCGTAAATGATATCTGATGAAACGATAGTCTTGATAGCAACAGGTCTTTGAGGCATTGTGCCCTTTGCGGTTCTCTGCTCGCAGATATAATCAAGCAGCATTGCGCCAACTTCGTTACCTGTAAACAGAACGTATTTGCCTTCATCGGCAGGTACCGCAATGCCTACTCTGTCGCAGTCGGGGTCTGTTGCAAGAAGCAAATCGGGCTGTACTTTTTCGCAAAGCTCAAGACCTTTTGTAAGTGCTTCTCTGATTTCGGGATTGGGGTAAGGGCAGGTGGGGAAGTTGCCGTCAGGATTTTCCTGCTCAGGAACAACAGTAACCTCGCTTATGCCAATGCGCTTTAAAATTTCACGCACGGGCTTGTTGCCTGTGCCGTTAAGTGGTGTGTATACAACTTTAAGACCAGCATCTGCGCAAAGGTCGGGGTTAATGCTTTGTGCAAGAACGTTTGTGTAAAAGCTTTCAAGCACATCGTCCTTTATGTATTCGATAGTGCCGTTTGCAAGACCTTCTTCAAAGGAAATGGTATTAACACCTGTGAACATTTCTGTTTTTTCAATTTCAGCCAAAACAGCAGCAGCAGCGTCAATGGTCATCTGACAACCGTCTGCACCGTATGCTTTGTAGCCGTTGTACTTTGAAGGGTTGTGACTTGCTGTAACAACAACACCGCCGTCGCAGTTTAATTCACGCACTGCAAAGGAGAGGACGGGTGTGGGTTCAAGCTGGGGGAAAATGTATGCCTTTACACCATTAGCTGCAAAAACGCAAGCAGACTGCTGTGCAAAAACATCGGATTTAATTCTTGAATCGTAAGCAATTGCAACAGAAGGTGTGCTGCTGTGCTGCTTGAGATAGTTTGCAAATCCCTGCGATGCTCTGCGCACGGTGTAAACATTCATACGATTAGTGCCTGCGCCGATAACACCACGCAAACCGCCCGTACCAAATTCAAGATTTTTGTAAAAACGGTCCTGAATTTCAGCATCGTTTCCCTTTATATTTTCAAGCTCTGCGGATACGTCCTTATCATCGGTTGCATTTGCGAGCCATAAACTGTAAAGCTCAGAAATATTCATAAAAATCCTCATTTCTATTTCAGTTTTCATCTTGATACACAGCCTATATTCATAAAAAAAGAAAAATAACGCATAGTACCATACCGTATCATTATATCATAATATTTTTATTTTGAAAAGAGTTTTTTTGAAAAAAATCTGAATTTTATTATATTTTTTGTAATTCCCCGTAAGTGACAAAAAAATATACTGTTTTAATCAAATTTTTGTTGAAAAAAAGAAAGAAAAGTGTTATACTTTAAAGTGAGTTGATATTATTTTTTTGGAAAGGAAGCGGTGTTCGTTGGCGCGCAGTGCAAATCAAAAAAAGCGTGTTTTGCTTATTTTGGAATTTTTATATAAAAACAGCGATAGTGAGCATCGCTATACAGTTGAAGAAATAATTGAATATCTTGCGCAGAATGGTATTGATGCTGAACGAAAAACAATTTACGATGATTTTAATCTGATAAGGGATTTTGGTTTTGAAATTAATTCTGTAAGAGATAAGCATTTTAAGTATTATCTTGATGGCAGAACCTTTGAGGTTGCTGAATTAAAGCTTCTTGTTGATGCTGTTGCGTCTTCAAAGTTTATATCCGAAACTAAATCAAGAAAGCTTATTTCAAAAATTTCAACACTTGCAAGCGTGCACGATGCTAAGGGATTAGAACGAAACATCAAGGTTACAAACCGTGCAAAATCATCTAACGAGCGCGTTTACTATAACGTGGATAATCTTCATAGAGCCATTGTTGAAGGCAAAATGGCTTCGTTTAAATATTTTGATTATAATATGTTGGGCAAAAAGGTTTACCGAAAAAATGGTTTAAGCTACAATGTAAGCCCGTACATGTTAACGTGGGATAATGAAAACTATTACCTTTTGTGCCATTATGAAGAACACGGCAACAAGATAACGCCGTTTCGAGTTGACCGCATGGAATCCATTGAGGTTTTGCCGCTAAAGGCAAAAAAAGCACAGCCGGAGTATAATCTGTCGGCATATTCGCACCAGGTTTTCGGTATGTATTTCAGAGAAACCAAAAGCATTAAACTGCGCTTTGCTAACGAACTTTTAAACCCTGTAATAGATAAGTTCGGCAAAGGTATAAAGGCGTATGCGCATGATGAAAATACATTTCACGTTGTGCTTGATATAAACGTTTCGCCAAACTTTTACGGTTGGCTGATGCAGTTTGGTAATCGCGCGTGTATCGTTTCGCCCGAAAGCGAGCGTCAAAAATTTAAGGAATATCTTGACAGTGTACGCGCTGTTTATGATTGAGTGAATTATTTAATCTTACAATACAAAACAATACAAGGAGGATTTTTTATGGGAATTTTAAAACGCGCATTAAGCGCGGTATCCGCTTTTGCAATCGCTGTTTCAACATTGGCATTTGATACGGGTAACCAAGAAATTGAAACGACTGCCGCTGACAATATGCCCTATGCCGAGGCTTTGCAAATGTCACTGTTTTTTTATGAATGTCAGCAGGCAGGATATTTGCCCGAATGGAACAGAGTTTCATGGCGTGATGACGCCACTACCAATGATTTTATTGACGGTGGCTGGTATGATGCAGGCGACCACGTAAAGTTTAATCTGCCGATGGCGTATTCGGCTTCAATGCTTGCGTGGGGTATGTACCAGTATCCTAACGGTCTTAAAGAAATCGGTCAGTGGGATATTTATCAGAATAATCTTGAATTTGTACTTGATTATCTTGTTGACTGCAATCTTGGTGATACCGTTGTATTCCAGGTAGGCAACGGTCAAAAAGACCATACCTGGTGGGGCCCGGTTGAGCTTTACTATGAAGGTTTGGGTGAAAACAGTAACGGCGTGTTTGAGCGTGAATACTATACAACAACCGATTCTGCTGTTGTTGGAGAAATGGCTGCTGCTTTGGCAGCAGGTGCGGCAGCTTTAAACGGCTATACTGATAAATGCGATGAATATATTGAAACTGCAAAGCATTATTTTGAAATAGCATCAACATCGTTGACAGATGAAAACTATAACGATAGTGATGCTTCGGGTTTTTACCGTTCATCTCACTTTTATGATGAACTGTTTTATGCGGCAAACTGGCTGTATATTGCAACCGGTGAGCAGGTATATCTTGATGCGGCAACAGGTTTTATTCCCAATTTAGGACTTGAAAACGGCACAAGCGAACTTAAATACAGCTGGGCACAATGCTGGGACGATGTTCAGCAAGGCGGCACCTTGCTTTATGCCATAAATACAGGCGATTCTACGTGGAAAGAGCAGGTGCGAAAGCATCTTGATTATTGGGCAAACAGCAGTTCCAAGCTTGAAGGCGGTTTGTGCTATGTAGGCACGTGGGGCTGTTTGAGATACGCTTGTAACATTGGCTTTATTGCTGCAGTTGCTTGTGATGAGCTTTTTGCCAACGATGCTAAGCTTGATACATACACTCAGCTTTATGAAGACCAGATAAATTACGCTCTTGGTGATAATCCTGCAGGGCGCAGCTATGTTGTAGGTCTTGGCGAAAACTCTCCTATAAATGCTCATCACCGTACAGCACACGCTTCGTGGAACAATTCACTTGATAATCCTGTACAAAACCGCCACATACTTTATGGCGCACTTGTTGGCGGACCTACACAGAGCGGTGATTATGAAGATGACAGAGGCAACTACATCAACAACGAGGTTGCAACCGACTACAACGCAGGCTTTACTGCGCTTTTGTGCAAAATGGTTGATGTATACGGCGGTGAAACTAACCCGAATTTTCCCGTTGAAGAGCAGCCCGATACTGAAATTTTTGTAGAAACCAAGCTTTCAAAAACATCGGCAAGCGGTGTTGATTTAAGCTTTAAGATAACCAACCACACGGCATGGCCCGCAAGAGTTGTTGATGATATTTCATACAGATACTACATGGATCTTACCGAGGTTATTGAAGCAGGCTTTTCTGCTACCGATATTACAATGCGCTGCGATAGAGATCAGGCAACAATGTATACGGGCGTAACCCCTGCAACTTATTCACTTAATCATTACAAGGATAATATCTATTATATTGAGATTGTTTACGCCGACGGCAGAGCAGCAATGCCCATTTCTGAAGGACGTCATCAGTGTGAGTTTATGCTTGCGGTTGTTTTTCCGAATTATCAAAGCGGTTGGGATGCCGAAAACGACTATTCCAATACAGATTTGCTTGCAAATGTGGGTGATTATGTCGTTTCTGATTATGTAACAGTATACCAAAGCGGAAATCTTATTTATGGTACTGAGCCCGATGGCACCGTCCCCGAAGAACCCACTGAGCCTGTTGAACCTGAAGAGCCCGAACAGCCCGAAGAACCCGAGGTTACTGTTATTTACGGCGATGTTAACAACGATGGCAAAGTAAATGCAATGGACGCAACACTTACAGCAAGATATGCAGTCGGTATGTATTCTCTTGATGCTGATGCAATTGTACGAGCAGATGTTAACGGCGATGGCAAGGCAAACGCAATGGATGCAACACTTATTGCCCGTTATGCAATTGGATATATTGATAAATTCCCCATAGAATCTTAAAAATCAATATCATTACAATAACAAAAGATGCACACTTTAGTTTAAAAAGTGTGCATCTTGTTTTTTTATTAATTAATTAATATGATTATTCTTCGTCGGCTTTGGTGATTTCAATACCAAGAATATCAAGGCTTTCCTTATCAACAGCAGCAGGACAAGCACTCATCAATTCGCTTGCGTTTTGTACCTTGGGGAATGCAGTAACATCACGCAGATTATCAGCGCCGCACATAAGCATTGCAAGTCTGTCAAGACCAATGCCTAAGCCACCATGAGGGGGTGCACCGTACTTGTAAGCTTCAACAAGGAAACCGAATTTTGCTTCGATTTCTTCATCGGTAAGACCGAGTGAACGGAACATTCTCTGCTGCAATTCATAATCAGTAATACGAATTGAACCGCTGGAAAGCTCAATTCCGTTAAGAACAAGGTCGTAAGCCTTTGCAAATACCTTTTCCGGTGCATTGTCAAGATATTCAATACACTCATCATTGGGCATTGTAAAGGGATGATGCATAGCAACCCAAGTTTGTGAATCTTCGTCAAATTCGAAGAAGGGGAAATCAGTAATCCAAAGGAAATTAAACTTATCGGGGATAATATCAAGACGCTTTGCAACCTGGCAGCGCAATGCGCCGAGTACGGAAAGAACAATCTTGTTCTTGTCGGCAACAAACAGTGCAACGTCGCCCTTTTCACAGCCGATTTTTTCAAGCAGAGCGTTAAGTGCGTCAGCTTCAAAGAATTTTGCGAATGAGCAGTTGGGAGCTTCGTCAGCCCATCTTACATAAGCCAAGCCTTTTGCGCCAATGCCCTTTGCAGCTTCAGTAAGCTTGTCAATTTCTTTTCTTGTGTATACAGATGCCGCATTTTTTGCAACAATGCATCTTACGCTTCCGCCATTTTCAATTGCAGATGTAAACACACCGAAACCACAATCCTTAACGTCCTCGGAAATATCAGTAATTTCCATACCAAAGCGTGTGTCTGGCTTGTCCGAACCAAATCTGTTCATTGCTTCGGTAAAGGTTAAGCGAGGCAGGGGAGTGGGAATATCGATATCAAGAACCTTTTTGAAAGCGTGTGCGATAAAGCCTTCAGCTGTCTGCAAAATATCATCAACATCAACAAATGACATTTCAAGGTCAATCTGTGTAAATTCAGGCTGACGGTCAGCTCTCAAATCCTCATCTCTAAAGCATCTTGCAAGCTGAAAATATCTGTCAAGACCGGAAATCATGCAAAGCTGCTTGTAAATCTGGGGGGATTGGGGAAGTGCGTAGAATTTACCGTTGTGTACTCTTGAAGGTACAAGATAATCTCTTGCGCCCTCAGGTGTGGACTTGATAAGCATTGGCGTTTCAATTTCAATAAAATCGTTATCGAAAAAGTATTCTCTTGCAGATTGCGCCAATTTGTGACGTGTAATAAGATTTTGCTGCAACGTGCTGCGGCGCAAGTCGAGATAGCGGTATTTAAGTCTTAACTCTTCGTTAACTTTTGTGTCGTTAACAATTTCAAAGGGCGGTGTTTGCGATTTTGCGAGAATACGCAAATCATCAACAAGAATTTCAAAATCACCCGTAACCATTTCAGGATTGGGAGCTTCACGTTTTACAACCTCGCCCTTGGCAAGCAAAACGTATTCGCTGCGGCAGGTTTGAGCCTTTTCGAGAATTGCAGGGTCTGTTCTGTCATCAAAAGTCAACTGAACAACACCGCTTCTGTCACGCAAATCGATAAAAACAAGTTTTCCCTTATCTCTGATTTTCTGAACAAAACCGCCTACAACAACGGTTTGTCCTTCCTTTAAAACCTGTGCACAATAGTGAGTTCTTTTCAAGCCCTTCATATTGTCAGCCATAAATTTATTCTCCTTAAAACCAGTTTATTCTGTATATTATTCGCCAAGCGAGCCAAAAGCTTCGGCATAGTAGATATTCACAAATGTATCAACAAAGCCGTCGATATCAAGAGTAATATCAAACTGTTCGCCGCTTGACATATTTTTCAGTTTAGCGCAATTGTTTTCTATTTCATTATCGCCCAGAACAAGTGCATATTTAGCGTTGATTTTATTAGCATATTTCATCTGCGCCTTCAAGCCTCTGTTCATAAGGTCAAAGTTAACTTCAAGACCGTTGTTGCGCATAGCGTAAGCGAGTTTTGAAGCTGCACGGTAAGCGTTTTCGCCCATAGGGCATATATACAAATCGCTCACTTTTTCTTCGATAAACTCACAGCCTTGATTTTCCATCGTCATGATAAGACGTTCAAGTCCCATGCCAAAACCAAGCGATGGCGTGGATTTTCCGCCAAGCTCTTCAATAAGACCATCGTATCTTCCGCCGCCGCAAATTGTGCCCTGTGCACCGATATCAGTTGTAACAAATTCAAAAACAGTTCTTGTGTAATAATCAAGTCCACGTACAATTTTCGGATTTACTTTATATTCAATTCCCATATCCTCAAGTATCGATTTTAGTGAATTGAAATGCTCAGCGCACTCATCGCATAAAAAGTCGATAATAACGGGAGCATCTTTTGCAATTTCAGAGCATATCTCGCTTTTGCAATCAAGCAGACGCATGGGATTTTTGTCAAGTCTTGTAAGGCAGGTTTCGCAAAGCTCTTCTTTTCTTGAACCGAAAAACTCCTTTAATGCTGCGTGATAATTCGCACGGCATTTTGGGCAGCCGATTGAATTTATGTTAAGTTCAATATTTTTAAGTCCAAGCTGGTCGATTATAGATTTACCAAGGCTTATAACTTCTGCATCGGCGTAAGGCGAAGCAGAGCCTGCCATTTCAATTCCAAACTGATGGAATTCACGCAAACGGCCTGCCTGCGGTCTTTCGTGTCTGAAGCACGAAAGTATGTAGTAAACCTTTAAAGGCAAAGCATCGTTTAAAAGACCGTTTTGCAAAAACGAACGCATTACGCCTGCTGTGCCCTCGGGACGCAGTGTAAAGGTGCTTTGCTTTGCAGATACTGTGTACATTTCCTTTTGCACAACATCGGTTGTTTCTCCAACAGAGCGCATAAATAAATCGGTGTTTTCAAATGTCGGTACTCGAATTTCACGGAAGCCGAAAGCCTCGGCATTCTGCGCAACAACCTGTTCAACAGTGTGCCATTTGCGAATTTTATCGGGTGTAATATCTTCCGTGCCGTAGGGTCGTTGTAAGTTCTGTGCCATGTTTTCTCCTTAAAACAAACACGTCCCTGATAAAGTAGGGACGATGTTTTTATATAATATTTTAAAATGCCGTACTCTTGTTGTATGTGGGGTTAACAATTTCACGCCAATCAAGGTCGCCTCTTTCAAGAGCGTGAATAAGTGCTTCAGCAGTTGCAATGTTGGTAGCAACGGGAACATTGTGAACATCGCAAAGTCTGAGCAGATCATTATCGTCGGGCTCGTGAGCCTGAGGAGTAATCGGATCTCTGAAGAAAAGCAGAACGTCAATTTCGTTGCAGGCAATTCTTGCGCAAATCTGCTGTGCTCCACCGTGTGAGCCGCTTAAATATTTAGTTATATCAAGACCTGTTGCTTCGGCAACCTGCTTGCCCGTTGTACCGGTAGCGCACAGATTATGGCGCGATAAAATTCCGCAGTAAGCAATGCAAAACTGAACCATCAGTTCTTTTTTGGCGTCATGTGCAATCAAAGCAATATTCATAAATTTTTCCGTACCTTTCTGACACAGATAAAATCTGTGGTCAATTTCAGAATAGCATTTTTACTTGAGTTTAAATGTAAGGTGAACATCCTGTCCCTGAATTCTTCTTGAAATAGCATCAAAAGCCAGAAGGCTGGAAGCGCCGTAGGGGATAGGAGTACCCTTGCCTGTTGCGGCTATAAGTTCCATATCTTCGGGGATAACACCGATAAGCTGTACGCCTACATTGTCGATAATTTCGTCAAGGTCTGCAATAACATCGGTTTTAAGCATTCTCTTGCTTACCTTGTTAATAAGCAATCTCTGATGCTGATTTCCTCTCTTATAAAATTCGTCAGACATCATTCTGGCATCTCTTACGCAGATAGGATCAGGTGTAGTAACAACCAAAATCATGTTAGCCTGTTCAACAATATCAAATACATGGCTGTTGATGCCTGCGCCTGTATCAATGATTATGTAGTCGTAATATTTTTTTACCTGCTGGCAGATATCAGCAATCTGTTCTGCAGTAACTACCATAAAAGGATTTTCGGGTGCGCAGAGAATGTTAAGGTTTGTAGACATTTTAACGGGCACGATTGCCTCCTGGATATCCTTGCACCTGCCTTCAAGCACATCTCCCAAATCATATTTAATCTGGTCCTTAACACCAAAAATAATATCCATGCATCTCAAACCAAAGTCAAGCTCAATAATAAGTGTACGCTTGCCCTGCTTTGAAAGCGAGTATCCCAAACCCGCACAGATTGATGATTTACCAGTACCACCCTTACCTGAGGTGATAGCGATTACATTCATTTCAGCCATAGTTTTCCCTCTTTTGAACGCAAAAGTATATATTGTAAGTAGCGTTACCGCCTTTTCGGCAGCGGCTCGCCGATATTGTTTTTATGCTCTGATTTTTGGGCATAAAGTGCGATAATGACATTATATCATAAAATCATTGTATATAAAAGAATTTATTTGTGAATTTTTAAATTTCGTTAATACTGCTGTGTAAATCTAAGCATGATTTGTGCATTTTGCACACAGTCAGCAATATGCGACAAATAAATAGTGTTTTTTGAAGCACAAATGTTAGTTGCATACGCCTTTTTAGACTGCAGATTGATTGATGCATAGACTATAAATATCATTAACAGCAAAAATATCAGCTTGAATTTTAATGATTTGAAAAAGTTATCCACAAAAAACCACCCTAAAAAATAATTTCAGTTGTGGTTATTATGTCCGTTAATTATTCAAAATTGCATATATATTCAGCTTTTTGTGTTTAAATCCTTTTCTGCCTTGGTAACCTCAAAATATGCCGCTTCAAGCTCTTGAGCTGTTTGAGTGTTGTTAACATCTGCTGCAAGGCAAATTCCCATTGCGTTTGAAATCCGCAAATGGCTTGGTACAAGATATGCATTTTTATTGTTGATAAGCGCAAATAAATCTTCCGCACAATCGCCCGTAATCGCCAATGTATTTTGTCTTTGGTTTGCAAATTCTGCAATTTCGTTGATATCCGCAATCTTGTCTTCCATGATTTGCAAAACTTCATTGTTGTTAACGCTGTATGCGGCTGTATAAGCTAAGTTCCCTCTTGCTTTGATAACGCACAAAACCTCGCAATTTTGAGGATTTGCGGCACAACAAAGACCTTTTAAAACCGATACGCCGACGCACTGTTTATTCGTTGCAAAGCTAAACGCCTTTACAGCTGAAACGCCTATTCTCAGTCCTGTATAAGAGCCCGGTCCGTTGGCAACGGCGAACAAATCAATATCATCAATGGTTTTTTCAGCGCATTTAAGTATTTCTTCAACCATCGGCATGATTATCTGCGAATGTGTAAGTCTTGTCAGTACTGATTTTTGTGCCAGAAATACGCCGTTTTCATATAAAGCAACAGAAGCGTTTCTGCCTGATGTATCAATTCCCAATATCAGCAAATCTTTCATCTCCGTCAATTTCAATTATTCTTGTATTTTCATCAACATATTCAAATTTTATGAAAATAGTATCTTTAGGCAAAAAGTCAAGAATATTTTCAGCCCATTCGATTATAAATACGGAATTAGCCGCGTCATAATCGAAAAATCCTGTTGATTCAAGCGAATCTCCGCCAATAATTCTATACATATCAAAGTGGTATATATTTATATCGCCTTGATATTCGTTTACTATCGTAAAAGTGGGTGAGGTTACGTAATCGTCATGATTAAGTCCCATGGCAATGCCCCTTGTTATTGTGGTTTTGCCGCTGCCTAAATCGCCCAAAAAAGCAATGGTATCACCCTTTTTTAACAGCTTGCCGATTTTTTTGCCAAACTCAATTGTATCGTATGCGTTTTTGCTTTCAAATCTCATATTTTTTATCCTTGCATAATATTTTGCAGTTCGTTTAAGTTTTTCAAGATATATTTCGGATTATATTTTAAAAATTCATCATAAGTAGTAAGTCCGGTTAAAACTGCGGCAAAATCAACGCCGCTATTAGCTGCTGTTTGCGCATCAATTACTGTATCACCTATGTAAAGCACATCACCTTTGCACGCTGAAAGCTGCGAAATTGCGAGGTTTAACCCCTGCGGAGAGGGCTTGTACTCTGTAACGTGTTCGTTGCCGATAACAACGTCAAACAAATGTGTTAATCCGTATTTTTCAAGTGCCTGGGTTGCTCTGTAAGCGAATTTTGTTGTTACAATGCCGCATTTTGCACCGCTGTTTTTCAGCGTAGTCAAATTAGGCTCAACGGTATCAAAAATCACTGTGTTTTCTGTCATAATGCTGTCAGCGCATTTTACGTATTCGTTTCGCAGATTTTCCAGAATGTCCATATCGGTAATGTTGGTGAATTGCGCAAAGCTGTCAGTTAAGGTCATGCCGATTGTTCGCTTTATGGTATAATCATCAGGTAAAGGAAAGCCGTGATTTGCAAGCACGCTTTTGTAGCACATAACAATACCTTTTGTTGCGTCTGCAAGAGTTAAGTCAAAATCAAAGATATATGCTTTATAACCCATCATGTCGGCCTACCTTTCCTAAAAAATTCATTTTTAACCAACCTATATTATAGCATATACACGATGCCTTTTCAAGAGCCGAAGCGGTTTTTTTTAGGTCTTAGTGCCTTGAAATTTTGCTTTGAATTTACGCCTAAAACTCCGCCGATTGCGCTTAAAACACAGCAAAGCAAAACTTTGCCCAAAGCATTTGCGTTGGCTGTTATTTTAAGTATTAGCGTACTTGCCAAAAAAATTGCGGCATATACGCAAAACCCACATAAAATACCGTTTAATATTCCTTTTTCACGCTTGTTTTTTCCGCAAAAAAATCCTGCGGCAAAGCAGCCTGCACACAGTGATAATGATGACATTGCAGATTTTACAACGTCGTTTCCGTCAACCATGGTAAGTAAAAACGAAAAACCTAATAGACACAACGTTACTACACCTATTCCAAATAATATAGGCAGTGCCGTTTTGAAAAAATGTGAATCTGCAATTTGTTTAATGATGGAATTTCTGCGCATATAACCACTGCTTTCTCAAAAAAATAGTGCCCGTGCACTTTGCGGTGCTTCGGGCACAGTATATTTTATTACAAAAGCTGTGAGGATAGAACAGATTAATCTACCTCGCCTGAGGTTTCGATTTCGTCCTTAGACTCGCTTTTCTTATCCTTTTTGGACTTTTTAGCTTCAGCTGCAGATTCCATCATATCGTGAACTGTTGCGTTTTCCTGAACAGCCCAGAGCTTGATGCGGATTTTGCTGCGGTCACTGCCTGTTTCAATAACAAGTGTATCCTGACCTTTTTTAACAACAAAGCCCACAATGCCGCCAATTGTTGTAATTTCATCGCCGATTTGAATGTTGTCACGCATCTGCTGGGTTTCTTTTTCCTTTTTCTTCTGAGGTCTGATAAGGATAAAGTAGAAAATTGCGATAAATGCAATTGTCATAATCCAGAAGCCTGTCCAGTTATACTCAGGTGCTGCTGCGGTTCCTTCAGCTGATGCCATAACCATAAGATTGAGTGCGTTGATAAATTTCATGTTGATTTTCCTTTCTTGTGTTTTTATTGTTGATTTTCGCTGAGCATGAGCTGTGAGGGGTGTTTTGCAAAGAAATCCACTCTCGGCTCTAAGAATTTGAGTTTGTGGTTTTCGGTGATATTATTATATGTGTGTATATCATCAAAAATTTTGTCCCAGCTCCACATTTCATCACCAAGACCTAAATATTCGCGAACCATATCGGTTCCTTCGGGTGCAAGCGGATGCAAAAGTATATTGGCAACCTTTACCATGTAGAACATATTGCGCAGGGTGTATGCGCGAAGGTCGTTATCGTCGTTCTTCTCGGCGGGGGTGATGTTCTTAGACCAGAATTTATTAGCATTTCTGATATAGCTGTCAAGAACATACATAACCTGATGGAACTCAAACTTATACATGTGACGCTCGTATTTCAAAACAGCATCTCGTGTATCTTTAAGGACGCTTTCGTCAATTTCGCCTGTTGGCAGAATGCCATCAAAGTATTTTTGCGATGTGTAGAAGCATGAACGCACCATGCGGTTGAATACGTTTGTAAGAAGATTGCCTTCCTTAACTACGGGATCTGCTTCATTTTCGTTAGCGTCAGGATCAAATACTTTTGGCATAAAGCTTACGCTGCGCATTGCAAGTCCTAAGCTCAAAAAGTGTGAGCGGAGCTGATCTGCGGTGTAGTAATCAAGCAAATCGGCAGCCATTGGCGGCTTGATAGCCGAGCTTGAAGATGCTTTTTTATTCATGAAAAGAATGTGATTTACGGGTACGAGTGTGGAAAGCTGCAAATCGCCGTCTTTTGAAAGGTGGCAATCGCCCTGCTGCATTGCCATGAACATTGCCTGCTGTGCAATGCCGTAGAAATAGATGTTATCCGAGCCGATGAACTGGTAAATCTTGGCGTCTTCGGAACACCAGTATTTTTTCCATTCGTCATCATCTTTGCCGATTGATTCGAGATAAGTCTTGGTGAAGGATATCGGTGCCCATAATGATTCGGGCCATACCCAGATTGTAAGGTCGTTGGGTTCGTCAAGCTCGGGAGCTTTTACACCCCATTTAACGTTGCCGGTAAGTCTGAAAGGAACAAGCGTTTTTCCTGTGCGGTAGCGGAAACCGTTGTTTGTAAGTATTTCGCAGGCTTTATCACAATCGTGCAAATCTTCAAAGGTTATTGCAAACGAGGTTTTCTTTGCATTGACAACATCACGTATATCATGCTCAGGCAGTGTGTTTACAATTTCTTTGTAATTATCATAAAGTTCTTTCTTGATATAGATAACGGGCTGTTCAAGAAATTCTTTTATAGTATTGTAAACAAGCTTTCTTGTTGTGGGGGCTGATTTTATCTGCTCGGCGTATTCGTTAAGCAGAGCGTAAAAATCAACAAGCTTGAAGTACCAGTTTGAAACCTCTTTCATTTCGGGAGTTTCGCCCGTTAATGTACTTTTGGGGTCAATGAGGTTTTCGGGCATATACTGGTGGCCGAGATCACATTCATCGGCATAACCCTTTTCGGATTGGCAATTCAGAACAGGGCACTTACCTACAACCTGTCTGCCGTTTAAGAATTTGCCTGCTTTTGCATCAAAAAACTGTTTGGTAGTGCGCTTTTCAAGGCGGCCGTTTTTATACAGAGTTTCTAAAATTTCGTTAGTTACGTCTTGGTGTATTTCTTTTGCTCTGCCAAGACCGGACGCACCGAAAAGGCTGCAACTTACTTTGTAATTTTCTAAAGTGGTTTTTTGATTTTCGTGATTTGAACGTACAAAATCTTCGATAGTGCCGTCAAATTCGCCGTTTTCGCACTTAACACGATAGTTTTCCTCAATAGGTGAGCCGTAGCAATCCGTTCCCGATACGAAAATCACGTTATCCTTGCCTATTCTGTCACGCAGAAATCTTGCGTAAAAATCGGCAGGAATGAACACGCCGCCTATATGGCCGAAGTGCAGACTTTTGTTGCCGTAGGGCATACCCGCAGTTATTACCGCACGCTTGGGAAACGTCGGTCTTTCGGGTTCTTTTCTGATAAATTCGCTCATACAATACTCCGTTTCAGCCGCACATAAACGATTATGCTAAATCTTGCGGCATAGAATTTGTTGAATAATTAGTCATACAATCAAATATACATTATACCATCTATATCCAAAATATACAAGTATAATTTTGAAAAAATTATCGATATTTTTTTAAGCTTTCGAATAGTTTGCGCGCTATAATACCGTGTCCTTGCTCGCTGGGGTGTATTCCGTCCCACAGCCAATATTGAGTATCATGATATTTTGTCATTGCTTCAAATTCATCTTGAAGTTCAATATATTCAACATTGAATTTTTGAGCAAGAGATTTTATGATTTTTCTGTATTCGGGAAGCAACTGCATCCAGATATCTTTATGCTTATCATGCGGCTTTACGGGAAGGTAAAACGGCTCTAAAAGAATAATATTCATGTGTGGCAGGTTATCTTTGCAGATTTGTAAGAGGTTTTCGTAAGTATTTCCGAAAACATCGGGGGCAGTGGGTGTGTTATCCCAAACAGGACCGTCGTTTATGCCGCACAAAAGCGTCATGATATCGGGAGATATTTCAATGATTTCATCGTATGCGCGGTTTAGAATATCGCCGATTTTATTGCCCGATATTCCACGGTTTACGAAAGTATATTGAATATCGGTATTTTCAAGTGCAAGCATACCGCTTACCGAAAAAGCATAGCTGTGACCTATCTGATGGTTGCCGTCCCAGACAAATTCCTTATCTTTATTGCGTCCGCCGTCGGTGATAGAATCACCCTGGAAAAGAATTTTTATTGATTTCATATATAAATCCTTATACTATTAATATAGTGAAAAAAATCACTTGCCCTGAAGTCTGCGTTTTTGACGAATGTCTTCACCAAAAAAGCGCAGATAATCAAACATTGAGAAAAGCCTTGAAATAATACGGTCATCATATCGCTTTTGCAGCTGTGCAGGGCTTAAATTTGTGCTGATGATTGTGGGCAGACCTTTATTAAGGCGTGTGTTGATTATATTGTAAATAGTAGAAGCGTAAAAACTGTTGTTTTCGTATTCTGATCCAAGGTCATCGAGAATGAGCAAGTCAACCTCAAGCAGCATGGGCAAAGTGTCGGTATCGCTGCGGCGGAAGTGGTCGCGCTCAACCTGCATCAAAAAGTTTATGATAGAATCATAAGCAACACTGTAACCCTTTGAAATAACTTTTTCGGCAATCGCAAGCGAAAGATGCGTTTTTCCCAATCCTGTTTGTCCGAGCATAAAGATGCCGTTAGAATTTAACGAAAAATTCTCAGCATAATTCTTGCAGTATACCAAAACGCTTTTCATACGTTCAAAAACATCAGCGCCGTCGGGCGTTTTGAGATTTTTATAGTACCCAAGATCGAAAGTATCAAACGAGCATAATTTCAGCATTGACGTTGAGTTTAAGTGTTTTGCCGAAAGCTGAGAAACAAGTTCAAAAAAACAATCGCATCTTTTTTCTGCGCAAAATCCCGTGTCGTTACATTTTTCGCAAGTGTGTTTGATTTCGAGATAGTCTTCTCTGAAACCGTTGGCAACCAAGGCTTTTTTGAGCATTTTCTGTGCTTCAAGATTTTCAGACTCAAGCTTTTCTATTTTCGTTCTGATATCCTCACCGTTAGAGAGAGATTCAAAAAGCTTTATGCCGGTTTGCGCAAGCTGAGTGTTGATCATGGCAATTTCGGGGCAGGTGTTTTCGGCAATGCGTTGTCTTTCTTCCAGATAAAGCTCTGCATCAATCCGCCGTTGTGTGATGATATCGCTTGCTTCTTTATATATATTGTTGTTAATGCTCATTGTTTAGTCCTTTCCGATTTGATTGGATGCGCCCACTGCAAGAGTTTCAAATTTATCCAGATCATAGGAATGATCAGTTTGTTTTGCTGCAGCAGAAACCTTTTTGGAACCCGACTCAAAACTTTCTACATCAGCAACGGAATTTAATCCGTTTGTATGCCAATTTAGCAGAATTTTGTTCATGTAGGGAAATTTTAAACTGCCGATAGAATCAATAGTTCTATCGTACGCAAGTATTATAAGCTCGTCGGCTATGCCCAGCGTTTGCCAATTTTCAATAATCTTAAGTTGATTTGAAGATGGATAACTTGCAAGACGCAACATACTGCATATACTATTTATATATGATTTTTTTGCGTTAAGTCGATTTACTTCATTATTTGCTTTTTCGAGAGTGTCGATTTCAGCAGAAAACCAAGAATTTGCGACGCTTTCAATATATCTTGCGTTTGCTTTGCCGCAGTTTGCGCAGTATTCGCAAAGCGTAAGGATAATTTCGGCTTTAAAGCCTAAAGTTTGGTGCATCCATATCAAGAGGTTTTGCTCTGAATAGGTAAGCGTACGCGCAAACGATACCTGAACCTGCTGCGAAAGAAAAGCCAGCTCGTTATTCTTTTTTATAATGGCGTCAATTTCGGTTGGCATTAAATGCGTGGGAGAGTAGTCAGTTGCGCTTTTTATCGGTACAGCATCGGATTTATTCTCGATAGTTTTAGGCTTTTGTGATTTTTTCGGTTTAATTGCCGTTGTTGAGCTTTCGGTTTTGTCGGGTGTGCTGAGAACGCCGAGCTGTGCCCAAAATGCAAAAGAATCTTCGACGGTTTCGTCGGTAAGGTTTAAATCGGTGCAAATCTGATTGATATCTGCGGAGCCGTTTCTCAACATATATAATAGTACCTTTAAATTGGCACCGGAGGCAAGCTTGATGTAGTCATCGACAATAACCGAAGGTACAGCAATGACTTGTGACCAAATACCATTTGATATTTTGTATTCCATAGTTTCACCTGTATATGTAAAAATCAATATATAATAGTATAACATATATTTGCAAATATTGCACTACTTATTTTATAATAATTTTGCGACTTGTTGTGTGGCAGATTTGTTAAAAAAGGCTACTTAATTGAGATTTTTGTCACGAATTGTAGAAATTGAACAATAATAAGATTGTTGCAGGGAAGAAAAGATGTGGAAAAAAATATAAAAAAAGGTGTTGACAAAAGGGTAAAGAGGTGATATAATAATAAAGCTCTCTGATGAGGCATAAGACGGATGGACCGCAGCAGAGAAG
>JAZQJI010000041.1:0-99746 GCA_045541475.1 Oscillospiraceae bacterium
TGGCAAGGTAAACGCAATGGATGCTACCTTGATAGCAAGACGTGCTGTCGGCGGAATTGATAAATTTCCCGTGGAAAGCTAACGCTCGAAACTTCGAGTACGCAAAATAATCAGATTTTTACTTTTCTTCTCCTGTATAAAGTCAAGTGCCCTGCAATGTAAAATGCATTGCAGGGTGATTTGCGTTTTTGTTTCAGTAATTGGTTTAATATCAAAATAATACACAAAATTTTAAAAAGTACTTGATATTAATGTAAAAATGTGCTAATCTTATAATGGATAGAATTTTGAAAAAATTACAATATAGGGAAAGGGATTTTTTATGAGAAAAATTGTACAAAGGCTTGCAGCGGCTGTTACAACACTTGCATTAACATTGGCAATGTTGCCAAATGATGTTGAACTTTACGCTGCCGATAGCTATTCAGTGCGTGATCCGTTTTTTAATTACAGCTACGGCTACAATTATTACGAATCAGAGCATTTTCAGTTCATTTGGGGCAACAGCGGAGATTCTTCAAAGGTTACAACCGCATTTTTGGAAGGCAACGCAAAGAATCTTGAGGATTGCTGGGATGTTTATATGGAAGAGCTTGGCATGGCAGCACCTTCGCAGTCGGTAAATCTTTCATTGCGTGACGGAAAAGAATACAAAACAAATATTTATATTTCCGGTACGGGATTAAGCGGAATGGCGGACGATTGGGCGTATATGTCATACGATTCCGGTGGATATGCTTATATGTTCTGCTGTGTCGATTCAATGCAGTACAACCCGCCTTCATGGGTATTGCCCCATGAATTTGGTCACGTTGTAACGGCTCATCAGCTTGGTTGGAATACAAATAAGTATTCATACGCATGGTGGGAAGCTATGGGCAACTGGTTCAGAGAGCAGTATTTATACAGCGATTATTCAACTGATAATACAGGCTATGGCACTGACTTCTTTGAAACTTACATGAAGAATATGTGCCTTACATTCCCGTGCGGACGTGATTATTATGCGGCATGGCCGTTTTTGCAGTATCTAACGGAAAATCCTGATAATCTTGACGGATACGGAACAGAATTTGTAAAGACAATGTTGCAGCAGGGACAGGTTGATGAATATCCGTTTGATATGGTGGAAAGACTTGCGCCTGCTGATTTGAAGGATACTTTAGGCCATTTTGGAAAACGTATGGCAGGCCTTGATTTTGAAAATGGCGACGCTTATCGTTCTCGATTGAATGAACTGCTTGCAAACGGTTCATGGAATTGGCAACAGATTTACACAATGCTTGAAAAGGTAAGCGGAGAAAATAACGTATATCAGGTTCCTACCGAGCGTGCGCCGCAGCATGCAGGTGTGAATGTTGTTCCGCTGGACGCTACATCGGGTACAATTACTGTAACACTTAATGGTATTACAGACATTGAAGGAGCAGATTGGCGTGCTTGCATTGTGCAGCAGCTTAATGATGACACCTGCGTTTATTCCAATCTTTTCTCTGATGGTGAAACTTGCAGCGTAAGCGTAAATTCAAATCTTAAACAGGCGTATCTCACCGTAGTTGCAACACCTGATAATAATACATATACAAAAACAGGTTTGCCTTATGGTCCTGATTCTGAATTTGCTGAGAATAATTATTCATTTATGAGCAAGCAGCGCTATCCGTATACAGTGACCATTGTGGGCGCAGATATTACTAAGCGCGAGGTTGCAACGGGTAACAACTGGTGGGAAAGCTACCACAACCACTCAAACGGCGGCGGTCTTGTATCTGACAGTGCAACCGTTGATGCAAGCGTTTACGTAGGTCCTAACGCAAAGGTGCTTGGCAGTGCCAAGGTTACCGGTAACGTAAGAATTGAAGATTACGCAGTTGTGCAGGGCAACGCACAGGTAAGCGATAACGCTGTTATCAGCGGATATGCAATTATTGCGGAGAGCGCGAAAATATCGGGCAATGCCCGCGTTGATGATTACGCTATGGTAATGGGTACGGCAACGGTTAGCGGCAATGCAAAGGTTATTGAAAGCGCTTGCGTTTACGGTCAGTACAGCATTACGGATTATGCCTGCGCAAAGGGTATGGCATTCTGCATGGCGGCAGGAACCCTTTCGGGTCAGGGCGTTGTTGATGGCGATTACTATGATGACGGCAACAAGTATGTAACAAAGGGTACTGCATTTGGCTGGGTTAGCGCACAAAGCTATGTTAATGCACTAAGCTATACCGATAAGCTTATTGCCGCTTATGATTTTGGCAATGACAGCAGTCATGTTGCAAACGATAGATACAATTCTACTTATGCATATACCTGCAATTCTCCCGTTTGGGAAAGCACGCGCACAAGTGCAAGCGGCGTTTTGACACTTGATGGTACTCAGTACGCTCAGCTTGACCGCAGTTTGCTTTATACAAAGGATATTGATTTGCAGCTTGCGGCACTTTCACGCACTTACGAAAACGAGCAGGTATTGTTGCATCTTGGCAATGACAGTGCTTACATAAAGGTGCTTGCTTCAAATGCAAACGGCAATCCCGAGGTTATTATCAGCGATGGCTCAACAACTCAAAAACTGACGGCATCCACACAGCTGACAAGAGGCAAGTGGACATCATACAGACTTGTTCTTGATGGCGATTATGCAACGCTTTATATTGACAATCAGACAGCAGCATCGGGTACGGTAACTATTGACCCTGATGATATTGCAAGTGCGATTTCGGTAAGCGATGGCACTGCTGCATACCGTTTGGGTGCCGACAATAATGCAGATAACTGCTTTAATGGCTCGGTTGATTATCTTAGAGTTTATTATGATACAGCTTCTGCTTCAACCGAAACATATTCGCAGACTGAAGAAGTAAGCCAGGAAGTACAGATTACCGGCCTTTGGGGCGATGCAAATGATGATGGCAAGGTGAATGCAATGGATGCAACCCTTGTTGCAAGGTATGCTGTCGGTAATTATACTCTTTCTGATAAGGCTATGTATCTTTGTGATGTTAACGGCGATGAAAAAATTAACGCTATGGATGCTACGCTTATAGCAAGATATGCTGTTGGTTCGCTGGGAAAATTCCCTGTTGAAAGCTGATTGACTTTATCAGCAAATAGTGCTATAATGTAAAAAAAATGAATAATTAACTGCCACCGGGTAGTAATGGAATGTATATAAAAGCATTCGTAAACATATCGTTAGGTCTTTGAAGATATGTTTGCGGATGCTTTTTTGCAAGGGAGAGTTTTTTATGGCAAAGGTAAAGCTTTTGGTAAACTATTTTACCAAAACGGAAATAGCACTGTGGCTTGTTTCCGTTTTTATGATTATTACGTCGTTTTGTGCTTTTGATGGTGAAAGTTACGCAACGCTGGCAGCGTCGCTTATTGGTGTAACATCACTTATATTGTGTGCAAAGGGTAATCCTTTGGGGTTGATATTGATGATTGCTTTCAGCATAATATATGGCGCAATATCTTTTGGCTTTGCATATTACGGAGAAATGGCTACATATATTGGCATGACACTGCCTATGTCGGTTGTGGCGTTGGTTGCGTGGGTGAAAAATCCTTATAACGAGAGCGGCAGCGAGGTTAAGGTTAACCGCATAAATAAACGGGAAGTTTTGCTGATGCTGATAATAACACTGTTTGTTACTGCTGCATTTTATTATATACTTGATTTTTTTGATACTGCAAATCTTGTGCCGAGCACTGTTTCGGTTACGACAAGCTTTATTGCGGCATATCTCTCGTTCAGGCGAAGTCCGTACTTTGCCCTGGCGTATGCCGCAAACGATGTTGTGCTGATTGTTTTGTGGGTGTTGGCAAGCGCACAGGATATAAAATATATTTCTGTTGTTGTGTGTTTTGCGGCGTTTCTGGCAAATGATATATATGGATTTGTAAGTTGGAGAAGAATGGAAAAACGTCAGAACAGCGTCGGTTAATGATTAAGATCGAGCAAAATACAAAAACCCTTGGAAGAAAAGTCTTCCAAGGGTTTGTTTGCGTTATTTATGATTATTTATCATAGAAGGGGAAGCGGCCGATCATGGCTTTTTTGCCAAGTTCGCTGTTGCAATCGGTGATTGCGATGCCTCTGTCACCTGCAAGCGGCTTCATAATTCCGCCGATATCAGCATAAATCTTGTCCTTATCGCCTTCATAATCAACAACAACAAGGAAAGAGTGCTTGTTATCATGCATCATAGCAAGAATGTAAGCTGTTGTTACACAGCAGGTGTTGTCAAAATATTCAGTAAGCTTGTTGATAATTTCCTGCGGGGGATTTTTAAAATCACCAAGCTTTACATCAGTGCCTACCTTCATTTCGGAGAGGGTGGGCTTTTGCTCTCTCATAGCTTTTTCAATTACGTTAACAACGCCTTCAACAAGCTGTTTGGAAACAACGATGCCTTCGTTAAAGGGGTTAAGAACAAAGCCTTCGGAGCTTTCGGGATTCTTGATGATAATGTTTGCAATTTCTCTGAAAGGGAGAACAAGTGTGTTCTGTGTGGGAGCGTGAGGGCCCTTGCGGAGCTCTTCCCAGCTGGAGAACATGGGGTAATAGAGAGAACCGTTATCATTTTTCATCAAGTGGAATGTGATTTTTGAATTCGGCGGGATTTTGCTTCTTCCCATTTCATCCTGCTCAGTCGGGGGCGGGTCGATAGTAACGGGAGTGATAAGTCTTGATTTTACAAGCACGTTCAAGAATTTATCCTGTGTTTCGGGTGATTTGTCGTTTTTAACCAAAGCCATTGCTGCTTCAAGCTCTGTATTGAAATTTGTGGGTTTCTGTTCCATTTTAACCTCCGATAAATTTAATCATAAATATAATACCATACCTAAAGAAAAAATGCAAGCAAAAAATGCATTTAATATTCAATTTCAATTTTTGCGATTTTTGTGTTGGGATAATAATGGCTTAAAATCTGGTTATATGTATACCCGTTTTTTGCCATGGCGTTGGCGCCAAACTGGCTCATTCCGCAGCCGTGACCGTAGCCGTAAGTGGTGATGACAAATCCGTTTTCTTCGGTGTAAGCAACTTCAAATGCGGCAGAACGTAGGTTTAAAACATCACGCAGATATGCACCCGAAACTGCAACGCCGCCTGCGTTTATCTGCAAAACGGTTTTTGAGTCTGAAACGCTGATTATCTGCAGCCAAGCGCTTGGCTCGGTGCTTAAATCAGCACCATCAATATTTTGCGTTATCAGATTTTGCATTTGTTCCTTGTTAAAAACTGTTTGTTCGGTGTACCCCGTGCATTGCTCATCGCTTGCACTGTCAACGGCTACAAGATAATCAAGTGGCTGTCCCCAAACGTTTTGCGAGCTTTCGGTTTTGCCCGATGACATTGCGTGAAAAGCGGCGACAATCGGTTCGTTGTTGTATATTACCACCTGACCGAAAACCTCATCTACGGCTTGTGATATTTTTTTATAGTACTGCTCATAATTATCACCATATATCTGTTTTATTTCATCGGCGGTATAAAAAGCCTGATATTTATTTGCATCGGTAGAAAAATTTGTGCCCATCAGCTCATTCGTTGGATTTTCAATTTCGTTAAGCGTCTGTCGCACAGCGTAAGTATAACTTGCCACTGCCTGCGCCTTTAAGGCTTCAATTTCAAAGCTTGCGGGCATTTCGGCACAGACAACGCCGATTACATAATCACGCGCACTGATATCAAAAACAGTGTTAGTTTGAGAATCAAGAACTTTAAAATCGGTAAAAGTATTTGGGTTTATAGTGATTTGCTGTGCACTTTCAGAGGCTGTGGGAATATTGTTGATTTGATATTCAACAAGGGTTTTTGGTGTTTCGGCTTGCGGTTTTTCAGCAAAGGCGATGCAGGGCAAAGCGGAAGTGATTAGGCTTAGGGCTAATATGTAGGCAATATGCGGTTTCATTTTGTTTTCTCCTTTTTATATCATGATATTTTTGCGGGTTTTACTCACAAAATGTCAAAGTGTTGACAAATGCGGAAAAATGTAGTAAAATTAAAAGGTTAAAAAGCAATGATTAGATGTTTTGAAAGAACCTTTGAGAAAGGCGGTTTTGTTTTATGATAAACGGAAATGAATCAGTTTTGAATTTGTGCGACGGTTACGACATAAACGGTGCAATCGATTCGGGATTATACGATAAATTTCATGTAAAGCGCGGTTTGCGCCGCAATGATGGCACAGGTGTTGTTGCCGGTATTACAAATATATGCAATGTTCACGGATATATGATGAGCGAGGGCGAAATGGTGCCAATTGACGGCGAACTTATTTACCGTGGCTACAACATTAACGACCTTGTTTCCAACGTAGAAAAGGAAGACAGATTCGGATATGAAGAAACTGTTTATCTGCTTTTGTTTGGAAAACTGCCGACAAAAAATCAGCTTGAAACTTTTACCAATTATCTGGGTGCAGCAAGAGCATTGCCTGACGGTTTTGATATTGACATGATTTTTAAGGCTCCCTCGCCTAATATTATGAATAAGCTTGCGCGCTCAGTACTTGCACTTTATTCATATGATTCTAACCCTGAGGATAAGAACCTTGAGAGCGAAATGCGCATGGCTATAAATATTATTGCGAGAATGCCCATTATCATGATTGACGCTTACGAGGCTAAGCGCCGTTCATACGATAACAAGAGTATGTTTTTGCACCCTATTCGTCCCGAAGAAAATACTGCGCAGACGATACTTTCAAATTTGCGTGCCGACAGAAGCTTTACAAAACAAGAGGCTCAGCTGCTTGATACTGCACTGATGCTGCACGCTGAACATGGCGGCGGCAATAACTCTACTTTTACCTGTCGTGTTATGACGTCGTCTGGTACGGATGCTTATTCTGCTTATGCTGCTGCAATAGGTTCACTTAAAGGTCATCGTCATGGCGGAGCAAACATCAAGGTTATGCAGATGCTTGAAAATATTGAGAAGAATGTTAAGAATTGGGAAGACGATGGTGAAGTTGCCGATTATCTTTGCAAAATTATGAGAAAAGAAGCAAACGATGGTACAGGCTTGATTTACGGCATGGGACATGCTGTGTATACCCTTTCAGATCCCCGTGCAGTTATTCTAAAGCGCAAAGCGTTTGATCTTGCACATGGAAAAGAGATTGAGGCTGAGTTCCGTCTGCTTGAGAGAATTGAGCGCCTTACCCCTGAAGTTTTCAAATCAATCAAGGGCGACAGAAAAGTGGTTTGCGCAAATGTGGATATGTACTCGGGTCTTGTTTACAAAATGCTCGGTATTCCGCAGGAGTTGTTTACGCCTTTGTTTGCAATTTCACGTATTGCCGGTTGGTCGGCACACCGTATGGAAGAAAGGCTTACCTGCCGCAAGATTATTCGCCCCGCTTACAAGGCTATAAATGCTGTCAAGGAATACATCCCCATTGACAATAGATAAAACAACAAATAAACGGATTTTTGCTGCGCAGACGGCAAAAATCCGTTTTTTATTTGTTAATATGCAGTTTATTTTATATTTGATATTTTGACTTTGTTTATTAATATTTAAAGTGCATAAAGTGATATAATTAATAGTGTATATTTATTTGTAAATTATCTTGATTTTTAAGGGTTTAAACAAATTGAAAAGTAAGATTTTATGTATAATTCTAGCATCGATGCTAATGCTTTCGGGCTGTTCGCTTTGGGGCGGAATAGATACGCTTTTGGCACCGCCTAAGCTTTCTGCCGATCAGGAAGAAATATATTCTGCACTGATAGAATTTACGGGCAGTAAAATCACGCTACGTTACCCAAAATCAGGCAGTTATCTTTCGGCTTTCGTTGTGGAAAATATTGACGATGAACCGAGTGATGAAGCGATAGTGTTTTATGAACGCTCGGGAACGGCCGTAAGCGAAGGCTCGCTGCGCATTAACGTGCTTGATAAGATAGACGGAAAATGGCAGTCGATTTATGATATGGCAGGCTCGGGCACAGATGTTGAAAAGGTTATGGTAACAAAGCTGGGTGAATCTGACATTACCAGCATTATTGTCGGTTTTGGTCTGATATCGGAAAGTGGAAAATCGCTGAAGGTTTATAATTACGAGGATAATGTTTTAAAATCTTCGTATACCGATTCGTATTCACTGATGGAAGCAGTGGACGCCGATGCTGACGGCACAACGGAACTTTTTGTTGCAACAATGGACAAAAGCCTTTCCAAAGCAACGGCAAAGCTTGTTGTGCCTGATAATTCGGGAATGTATCTTGTTAACTCGTATCAATTAAGCGCTAACACAAGCGATTTTGCCCAACTGCAGATATGTGATATTTCTGATGCAAAGCCCGCATTTTTTATCGATTGCACAAACACAAACGGCATGCTGCAAACTGAGGTTTTGTGTTATCGCAATGATGTACTGATGTCGGCTTACACAGCCGAAGACGGCAATAATTACATTGAAATGAGCGCTCGAAGCACGGGATATCTTTCAAGGGATATCGACTCTGACGGAGCGATTGAAATACCCGTTGTGGTTGATTTTCCCGGATATGCAGATTATCTTGAATCGGAAAAGGTAAAAACAACGCTTTGGACAAGCTTTGAGAATGGTGGGCTTAAAATCGAAAGTCCATCGTATTACAACATTTCGGCAGGTTATGCTTTTATTCTGCCTAACGGCTGGTACAATAACGTTACGGCTAAAATCATCGGTGATGAGGTGATTTTTTATGAATACAGCCAGATTGACGGCGATAAGCTTACCGATGAATTGACAGAAATTTTGAGAATATCATCGGCGAGTGATGCGGGTGATGCGGATATTTTGAAAAGCTCGGGATACAGTGTGGTTTATGAAAAGGGAAACACCGGGTGTTATGTAAAATATCCCGATGATAATACAAGCGAATATTCAGTTTCGGTAACAGTTTTGCGAAACAGTTTTATTATATTTTGATTTTTAGGGAGGTTTGGTTATGAACAGAGTTCTTGTGTGCGAAGACGAAGACGTTATAAGAGATTTTATAGTTATTAACTTAAAGCGTGCAGGCTATGAAGTGGTTGACGTAAACTGTGGTGAGGACGCTTTGAGAGTGTTTGAACAGGATGACGGTGATTTTGATGTAGCTTTGCTTGATATTATGATGCCGGGAATTGACGGCTTTACAGTTTGCAAAAAACTGCGTGAAAAGAGCGCAACCATGGGTATTATTATGTTAAGTGCAAAAGCGCAGGAAATGGATAAGGTAAATGGTTTGATGCTTGGAGCGGACGATTACATTACAAAGCCGTTTTCGCCTTCTGAATTGACTGCGAGAGTTGATGCAATTTACAGAAGAGTATGCATGAGCTTTAACGCTAATGATAAGCCTGCCTTTCTTGAATCGGGGCCGTTTTGTCTTAATCTGAAAAGCCGTACGGTAACCAAAAACGGTGAACCGATTGAACTTACACAGGTTGAATTTCAAATTCTTGAATATTTTCTCAACAATCAGAATATTGCCCTTGACAGAACGAGCATATTAAAGCATATTTGGGGCGATAGCTATTACGGTGAAGATAAAATTGTTGACGTTAATATAAGAAGAATAAGAATGAAAATTGAAGATGAGCCGTCAACACCAAAGTATATTCTTACAATATGGGGTTATGGCTACAAGTGGAATTCTAAATAATTTTTAAAAGTAGAAGGGTAAAGTATGTTTAAATCAAAAAAATATGCGGGAAAGGGAATAACACGGCGCTGGATTTTTAACAATCTCGGTGTTTTTCTGCTTACGCTTGTTATTATTGATTTGATTATTATATTTACCGTACAGAATTATTATTACAGCTCTGCGGAGCAGTACATGGTTTCCAAGCTTAATTCGGTTGTAAGCGTACTTTCGAGATATTCGCAGGACGCTACCAAAAACATCAACACCGAAATACGCACCATTACCGAAACCTTTTCTGATAAAGATAAGATGGAACTTTTGGCGATTGACGCTTCCGGCGAGATTACGCTTTCGTCATCGGGATTTAACCAAGAAAGTTTTTCGGAAATACCCGATTATTATCTTGATATGGATGATTATCTTGAGGCGATGGAAACGGGAAAATCGCAAAGCTTTACGGGTAAGCGCGAAAACGGCGAGCGCATAATGGCAATTAGCTACCCAATCTCTTCAATAAGCGCTGATTACTCAGCTATCAGAATTGTCGCTTCGCTGAATGAAATTGATAACCAGATTTTAAGTCTTACAATTGCGGTTACTGCAATTTGTGTTGTTATTCTGTTTTTGGTGGGTCTATCGGGTATTTATTTTATCGGTACAATTGTGCGTCCCGTAAAGCAGCTTTCCACAACGGCGGCAAGCAAGTTTGCAAAAGGTGATTTCAGTGCGCGAATACCCAAGCAGAACAACGACGAAATAGGCGAGCTTTGTGATGTTATTAACCAGATGGCTGAGGAACTTTCTAAAACGGAAGCCATGAAAAACGAGTTTATCTCAAGCGTATCACACGAATTACGAACGCCTTTGACTGCTATAAAGGGCTGGGCGGAAACGCTGAACTACGAGAATGACCCCGAAACGCAGCGCAAGGGTATGGAAGTTATAATAAACGAAACGCAGCGTCTTTCTCAAATGGTTGAAGAGTTGCTCGATTTTTCGCGCATACAGGGCGGTCATTTTACATTGAATAAAGAGAACACTGACATTTTGGCAGAACTTGGCGATGCTGTGATTATGTATGTGCAAAAATGCAAGTCAGAAGGCATACGCATACATTATTCTGAGCCCGAAATGCTGCCGTTTGTTTACGGTGATAAAAACCGTTTGCGTCAGGTGTTTATTAATATTATCGACAATGCAATTAAGTATTCAAAAGAAAATGGAAATGTTACCATAAAAGCTTATGAAAGCAATGGGAATATTATTGTTTCTATTTCTGATGATGGTTTGGGAATAAGCGCAGCTGACCTGCCAAAAATCAAGACAAAATTTTACAAGGCAAACCATTCAAAGCGCGGTTCGGGCATTGGGCTTGCCGTTGCTGATGAAATTGTACAGATGCACGGCGGTACGCTTGATATTGACAGCACGGAAAATGTTGGTACAACAGTAACAATAACATTGCCTGCCGCACCGAAGATGCAGGATAAATAAATTATATTGAAGAACGGAGAAAAACAAACAAATGAGCAAATGCACAAATAAAGATAATTGCCCGCCAAGCTTGCGCAAATCAAAAATCGGCGGACAGGCATTGATTGAAGGAATTATGATGAAGGGCGTTTACAAATCGGCAATGGCTTGCCGACTGCCCGATGGCACGATTGACCTTGAAGTGTGGGATAATAAACACGGTAAAAATCTGCCGTGGTACAAGAAAACACCTTTTGTCAGAGGAACTGTTAACATGGTTACTCAATTGATTGAAGGTTATAAATGCTTGATGAAATCGGCTGATAAGCAGTTTAACGAGGACCTTGAGTTTTTTATTGAATGGTACAAGAAAAATAAAATTGAAAAGAAATCAAGAGAAGATGCAATTTCTGCTTTTTCTGATTATCTTGTTTCCAAAAAGCGTGATGTAAGCGAGCTTGATTTGGAAGAGCTTTATGATAAATATCTTGCAGATATGGAAAATTATCAATATGAAGAGCCTACAAAGTTTGAACAGTGGCTTACTGAAAAATTGGGCGATAAAATTATGCCGATAATTTCGGTAATATCAATTGTATTAAGCCTTGTTATCTGCGTTTTGCTGTTTAAGTTTTTACCTTCAACAATCGGCGGTCTTGTGCGCAAGATTTATGATAACGAAATACTTGTTTCTATTGTGGAAGGTGTTTCAAAAATCGGCATTTTTATAGCGTACCTTGCGCTTACCGCATTGATGAAGGATATACGCATTACTTATGAGTATCATGGGGCAGAACACAAAACCATTGCCTGCCTTGAAGCAGGAGAAGAACTGACTGTTGAAAATGTAAAAAAACATTCGCGTTTTCATCCCAGATGCGGAACAAGCTTTGTTTTTATCGCACTTATAACAAGTATTATAGTGTTTATTGTTCTTTTCTCAATATTGCCTGAAATTTCGCTTGGAAGCAATATACTTAACACCCTTGCCAGAGTTGGTATTCAGCTTATATTCCTGCCGTTTATTGTGGGTATTTCGTATGAATTTATAAGACTTGCGGGAACACACACAAACGCATTTACAAAAATACTTTCCGCACCGGGTCTTGCGATACAGCGCATTACCACGCGTGAGCCTAACGATAGACAGATTGAGGTTGCAATTGCCGCAATCAAACCATGTATTCCTGAAAATTTAGAGGACGATCAATGGTAAACGGCTTTTACGCTTTTGCAAAAAAGACTTTGACTGAAAATGGCTTTGAAGATGCTATTTTCGAAGCAAGGCTTATTACTGCTAAAGCTTTTGATGTTACACAAAATCAGCTGCTTTTAAGAATTGCCCAATGCGATGATGAAAAAAAACTGAAAAACGCACATGATATGCTAATGCGCAGGATAAACCACGAGCCGCTGCAGTATATTTTGGGTACATGGCAGTTTTTCGGTCTTGATTTCAGCGTGGGCAAGGGTGTGCTGATACCAAGAGCGGATACAGAGATTTTGGTTGAAACCGCACTTGAAATTATCGGCAACAAAAGTCTTAAGGTGGTTGATTTATGCTCCGGTAGCGGCTGTATTGCAGTTGCAATAAATAAAAATACACAATGTGACGTTACCGCTGTTGAATTGAGTGACGATGCGCTTGATTATTTGAAAGTTAACTGCAAAATCAACGACGCTGATGTGAAAATTGTAAATGGCAATGTGCTTGATGAGGAGTTTGCCGCAGGATTTGATGGCGTTGATGTTATTGTAAGCAATCCGCCGTATCTTAACAATGATGATATGAAAAATCTGCAGGAAGAGGTTAAGCACGAACCGCAGATGGCGCTTTTTGGCGGTGATGATGGGCTTGAATATTACAGGCAGATAACAAAAATCTGGAAGAAAAATCTTGATAATGGCGGTTACATAATATTTGAGGTTGGGATAAATCAAAGTGATGATGTGGCAAAAATACTTGCCGAAAACGGTTTTGAGTCAATTAAGTGCGCAAATGACCTTAACGGAATAAAAAGGGTTGTGTGCGCTGAATACAAAAAATGATTATGAAAGGAAATTTAAATAATGGCAAAGCAGGATTCCAAAAAGAAAAGTGTAATTGAAATGCCTACCACTAAGGAGGATAAACAAAAGGCACTTGCGAGTGCAATTGCACAGATTGAAAAAACTTACGGCAGCGGCGCTGTAATGAAATTGGGAGAAGCTAAAAAGCTCAATGTTGCATCAATTTCAACAGGCTCGCTTACATTGGATATGGCGCTTGGTATAGGCGGTGTGCCCAGAGGCAGAATTGTTGAGATTTATGGTCCTGAAAGCAGCGGTAAAACAACCGTTGCCCTGCACGTTGCGGCAGAAGCACAGAAGTTAGGCGGCGAGGTTGCTTTTATCGACGTAGAGCACGCACTTGACCCTGTATATGCGCAGGCTTTGGGTGTTAATATCGATAATCTTTTGGTTTCACAGCCCGATAGCGGTGAGCAGGCACTTGAAATTCTTGAAGCTTTGGTGCGCTCGGGCGCTATTGACGTTGTTGTCCTCGACTCAGTTGCGGCTATGGTAACAAAGGCTGAAATCGACGGCGAAATGGGCGACAGCCACATGGGACAGCAGGCAAGACTTATGTCGCTTGCAATGAGAAAGTTGACAGCGATAATTTCAAAATCAAACTGTGTTGCAATATTTATCAACCAGGTGCGCGAAAAAATAGGCGTAGTTTATGGCAACCCCGAAACAACACCCGGCGGTCGTGCACTGAAGTTCTATTCTTCAGTTAGAATTGAAGTGCGCCGTGTTGAAGCTATCAAAGATGGCAGCGAGGTTATTGGCAACAGAACAAAATGCAAAATCTGTAAGAATAAAGTGGCACCGCCCTTTAAAGAATGTGAATTTGATATCATGTTCGGTCAGGGTATTTCAAAGGTGGGCGAAATTCTTGATATTGCCGTTGAGCTTGATATTATCAAGAAGAGCGGTTCGTGGTTCTCTTACGAAGGTCAGAAAATCGGACAGGGCAGGGATAACGTTAAGAAATTCTTGCTTGACAATCCTGATATTATGGAAGAGGTTGAAAAGCGCATAAAAGATAATGCTGATAAGGTGCAGATGGTTTCTTCAAAAACCAAGAAAAAGGCAGAGGTTAAGGCTGCGGCTAAAGCTGCTGCAAGCACATCTGCCAATGCTGCTGCAATCAGCGCTGAGGATGATGACGATTTTGAAGAATTTTCTCCTGCTGAGTAATGAGGGTTTATGACAATTACAAGGCTTGAAAAATACAAGGGCGCAACATGGCTTGTTGAACTTGATGATGAAACTACGGTGTTTTTGCATCAATCAATTGTGCATGATAATTTGCTGTACATAGATATGGAAATAAGCACTGAGGCTATGAATGATATCATCAGGCAATCACAAAGGCGCAAGGCGTGGGAGTATGCGCTGTATCTTCTTGATGTGCGTGATTATTCATATACTGAGATGTTTAACAAGCTTTCATCAAAAGATTACGGCGATGAAACCTGCTTTGAAACGATGGAAAAGCTTGTGCGCCTTGGTATGATTGATGACAGGCGCTACGCTCAAAGCCTTGCAAGAAAGCTTGTTGAGGTTAAAAAATATGGCTATTACAAAGCGGTTTTTGAAATGCAGCGCAAGGGAATTGACAGAGAGCTGTGCGAGGAAATTCTGGCAGAATATGATGATGACCAATACGAGAGGCTTTTGCAGCTTATAAACCGTAAGTATTCAAGATATCTTGACGATGATGATGATGGTAAGGGCATTGCAAAGGTAAAAAATGCACTTGCACGTGCAGGTTACAGCTATGATGTTATTAATACTGCAATTGAGCTGTATTTTGAAGAAAACGAATGATTTTATATACCGAATGGAGTTTTTATGGCAATAAAAGTTAACATAACATCGCTTGGGTGCAACAAAAACCTTGTTGACGCAGAGCGTATGCTTTTTGATATAAAAAATGCGGGGTTTGAGATTGTAACCGAACCGGGTTTATCTGATGTTGCAATTGTAAATACCTGCGGTTTTATACAATCTGCTAAGGAAGAGGCTATTGAAACCATACTTGAGCTTATTACCTTGAAGAAGGAAGGCAGGATAAAGTCGGTTATTATCTGCGGCTGTCTTTCAGAAAGATACAAGGAAGAAGCGGCGGAGCTTTTTCCCGAGGCTGACGCAGTAATCGGCATAGGCAACAACTGCGATATTGTTGATATTATCAACAAAACACTGAAGAAAGAACGCATAGTTTCGTTTAAATCTAAATATGATTTAAAGCTTACAGGCAAGCGTATTATAACAACACTGCCGTTTTTTGCTTACGTAAAAATTGCAGAAGGCTGCAACAACTGCTGTTCATACTGTGCAATACCTGCAATCAGGGGCAAATACAGAAGCGTTGCAATGGAAGATGTAATCGAAGAGGTTGCTTGGCTTTGTGAGCACGGTGTTACCGAGATTATTCTTACTGCGCAGGATACAACACGCTACGGTGAGGACTTGTACGGCAAATCACGCCTGCCCGAATTGATAAATAAGCTTTGTGAGATTGAATGCTTGAAATGGCTTCGCATACTCTATTGCTATCCCGAAAGAATCAGCGATGAGTTGATTGAGGTTATGAAAAATCAGCCTAAGGTTGTAAAATATCTTGATATTCCCATTCAACACTGCAACGATAGAATTTTAAAGCTGATGAACCGCCATTCCGACAAGCAATCACTTTTGACCTTATTTGAAAAATTGCGTTTGGCTATGCCGGATATTACCTTGCGCACAACGCTGATAACGGGCTTTCCCACTGAAACAGATGAAGAGTTTGAAGAGCTTTGCGAGTTTGTTAAGCAGATTGAATTTGACAAATTAGGCTGTTTTGCTTACTCTGAAGAAGAGGGGACTGCCGCTGAAAAAATGGAACAGGTTGATGAGGATATACGCAAGAAACGCGCGGAAATTATCATGGATACTCAGAATATCATTTCCGAGCAGAAAAATGCGAGAATGCTTGACAAGACCGTTTGCGCCGTTGTTGAAGGCTTTGACCGCTGGAGCGAGTGCTTTTTTGGCAGAACTAAAGCCGACGCACCCGATATTGACGGAAAAATATTCTTTACTGCTGAGAATAAGCTTGCAATCGGTCAATATGTGAATGTAAAAATCACCGATACGCTTGAATATGATCTGATCGGTGAGGTTATAGATTAAATAACAACTAAAAGATTGGAGAATTGATATGAATCTTCCGAATAAGCTTACTCTTTTAAGAGTATTTCTGGTGCCTGTTTTTATTTTGTTTATGTATCTTGATATGCCTATGAATTTGTTTGTGGCGCTCACCATTTTTGCTATTGCTTCCATTACAGATGCAATTGATGGACATCTTGCAAGAAAGCATAATCTTGTAACTAATTTCGGCAAGTTTATGGACCCATTGGCTGACAAGGTGCTTGTTATGTCAGCACTTATCTGCTTTTTGGAAATGGGCTTTATGGGTAAATTTGCCGCAATTGCGGTTGTAATTATCATTGCAAGAGAGTTTGCGGTATCAGGCTTGCGTCTTGTAACCGCAGGCGAAGGCGTTGTTGTTGCCGCAGGAATTTGGGGCAAGCTTAAAACCGCTGCTACAATGGTTACAATTGTGTGCGTGTTGGCAATGCAGGGCATTATTAAAGAGTTTAATATTTCTGCTTCACTTGCTGATACTTTCAATATTATTGGTATTGTGCTGATATGGATATGCACCGTGCTTACAGTATTTTCAGGCATTACATACATTAACGCTTACAAAGGCTATATCGACCCCACCGAATGATTTCGGTGGGCGTTTTTACATATTTGCAATTATTGATTTGGAGGAAAAATCATGGGCGAAAACAGTTGCAGATTATTTAAAAGATGCGGCGGCTGTCAGTTGAAGGAAGACTACACACAGCAGCTTGAATGGAAGCAGAATAAGGTTGAAAGGCTTTTGTCTAAATTTTGTAAATGCGAAAAGATTGTTGGAATGGAAAAGCCCTATAACTATCGCAACAAGGTACAGCACGGATTTTATACCAATCCAAACAAACAGATTATATCAGGAATTTTTCAATCCAACAGCGGAAGAATTGTGCCCTGTGACAGTTGTATGCTTGAGGATGCAGAGGCAAGCGAGATTATTGCAACGTTGAAAAAACTTATGCAGTCTTTTAAGATTTTTCCGTATAATCCGAATACGAATTATGGACTTTTGCGCCATGTTATGATAAGAAAAGGCAGAGCCACGGGCGAAATTCTGGTCTGTCTGGTAACGTCAAAGGCGACGTTCCCTTCAAAAAAGAATTTTGTTGCCGCACTTTTAAAGGCACACCCCGCAATAACTACAATTGTGCAGAATATCTGCACAAATGCTATGCCGCTTACCATGGGCGAGCGTGAAATTGTGATGTACGGCAAGGGATATATCGAGGATATAATGTGCAATAAAAGGTTTAAGATATCGGCAAAATCGTTTTATCAGGTAAACCCTTTGCAGACTGAGATACTTTATCGCACCGCCATGGATTTTGCGGATTTGCAAAAAACCGACCGTGTGCTTGATTGCTACTGCGGAACGGGTACTATCGGCATTATTGCAAGCGATTTTTGCAAAGAGGTTATCGGCGTGGAGATTAACAAAACCGCAACTGATGACGCTGTAAAAAATGCAAAAGTTAACGGTTGCAAAAACATAAGCTTTATAAATGAAGATTCAGGTAGATTTATGGTGAAAATGGCACGCATGGGCGAAAAAGCCGACGTTGTTTTTACTGATCCGCCAAGATCGGGAAGCGACAAGCGATTTTTGGAGAGCCTTGCAAAGCTTTCTCCCAAAAGGGTTGTTTATATTTCCTGCGGAATTGAAAGCTTGGAGCGTGACTTGACCTTGCTTGAAAAACTTGGTTATAAAGCGAAAAAAATTCAGCCTGTTGATATGTTTCCGCACACAAAGCATATTGAATGCGTTGTGTTGTTGGATAGAGCACGATTGCAATAAAAATATTTCAAATCCCTTGACAAATATTATAATCCGTGTTATACTTTATTACACAAAAGCATAAAAGGGCTAAAGCGTAAAAGCTCTTACTTTAAATAATTTATAATCACAATAGAAAACGGAAGAGGGATAATAGTGAAAATAGGAATTGTTGGCTTGGGTCTTATAGGCGGCTCAATGGCAAAAACTATAAAGAAAAACACAAATCATATATGTCTTGGCATGGATAAAAATAAAGGTGCGGTAGCGGCGGCATTCTCGCAGGAAGCGATAGAGGGTGAGATTAACGCTCAAACCATGTCAGGCTGTGATATTGTTATAGTTGCACTGCATCCACAGGCTACAATTGATTTTATTCTTGAAAACAAGGATAATTTTAAAAAAGGCGGCATTGTTATTGACGTGTGCGGCGTAAAACGCATGATTGTGGATAGCGTTGATTATCAGCTTAAATCAGTTGGAGTTGAGTTTGTCGGCTGTCACCCAATGGCAGGACGTGAGTTTTCGGGTTTTGAATATGCTGTGGATAACCTTTTTGAGCGTGCAAGCTTTATTATGACGCCCACTGATGCAACGTCAATGCGTGCAGTACGTGAGGTTTCTACACTGGCTTACGATATGGGCTTTGCCAGAGTTGTAATGTCCACACCTGATGAGCATGACAGAATTATTGCGTTTACTTCACAGTTGGCGCACGTTGTTTCAAGCGCTTATGTAAAAAGCCCGAATCTTATGGGCCAATCGGGCTTTTCGGCAGGTTCGTTCATGGATTTGACAAGGGTTGCAAAGCTTAACGAAAATATGTGGACTGAGCTGTTTATCATGAACAAGGATGCACTTACCTTTGAAATTGATGAGATTATCAAACATTTGCAGGAGTATCGTGATAGCATTGCAAATGCTGATACAAATGAGCTTTGCTCGCTTTTGCGCAAGGGAAGAGAGCTTAAAGAAAGTGTTTAACAGCAATTATCCAGCATTGATGACATTGTATTTACAACGCCCTTGCATGAACGCAAAAGCTTTGTTGCTTTGCATTTAAGCTTGCGTTTTTGTCTTGAATTGGCTTTGCATATTGCGTAGGTCATTAAACCTGCAATGCCTGCCGCTGTTATAGCTTTACACATTGATGCTGTGCGCATGATATCACCTCCGTTTTGGCTTTGTTGGTATCATGTGCATATTTTTTGCAAAAATTCTAACGCACTTTTGCAAAATAAAGTAAAATATTGCGTTTGCTCTTGATTTTTTTTAAAATTTGTGTTACAATGCTTTTAGCTATAACGGCTGTAAAAAATTATGCTGAGGATTTATTTTGAACTGCAAAATTAACATTGTGCTTTTTGAACCGCAAATTCCGCAAAATACGGGTAACATTGCACGCACCTGCGCTGTTACGGGCGCTGCGCTGCATTTGGTAAGACCCATGGGTTTTGAAATTGATGATAAAAAGCTAAAACGTGCCGGCCTTGATTATTGGCATGAGCTTGACATTACCTACTATGACAATACTACGGATTTTTTAGAAAAGCATAAGGGTGACAAACTTTTCTTTTTTACCACAAAGGGAAAGCGTCTTTATTGCGAGGAGCAGTTTGAAGGCGAAATTTATCTTATCTTCGGCAGAGAAGACAAAGGCATTGACGAGGCTATTCTTGCAGAGAATTATTCAAATTGTGTGAGAATACCTATGCGTGAAAATCTGCGCAGCCTTAATCTTTCCAACACCGTTGCAATTGCCGTTTACGAAGCTTTGCGCCAAAATGGTTTTGACGCATTAAAGCTTGATGGAAAGCTTACAAAATACAATATTTAATAATTGGATGGATATAATGAGTAAAATTAAAATTTTGACAGACTCGGCTTGTGATATACCCAAGGATAAGGAGCAGGAGCTTGGCATAAAGGTTATGTGTTTTCCCATTACGGTTGACGGCGTGGGATATCATGAACGTGTGGATTTTGATAATGATCAATACTACAAAATGATGGACGAGGCTGTTGAGTACCCTTCAACTGCTCAAATTACAATGTTTGAATTTGTGGAAGCTTACAAGGAGCTTTTGGAACAAGGGTACAGTGATATTATTCACATTACAATATCTTCAACGGGATCTAATACTCATAACGCCGCTATTATGGCAAGAAATGAGTTTTACGATGAGGTTAAAGGTGCCGATAAGATGCGTATTCACATCGTAGATTCGGCTAATTATACCGCTGTTGAAGGCTATGGCGTGTTGCAGGCGGCACAAAAGGCGCAAAAGGGCGCAAGCGTTGATGAAATTTTGTCTTTCCTTGAAGATTGGTACTCATCAGCAGAGGTTGTTTTTGCCACATATACGCTTAAATATGCAAAGCGTTCCGGAAGAATTTCATCGGCTGCCGCTTTTGCAGGTGAGCTTTTGGGATTAAAACCCATTCTTAAGATTGCCGGTGGTGTTTCGACAACAGCTGATAAGGTTCGTGGAGATAAGAACATTATCCCCAAGATTATTGAGATGGCGGAAAAGGAAATGATACCGCACACCCCTTACTGCATTGTTTACGGCAGCGTTAAAGAATATGCCGATGAGATGACAAAGGCAATGACTAAGAAATTCGGCTATCCGCCGGAGTGCAGTTTTCAGATAGGCGCAGCGGTTGCGTCAAACGCAGGGCATCAGGTTGTCGGCGTGGTTATTAAATCAAAGCGCCGCAAATAATGATTTTTTTTCACGGGAATGCACCAAGCGGCGTTCCCGTTTGTTTTTACTTTTAAAAATGGGCAGGTGAGATGATGAGCGATAAAGAATTTGATACTGTGATAACTGCTCAAAAATCGGCATTTAGGGTTGATATAAAAGAGCTTTTATCTTATAAATACTTGATATTTTTGTTTGTAAAGCGTGATTTTATTGCAAAATACAAACAAACGGTTTTGGGACCGTTGTGGGCGGTTATTCAGCCGTTTTTGACAACCGTTGTGTTTACGGCGGTTTTCGGCAATTTTGCACAGATATCTACAAACGGCGTGCCTGCATTTATTTTTTACCTTTGTTCTACGGTAATCTGGCAGTTTTTCAGCAGCAGTCTTAACGCATCATCATCAATATTGATAACAAACTCGCATTTGTTATCAAAGGTTTATTTTCCAAGGCTTGTGTTGCCCGTTTCGGCGGTGCTTTCAAAGCTGATTTCGTTTGCAATACAGCTTGTGTTTTTTTTGGCATTTTTCTTTATATATCTTATAAAAGGAGAAATTGAGCCGAATATATACATTGCAATGACTCCGCTGCTGCTTGTACATGTAATGGCATTATCATTAGGTGTTGGCTTGCTGATATCAGCGTGTACGATAAAATATCGTGATTTAGTAATGCTGATATCTTTTGCAATTCAGCTTTGGATGTACGCTACGCCTGTGATTTACCCAACCGATGCAATTGCTGAAAAATGGCGTGGTTTGTTGCTTTTAAACCCTATGGCACCTATTGTGGAAACCTTTAGGTATGCGTTTTTGGGCACATCGCAGTTTTATGCAAAGTACTATGCAGTAAGCTGTGTATCAACAATAATTATTCTGTTTATCGGACTTTTTGTATTTAACAAGGCGCAAAAAAGCTTTGCTGATACGATTTAAACTAAAAATACCGCAGTTGTGCAGAAAGGCGCTGTTTTTATGAGTAATACGGCAATTAAAGTTGAAAATCTTGTAAAAGAATACCGTTTGGGTGTAATCGGCGCGGGTACATTGCGTGAGGATATTCAGTCTGCTTTTGCCCGATTTAAAGGCGCAGAAAATCCAAATTCAAAAATCGGCAGGGAGCAAAGTATAGCACAAGCGACAAGGTTTAAAGCGCTTGATGATGTTTCGTTTGAGGTGAAAAAGGGCGACGCCTTGGCGATTATCGGCGGAAACGGCGCAGGCAAATCGACACTGTTAAAGCTGATTTCGCAAATAACCGCACCCACAAAGGGCAGAATACTAATTAACGGCAAGATTTCAAGTATGCTTGAAGTAGGAACAGGCTTTCATCGAGAGCTTACCGGAAGAGAGAATATCTACATGAACGGTGCAATTCTTGGTATGAGCAAGAATGATATAGACCTGCGTCTTGATGAGATTATTGAATTTTCAGGGGTTTCGCAGTTTATTGATACGCCCGTTAAAAGATATTCAAGCGGTATGTTTGTGCGTCTTGCTTTTGCAGTTGCGGCGCATCTCAACAGCGATATACTTATTCTTGATGAGGTTCTGGCTGTTGGCGATGAAAGCTTTAAACAAAAATCGCTTGGAAAAATGAGCGAGATTTCTCAGCAGGAGGGTAAAACCATCTTGTATGTAAGCCACAGTATGAGCACTGTTAAAAGGCTTTGCACAAGGGCGATTGTGCTTGATTCAGGGCGTATTGTTTTTGATGGCGATACTGACGGCGGCATTGCGGAATATATGAACAGGTGCTCAAACGCTTTTGCATCTGCCAATGTTGAGCTTACCAAGGCACAGCGCGGCAGATATCTTGCGCAACGAGTGCAAATGCAGCAGCTTTGTGTTGAAGAAAAAAACAATGCCGTGTTTGAAAAAGGCGAAAAATGCAATTTGGTTATAAAATGGCGTGCACTTGAAAAGGTAGAAAATGCGCTTTTGCGTGTTGTTATAAAATCGCCTGATAAAACGCCTGTTGGAATGTGTATTTCAGATGCGTTGCTTAACGCCGCAGCCGATACTGATAACGAAACTGCGTTGACGCTTGATTTTTCGCAGCTTTGCGCAGGCAAGTATTACTGTGATATTTCAATTTCGCAAAAATCGGGCGTAGGCCGGTTTGATAATCTTGACAGGGTTGAAAATGCGTTTTTCTTTGAATATGCAGGCAGCGAGCGAGCAAGCGATACGCTGTGGCAACCAAGCGTGTGGGGAAATACGGTTTTACCAAAAATAGTAATAAAGTAGTTTTTACTGTTGATGCTGATTTGCTTTGCGCTGTGCTTACTTGGGAGGAAATAGAATGGGTGTTGTATTTGCACTTGGTTTTTTATTTGTTTTGGCGATGTTTATTGGCATTATCTGTGTTATTGCAGGCGCTGTTACTTTGATTGTAAGGCATTGCTTAAAGAAGAAAACTCAGAAAAAATACAAAATAGCACAAGTTGCCGGTGTGTTATTGCTTACAGCAGGCGGTGTGCTTGTAATTCCGCTTGCTGTTATTGGCGCATATATTGGTATAGATACAGCGCAAAATATCAAAGAGCAAAAACTGCGTGATGAATATTATTCTAAATATACTCAAACAGATATTATCATTGAGGTTGACAGTGATACTATTAATAAAAACATGGTATATATAAAGAACGAGTTTGTTCTTAACGATGCAACTTACAAGTATGTGTATGGTCTTGGTGTTAAATATCAGGATGATTTCAGAGGTGAGGCTGTTGCAAATCTGAATGACGGTGTTTCGGAGTTGACAGTGTATGCATATCATCACCCGGCAAACGAAAATCTGCTTTGTGCGGGACAAAAAATCTACGCCACATATACACAAACGGCAGATCTGATAGATTATTATAATAACTGTTCGTTTACATATAAATGTCGTGTTTCAACAAGCGGTAATTCGCATTATTTTGATGTGGATATGAATGATTTGATGTTTTCAAGGTTGATTAATTATCTGTCATATTCGCAGGATAATGGCCAATTCAATGGTTCGGATTTGGATTTTTACATCACACAGACTTCCGATGACGGAAGGCTGGAAAGAGAAATGAATGTAATGGTTGACAAAGACGGAACGATTGCCGTAAAAGCAATAAGCAATCCGCTTAGCAATGATACGAGAGCCGATGATGATTATATTGGGTTGCATATTGTGAGTGATTCTCAGGCACATCAGTATTTATCGGCGATAGCAGATACAGCAAGAGATATAAAGAATGATTGAAAAATATGTTGCACGCACTTTTATCTTGACAAATGTTTAAAAAATGTGTATGATAGATGTTGAGGTTAACGCCTATTTTCCCTATTGAAAGGATTGATTTTGATGAAGATTGAAACACAATGCCTGCACGAAGGCTACACTCCCGCAAATGGTGCGCCCAGAGTAATGCCTATTGTACAGAGCACAACCTATTGCTTTGATTCTACCGAGCATATCGGTGATTTATTTAACATGCCTACTGAGCACATGTATTCACGTTTTTCTAACCCCACGGTTGAAGCTGTGGAAAAGAAAATCGCCGCTTTGGAAGGCGGTGTGGCTGCAATGTGTACATCAAGCGGACAGGCAGCAAGCATGATTTCTCTGCTTAATATACTTTCCTACGGTGACAGTTTTATCTGCTCATCAGCAATATACGGCGGTACAATTAATCTTTTTGGTGTAACATTAAAAAAATTCGGCATTGAATGTATCTGGGTGCCTGCTGATGCTACCGAAGAGGAAATTCAGGCAAAATTCAAACCCAACACAAAGGCGGTTTTCGGCGAAACTTTGGCAAATCCCGCACTTGATGTTCTTGATATTGAAAAGTTTGCAAATGTTGCTCACAAAAACGGCGTTCCGCTGATTATCGACAACACTTTCCCTACACCCATACTTTGCAGACCGATTGAATGGGGCGCTGATATTGTTATCCACTCCACAACAAAGTACATGGACGGTCACGCTTTGCAGGTTGGCGGTGTTATTGTGGACAGCGGTAAATTTGATTGGACAAACGGCAAATTCCCTGATTTTACAACACCCGATGAAAGCTACCACGGCATTGTATATACCGAAAGCTTTGGAAATATGGCATATATCATCAAGGCAAGAATGCAGCTGATGCGTGATATGGGCTGTTATCCTGCAGCACATTCGGCATTTTTGTTGAATTTAGGTCTTGAAACACTTGCTGTTAGAATGAAGCAGTACTGCGAAAACGCAATTAAAGTAGCTGAGTATTTGAACGCGAGCGACAAGGTTGCTTATGTAAAATATCCCATGCTTAAAGATTCTACAAGCTATGAACTGGCGCAGAAATATCTGCCCGATGGCGCAAGCGGCGTTGTAACCTTCAGCATTAAGGGCGGAAGAACAAACGCTGTTAAGTTTATGGATAGTTTAACATTGGCTTCAAACGTGGTTCACGTTGCAGATATCCGCACCTGCGTTTTGCACCCTGCAAGCGCAACACATCGTCAGCTTACTGATGAACAGCTTGTTGCGGCAGGTATTGATGGCGGTATGATTAGATTCTCGTGCGGTCTTGAAAATATCGAGGATATTCTTGAGGATATCAAGCGCGGTTTGGCTGCGATTGATTAAAGCTTTTAAAAATAATAAAAAACACGCCTTCTCTTCGTTAGAGAGGGCGTGTTCTGTTTGCCTTATGCTTTTAATAAATAGCGTGCTTTGCTTTGTTTACGATAGTTTTATCATTTTCGTAGGTGAGGATTGAGGTGGCATGTCCGATATCAACCCAACGGATTTGAGAAATTTCGCTTTCCTGGGGGGAAAGCTCAAAGTTTTTGGCTTTTGCAAGGAAATAAACAACAACTTTCATTGTATCCTTTTTGGGAGAGTATTGAACAGTTTCTCTGAAAGTGGGGTCGATGATTACGTCAACGCCCGTTTCTTCCTTAATTTCGCGTGCGGCTGTTTCAAGCTCGGTTTCTTCCTTTTCCATGTGGCCCTTTGGGAATGACCAATGACCGCTGTTGATGTGCTTTATCAGCAGAATTTCTGTGTTGCCGTGCGATTTACGGTAAACTATCGCACCGCATGATTTTTCATATATCATCTATATACCTTTCTGTCCACACAAAATGGGGACTTATTCATTGTCAACAAATATTATAGCACAAAATCAGCAATATGTCCATAGCAAAAGCGGTATTTTTCAAAAAATTAAAGTGCGATAATCTTGTTAAATTTTCAAGACAATCGCACTTTTGTTTTATTTTGAATTGTTTGCGTTTGATTTCCAAAGGCCGTCGTTTACAGCTCGCTTCCAGTTTACACGCAGCACTTTTATCAGCTTGCCGTTATCAAGCGGTGCATTGCGGTAATAAATATAGCCTTGAGTTATCATTTCGGAAAGGGTGCTTTCTACATCACTGCGCTCAATATGGTAGTATTCTGAAATGATATCAACTGTTTTTCGGAACGTGGGATATACCGATTTGCCTTTTTTGTGGTTTATGTAATCAAAATTTTTCAAAATAAGATTACAGCAGTAAGATTTATCGGAATTGATATCGGGCACGGTTTTGTACCAGCTTGCGCTGTTTGTAAGCTGCTGGCTCATAGCACCGTTTACGCCGTAAATGCCAACTTCCTTGCCGCATTTGTTTTTTAAAAAATTAACAACCGAAGTAAAATGTCCATCACCCGTAAAAATAATAAAGCAGTCAATTGAATTATCGCTGTATGCTTTTTGGTAGATATAATCAAGCATGATAAAATCGGTAAAATCCTTTTTGTAGTAGGACGTACCGCTGCCGGTTTCTACAATTGAGTTGGTAACCTCACGCAGACGCATAAGCATATCATTCAACGCTTCGTTGTGAAAATCGGCAAAAACGACAATGTCTTTAATATCATAATTTTTGTCAAGCTCATTTTTTAAGCTTAAAATATCGGGCTTAATGTGAAAATAATTATCAAGACCAATGAACCAGTGTTCAAAATCAATATATACTACGGCGCTTTTTTTGGTGGCTTTCTTTGAAAAAATATTGAATATTCCCATTTGTGTTTCCTCCTTTCTTTAAATCTTGTATTTGATTTTATGAGCGTTTACGCTTTAGTCGGGGTAAAAGCTTTTTAATTGTTAGCCAAAGTTCGTTAAAATTGATTGCAAACAAAGCTGCAAACAGTATTATTATTAACAAGAGCTTGAATTTTTCGCAGTAAAGTGCGCAAAGCACCATTACGATTGTAAGTGTGATGTTTAAAACAAGCGGTATATACTTTACCTTAAAGCAAATGTATCTGCGCGAATCGAAAAGGCGCACTAAAAAGCACACTGTATAGCTTGCAGCTGTTGCAATAGCTGCACCCTGCGCGCCCAAGGGCGAGGGAATGAGTAGGATGTTTAAAAGAATATTCACTGTTGCTGCAATAAGGCTTGTTACAAAAGAATTTCGTGTGTGCACGGTTGCTGAATATATATAGCTTAAAAATGTGCATGAGCACGACATGATTACGGATAAAATCAAAAATGGTGTGTAAATATACGGATCACCGAAATCACTGTCGACAAGCAGATCAATCAACGGACGGAGCAAAAGCAGAATACCTGCGCCCGCAATGTACATTACAGCCTGATAAGCGTGAAAAACCTTTGAGAAAAAGTCTTTTGCTTCTTGAGAAGCACCGTTTTCAGTATATTCGGCAATAGCTGACATCTGCCATGCCTGGAAAAAGATTGTGGATACCATGGATATCAGCGAAGGAATTTTGTAGGAAATGGTGTATACACCGTTTATATCATCACCAAGGATTGCCGATATCATGAATTTGTCGGAAGCACTTACTATCCACCACAAAACCGCTGTGGGAATGAGAGGGATTGAAAATTTTATCATCGTCGAAATCATATCTTTTTCGAGTCTGACAAATTTTAAATAGCGGTAATTTTGTCCCACAAAGAAAATAAACAGCGCTGAAATCAAGTCAGAAAGAATCATTGAGAGCAGGTAGCCTTCGGTGCCCATATCAAACCCAAGCAGGAAGATGAAGTTGAAGGTAATCATTACAAATGTTGTAAGAATACCATCAAATGCATAGAGCTTTACATGGCCGCAGGTGCGCAAAAATTGCTGGTTGATTGCCCTGAAGGAAGATGCAAACACGAATATATACAGCAAGTGCAGATATCCATCAAACTTGGGCACCATGTTTAAAATAGGCAAAAGCAAGGTTAGGCATGCCATGCCTATCATCAGCACTCTTATTCCAACAGAATAAACCTGTTGCTTATCGTAGCTTTTTTCAAGTCCGTAGCGCATTACGCTTTCTACAATATTTAACGTGAGTATGGGAATAAGCAAATTTGCACCTTGCTGAATGAGATCGGCAATACCGAGCTGCGCTTCGGTAAGGCATGATGTATAAAGCCTTGTAAGAAGAAAGCTCAGAATTTTGGAGCTGAACGAGCCGATTGTAAAAATTAATGTATTTGTTGCAAGCTGTTTGTATTTATTCATCTATCGGATGTTTCCTTAAATCAATATTTTAAAAAAATTTTCGTTTTTTCAAAAAAGGTATGGTCTTTTGCAAAAATATGTGCTATAATATAGGTGTAAAGAAATTCGCCTTAAAAACTACGCTGAAAGAGAGGACATTACCATGAAAGATCTTGTTAAAGTTGCGTGTTTTGTTATAACCATTGCCGGTGCGCTTTTTACCGGTAAGCTTATGGCAGAAATCTACAATTCCTACATTGCAAAGACCTACTATGATGTAGATTGATTATAGCCGTTTGTTATTATAATTGCATTAAAATTTTTTCTCAAAAGCTCTTCAATTGATATGAAGAGCTTTTTATTTTTAATGATATGCCGATTTTGCGAAGATATCAAAAAAATATTATTCGGGTGAGATTGTTATAAAGCATACTTCGGGACGGTTGTTTAACCTTGCAGGAATGGGATATGCGCCTAAGCCCGATGTAACAAACATTTGTCCGCCTTCATAATCAAACATGCCTTTATCGTAAACGGGTGTGTTGCTGCCTGTCAATTCGGGGAACCATTCTCCTTCAAAATAGGCAGGTCCGAAAAGCTGTATAATACCTCCGTGTGTATCGCCGCTTAAGGTAAGGTCAGCACCGATTTTTTCAAATTCATCAATTTGCGGAATGTGACAAAGGAAGATTGAAAAAACGTCATCAGGGATTGTGATATATTCGTTCATATCAAAATAAAAATTACTGTAATAACTTACGCCGCCAATGTAAATCTGCGTTTCTCCGACAGTGATAGTATCCTCAAAGCATGAAATATTATAATAGTTTTCTACATCATACATTGGGGTTATGGTAACATTAGCGTTTTGCAAGTCGGTGTGTATAGATTCAAAAATTTTGTCGTGTTCTCCATCGGCAAAGTATACAGGGTATTTTTTAGCAAGATTTGAAAGCAGATTAACTGCAATAGGTATTGTTTCTTCCGGTTTGGTAGAGGTCATCATATCTCCGCAGGCAATAACAATATCGGGTTTTCCTGCGTCGATTGTTTCTATAAGTTTTTCGTTATCCTCACCAAATTCCATTCCGTGCAAGTCTGAAATAAGTGCGATTTTTATATCATTTTGAACCTTATCAGAAGTGATATTTGCGTTAACGGTTTTTATAGTAAAATTGTTGTAATACCAAAGTATAAACAGCGCGGCAAGCGCTCCGATAAAAACTATCGGAGCGTTTTTGCGCTTTTTAGTTATTTCCTTATTTTGCATTTTCTATAACGTGTACATCAAGCTGGTTGTGGGGGATTACTATGCCGTTTGCTTCAAATCCTGATTTGCAGCCTTCGTAAATATCGTAGTAAAGATCCCAGTAATTGTCGGGGTGTACCCATGCTCTGATGTGAATAATAAGACCATTTTGTCCATGACCGCCAAGACGAACAACGGGTGCGTCGTCTTTAAGTGAGTACTGGCTGTTTTCGATAACTTTGCCGATAACTTCCTTAGCTTTAGCAAGGTCGTTTTCGTAAGCAATTGCAAAATCAAGATCAAGTCTTCTCTTGCCAAGCTTGGAAATGTTTGTGATCTTGTTGTTTGCTACAAGACCATTAGGAATGTAAGCTTCCTGATTATCGGGAGTTACAATCTGTGTGTAAAGGATATTAATAGCCTTTACTGTACCTGTTGTACCGTTGGATTCAACAAAATCACCAACTTCGATGGGCTTTGTGAAAAGGATGATAAATCCGCCTGCAAGGTTGGAAAGGCTGTTCTGAAGAGCGAGGCCGATAGCAAGACCGGCAGTACCGATAACTGTGATGATAGATGTCATCGGAACGCCAAGTACACTGAGAACGATGATGATTGTGAAGAGCTTTACAACAATTGATATAAGTGATTTGAGAAAGCTGTAAATTGTTTTGTCGATTTTACCTTTTTCAGCACCTTTGCTAAGAAAGTTAAGTGCCATATTTGACACAATTGTGCCTGCAAGAAGGATAATTGCTGCAAAAATAATTGTGGGTATAAGGCTTTCGATGCCTGCCATTATTCTTGTGGGGAGATACTCGAAATAATCAAAAATCTGGTCCATGGTGTTAATTTCCTTTCAAATTAATTGGTGTTGCTGCGCCAAAAGCACAGTAAATTGTTTTTGCACCCTGCTGTTTTAAAAGCTTGCAACAGCGTTGCATTGTGCTGCCCGTTGTTGTAATATCATCGCAGAAAATAACGATTTTGTCTTGAAGATAAACATCTTTAATGGTTATGTTCTCAGCATTCTTTTTACGCATTTTTGCATCAAGCTTATGCTGTGTTTGAATACTGTTTTTGCATACAAGCGCATTAAGCGTTTTGCAGCCAGTCGCTTTTGCAATTTCCTTTGCCATAATTTTTGTGTGGTCAAATCTGCGTTTTATTTTTGATTTGCGTGACATTGGCGCAAACACAACGTAATCTGCCTTGATATTGCTTTGCTTTAGATTTTGGGCAAGCTCAGCACTCATATAATGCAGAAAATTGCGGTTTTCACCGCTTTTGTAGGCAAGTATGCCGATTTGCGCAGCACCTTGATATTCATACAAAACAAAAGCAGAATCGTTATAAATGCCATTTTGACAAATACATTTGTAATTGCCGCATTTTGTGCAGTATTGTGCTTGCTTTAATTCGGCAATGCAACTTTCGCACACAAGCTTATTCCACGATATAAATTTGTTGCAGCAGGGACAGCGGTTTGGATAAATTAAATCGCTTAAAAAGTTAATCACGGGGTTCATGGGGAATCTCCGTTTCAATCATGTGGCGCAGGCAAGTATAACGCAAGGTGCGTCGGTTGTTGGCTATCATTTCAGCAACACGCTCTCGCGTGCCGATTAAAATCAGCATTTTTTTTGCACGTGTGATTGCCGTGTACAGCAAATTACGGTAGCAAAGCGTTTCAAATCCTTGTGGTATAACAAGTATTACGGCTTCAAATTCGCTGCCTTGACTTTTGTGCACGGTTACAGCGTAGGCAAGCTCAAGCTGATCGAGCATGGAATACGGATAAACCGCATAACGCCCATCAAAATTAATCGTCACCTCGCATGCACGTCGGTCAATCTCTGTAATAATGCCGATATCACCATTAAAAATACCTGCACCCGATTCGCCGCAGCGCTTCCACATGATATCATAATTGTTCTTTATCTGCATAACCTTATCGCCGTCGCGCAAGGTATACAGCATAGTTTTTACCTCATCCTTATTATCGGCGTGAGGGTTTAACACAGACTGCAGTGCTTTGTTAAGCTCCAAAGTGCCTACAATGCCTTTGCGCGTGGGTGAAAGCACCTGAATATCATCGGTAGGGGAGTAGTTGTATGCCTTTGGCAATCTGCGAGAGCAAAGGTCAACAATCAGGTTAGCGCAATGTGTAGGATTATTTCTTTCAAAAAAGAAGAAATCGCTTTTTTTGTCGTCAAGTTCAATCATTTCGCCGGCGACAATTTTATGTGCATTTGTTACAATGCAGCTTTGCTTGGATTGTCTGAAAATTTCGGTAAGTGCAACTGTGCGTATGCGTTTAGAGTCGATAAGACATTTGAGAATATTACCCGCCCCAACTGATGGCAGCTGGTCGCTGTCGCCCACAAGAATAATTCTGCAATTAAGCTTAACGCCTTTAAGCAGGCTTGCAAACAGCAATGTATCAAGCATGGAAACCTCATCAACTACAATTACATCGCAGGAAAGGGTGTTTTTCTCATTATGTTTGAATGCAAGATTTCCTTTGATATCAAAATCAACTTCAAGCAGGCGGTGAATAGTTTTCGCTTCTCTGCCCGTCAATTCAGACATACGCTTAGCGGCTCGGCCGGTTGGTGCGGCAAGCAACACTTTTGAATTACGGCTCTCATATATTGATATTATTGCGTTGAGAGTTGTTGTTTTTCCCGTGCCGGGGCCGCCCGTTAAAATCATCAAGCCTTTTGTAAGTGCCAAGTTAATTGCTTTACGTTGAAGTTCTTCATATTCAATGCAGTTTTTTAATTCTTGTGCATGAATAAGCTCTTCAAAGTTAAAATCTGTGCGCGGCATAAATGCGTTGAGAACGCCAAGACGCTCTGCAATATAGTTTTCGGCGTCAAAGTATTCGGCTAAATAAACAAAGCACCTGCCGTTTTTTTCGTACTCAACAAGGTCGTGTTCGTCAAGCTCATAGTTATAAGCATCATAAACATCCTGTTCACGCTCAGCAAGATAATCCTTAGCCTTTTCGATAAGCTTATCTAGCGGAACGCAGGTATGACCTTCAAGTAAATTCTGTTCAAGAATAAACCTTAAACCTGCGCAAATACGCTTTTTTGTGGCATCTGCAAATTCAAGATTATCTGCAATTGCATCAGCTTTGGGAAAACCTAAGGCTATGCTTGGGCTGCACAGTAAATATGGGTTATCCTTTATGATTTCAAGTGCTTCAAAGCCCCAAAGCTTAAACGCTGCCATTGCATAGCTCGCTTGTACTCCAAATCCTGAAAGAAAGCTCATTATTCTTCGCACGCCGGAGAGCTGAGCAAATTCTTGCGCAATGCTTTCGCATTTTTTTGGAGAAATGCCTTTTATGCAGGTAAGCCTTTCGGGTGTATTCTGCATAATTTCAAGCGTTTCGCTTCCAAATTGATTAACAATTTTTTTGGCAAGCGAAGGGCCTATTCCCTTTATAACTCCGCTGGCAAGATATCTTTCGATAGAAACGGCAGTTTCAGGCAAACGCTGTTCACAATAAACTGCTTTGAATTGCATACCGAACCTTGGGTGATTTATGTATGAGCCTTTCAGTAGCAGGACTTCACCCTCATCCACTCTGCCAAGCTCACCAACTACGGTTACAAGCTCATCCTTCAGCTCTAAATCAAGTACGGTATAACCGTTATCTTCATTGCGATAGACGATTGATTCTACAACACCTTCAATAGTAATCTCTTGACCGACAAGATTGTAATCCGTAATAATTCACCCCTTTGCACAAAAAATACCAACTTATATTATACAATAGATTTATTAAAAAAGCAACATAATTTATTGTAATGTTATAGTAAAACAAAAAACGGGATGCATAAAATGCATCCCGTTTAAAGTAAATAATTACTGGATGGGGAACTTAGCCAAAGAACCTACTGCATATCTTGCGATAAGTGTAGCGTCCATAGCGTTAACCTTGCCATCACCGTTAACGTCACCGCGCTTGATAGCTGCAGCATCAAGGGTGTAAGAACCAACTGCATATCTAGCTGCGAGTGTAGCGTCCATAGCGTTTACCTTGCCGTCGTTGTTAACGTCGCCGAGGAGGTAATCATCTTCAACTTCACCGAGTTTGTCATTGTTTTCCTGGAGGTAACCGATAACCCAAGCAAGAGGAGAGTTCCAGTTGATTGTGATTTCGTTTACGGACCAAGCTTCGTTGTTATCTGTGTAGCAGAGCTGAGGATCGTTGATACCAGCGCCCCAACCGTAACCAGCTACCCAAGGATCCTGCAATGTAGAGTTAGGACCACCGGAGAGACATCCTGAAGGAGCCATAGGCCACTTGGAAGGATCTGTGAGGTAAGCCCAGAATCTGTGGTGAGGATACTTAAGAGCGCGGTCGCCGTAACCTGATACATAAGAGAAGTCAAGAGCGTTGCGGCCGAAGATGTAGTCCATAGCCATTGTAGCGCCACTGAAGTATGTAGAATCGTAAGAACCGTTAACTACGTTGGAAGCTTCGAAAGCGTAAGCAAAGAGCATAGCGTTGCATACTACGAAGCTGTTGGAGCCCCAAGGATAACCTGTGATGGAATCATAACCTGTGTCTGCATTGGATGTAGACTGGATGATCGGGATACCAAAGCCCTGTTCGTCTTCATAACCCTTGAATACGTCTGCAGCAGCCATAAGGTTTTCGCAGAGTTCTGTGTATTCGTCAGCAGGAAGAGCATCGGGGTTGAGGAAGAGGGACATAATGCCGAGACCGGATGTGTTACCCCAGTTAATGAAACCAACTGTACCGGAGTCTTCACCTGAATAAAGAGCTGTGTAAGCCTGGAGGTGATGCTTAGCACCGATACCGGAAGTCATATCTGTGTAGTAATCCTGATTGCCTGTTGTGATGAGAAGTTCTGCAGCTGCCCAGTAAGCTTCGTCAGTTGCATCAGTGTCGCCGTAAGGGCCGCCGCCGATGTTCTGAGAGAGAGAAGCGTAAACGCCTGTGTAAGAATCAGGGTTAGAGGGAGCCTTGTAAGCAACATAGTTAGAAACGCCTGCTGCGTATGTTCTCTCAGCAAATTCGAGATATTCAGCAGCTCTTGAAGCGTCAACATCTTCCCAAAGACGTGCAGCCTGTGCAGCACATGCAGCAGCATTGAATGTAGCTGTAAGTGTAGCGGGCTTGATTACACGGTAGGAAACCTTTTCACGATATGTGCTGTCAGCATCTTCGTAGTCGGAAGGCAAGCAGCCGAGAGCTGTCCACTTATCATCATGAATCTTGTGGTAAACCATGCCCTTCTGTGTGCCGGACTTAACTTCCATTGTCATGAACCAATCCATTTCCCATGCAGCTTCGTCAAGAAGGTCGGGATAACCGTTGGACTGTTCAGGAAGCTGCATTGTGCCATCGCCGAATGTTTCTTCAGCATAGCCACCGTATACAGCCATTTCGTATTCGTTCTGGAGTGTCCAGAGGGAGATACCGCCGTTAACTACGTATTTACCATAGTCACCTGCGTCGTACCAACCGCCTGTTACATCCTGTGAAGTACCGGAGTTGTCAACTTCGTTACTCCATTTTGTCTGGATGTAAGCAACGTCCTTTGTGTGACCAGCATCACGAGCAAGAGCGTTAGCATCGCCGGAAGTTACATACTGAGATTCAACTTCGCAAGCAGAACGGTTGAGGTAGAAGTAGTTGAGTGAGTCAGCAAGAAGACCGTCATAGATCCACTTACCAATGTTGAATTCAAAGCTTTCTCTGTCGCCGCAAACAATCTTGTAGCCAGAGCCTTCATCTGTGAAATCAGAGAAATCAAGGTGGTGAACATAGCAACCGCCGTCATCATCGTAGCCGATGTTTGTGGACTTGCCTGTGTAAACTGTATCACCATTTGAATCAACAACTTCAAATGTCTGAGAAGCTGTTTCGCTTTCGTCAACGATCAATGTTGCGAACTTTTCAGCGTTGGGATAATAACCAACCTGGTTAACAGTGATTTCGTTACGATAGAGTTCAGGCTCCAAGAAGTAACGCATGTACTCTAACTCGTCAGCATGCTGATTTTCATAGTCGTATGTATCAGCTGTGTTGTCGATAAGAGACATATTGTCAAATTCGATTACTGTTCCAATAGGGAAGCAGTCGCCTGATGTGTACTGACCGTCACCGCCGAGGTGGAATGCCCACTCAGCTGCCATATCTGCAGTAGCGTCAGATGTGGGAGTGAAAGTACAGCTCATCGAGTATGTTGTGTTAGCGGAAACGTTGATAAGATCCCATTTCTGATCAAAATCGCTTGCGCTTGTGTTACCGTTGTGCCATATTTCGATGTTACCTTCAAGGTTACCAAGCTTGGTGTAGAATTTACCTGAATTTGATGCGGTAAGGTCGAACTTGATTGTGTAAGAGTGTGATGAAATAAGAGTTAAACCTCTGTGACGGAACTGTACGTCCCATCTGTCTTCACCACCGCGGGAAGCTCCGCCGGGGTTAACGATCTCGATTGAGTAAACGCCGTCAGCGATTTTAAAATCGCATTCACCGGGGGCAGATTCGCAAGTATGCCAAGGCAAACCAACGCCTTCGTCGAAGTTCATCTGACCGAGAAGCTGTCCTGCTGATACTGCGGGTGCAAGCGCTGATGCTGCCATTACGGAAGCGGCAGCTGCTGCTGTAAGCTTTTTGAGTTTCATAATGTGAACTCTCTCCTCCTGTAATAAATTTTTGAGCTTTTGGGGTTAAGCTCTGATTTAAAATCCGGTTAGTCATTCGCTATCCCCATAAATTAAAGCAAAATGCGGATTTTTCAGCGTTTTTGAGGCGCTGTAAAGAATCCGGAAAAGAGCTGATTTTGCCAAATGGCCACAAACTCCTCACACTAACTTTATTATGCAATTATGATACCATAACCAACCAAAAAAGTAAAGCGAATTTCGATATTTTTGTAATATCCAACTAAACATGAATATAATTATTGTGCAATATCTACAAAGAATAATGATGTTCGCTAAATGCCGTAGCTTCGGGATTTTTTTGTAAACGATAACATTAACACATCAATATTTGCGCTTAAAAAAATACAGCCGCATATAAAAAATACACGGCTGAAAATATACTATAATTTTTATACAATTAATTATGATTTTGCTCTTGCCTTGGCGCGCATGGAATTATCAAGAATTTGCTTGCGCAGACGAAGTGATACGGGTGTTACCTCAAGTAATTCGTCGTCCGAAAGGAACTCAAGACATTCTTCAAGGCTCATTTTCTTAGGCGGAATAAGTCTTAAAGCGTCATCGCTTCCGCTTGCACGAGTGTTTGTAAGATGCTTGCGCTTGCATACGTTAACAACAAGTTCTTCAGGTTTAGGGCTAACGCCTACAACCATACCTTCATAAACTTTAACACCTGCACCAATGAACAGCTGACCGCGTTCCTGTGCGTTGAAAAGTCCGTAAGTTACGGATTCACCCGTTTCAAAGCTAACCATACTGCCGAGGCTGCGTCTGGGGATATCGCCCTTATATTCCTGATAGGAATGGAACACGCTTGACATGATGCCTTCGCCCTTGGTATCAGTCAAAAATTCGCTCTTGTAGCCGAAAAGTCCGCGTGAGGGAACGAGAAATTCTATCTTCATACGGCTTCCCTGCGGATTCATTGACTGTAACTCAGCCTTGCGTGAACCCAGTTTTTCCATTACTGCGCCCACAAAATCCTGTGGAACGTCAATTACAAGACGTTCAATCGGCTCACATCTTTTGCCGTCAATTTCCTTAAACAGAACGTGAGGAGTTGAAACTGAAAGCTCGTAGCCTTCACGGCGCATATTTTCTATCAATATGGAAAGGTGCATTTCGCCCCTGCCCATTACCTTAAAGCTGTCGGTATTTTCTGTTTCTTCAATCTTTAGCGAAACATCACGCAGCAGCTCTTTAAAAAGCCTTTCACGCAATTGGCGTGATGTTACAAATTTGCCTTCCTGTCCGGCAAGGGGACTATCGTTGACGGAAAATGTCATTTCAATAGTAGGCTCGCTTACCTTTGTAAAAGGCAAAGGGTCATAATTCTCGGTATCGCAGATAGTATCACCGATGGTGATATCTTCAATACCGCTTACCCACACGATATCGCCTACGGTTGCGTTCTGTACGGGTACACGCTTTAATTCCTGAATTTGCATGATGTTTACAAGCTTGCTGCTGCGGGGCTTGTCTTCACTGAAATAATTACCTACAAGAACGTTTTGGTTAAGCTTTACGGAACCACGTTCAATTCTGCCGATGCCTATTCTGCCAACGTATTCGTTATAGTCAATAGAAGAAATAAGCATCTGCAAGGGGCCTGTTTCATCACCCTGCGGAGCTTCGATATAGTTGATGATTGTTTCAAAAAGTGGGGTTAAATCCTTGCCCTCTTCATACTGCGAGAGAGATGCAGTACCGCTTCTTCCCGAGCAGAAAAGCATGGGGCTTTCAAGCTGTTCATCATTTGCGTCAAGATCTAAAAGAAGTTCTAAAACCTCGTCACCGATTTCGTCAAGACGAGCATCGGGCTTGTCTATCTTGTTTACAACAACAATGATTTTCTGTCCCATTTCAAGCGCCTTTGAAAGTACAAATCTTGTCTGCGGCATGGGACCTTCGGCAGCATCAACAAGCAGAACAACACCGTCTACCATGTTGAGAACACGCTCAACCTCGCCACCGAAATCAGCGTGTCCGGGTGTGTCGATAATATTGATTTTTGTATCTTTATAATATATTGATGTGTTTTTTGCGAGAATTGTAATTCCGCGCTCACGCTCCAAATCGTTGGAGTCCATTACACGCTCCGCAACCGATTGGTTTTCACGGAAAGCGCCGCTCTGCTTGAGCATTTCGTCAACAAGTGTGGTTTTGCCGTGGTCAACGTGGGCAATAATTGCAATGTTCCTTAAATCGTTTCGTACCAAGAAAATGACCTCCGTATTACTTTTGTTATTCTTAATTTACCAAACATATATTATAGCATTTTGCTGATGTGTTGTCAATGATTTTAGTATGGTTTGTGGCGATATATGTTGTATTCTCTAAAAAAAGTTGTTATTCTTGCTAACTGTAACATAATGTTATTGTGCATAAAATATATGTAATATATCAAAATCTGCTTTTTATGTGACTGTTTTTGCTTAAATCTGCTATTGTATTGACATTGTGCAATTTTATATTTTATAATAAATGTGATAAATTTTTGCGTGCGTAATAATCTATTAAGTATGGGGCTGTGCGCATATAAAGGAGAGTATTATGAAAAAAGTATTGAAAAAAGGTCTTGCGGCATTAACCGGTGTTGCTGCTGCATTTGCCTGCATACCTGCGGCGGATTACACCGCACCTAATGCAGACATAAACGCAAATGCGGCATCCGTTATCGCTTTTCCCGGTGCTGTGGGCGGCGGTAAATATGCCACAGGCGGACGTGGCGGCGAGGTTTACCACGTAACAAACCTCAACGATAGCGGCACGGGTTCATTGCGTGATGCCGTAAGCCAATCAAACAGAATTGTTGTTTTTGATGTAAGCGGAACAATTGAACTTAAGAGCAATATCGTCTGCCAAAGCAATATTACAATTGCAGGTCAGACTGCGCCCGGCGGCAGCGGAGTTACACTGAAGAACTACAAATTCGGTATGGGCGGAGATAACATTATATGCAGATTTATCAGCTCACGTCCCGGCCCTTATGCTTCAACCACAAGCGGCAATGATGCCTGGGGTGGTGCGGCAGGTTCAAATTCAATGATTGACCATTGTTCAATGGGTTGGACAACCGATGAACAGTGGGCACTTTATTCCAAAAATGAATATTATACCGTTCAGTATTCAGTTATAGGCCCTGCTGATTCATGGGGCGGACACAGCAAGGGTATTCATGGCTTCGGTATCATGATGGGCAAGGGTTACAGCACGTTTGACCATAACCTTATCGTTCACAATGTTTCAAGAAACTTCAGAGGCAAGGTTGTAGGTACTGCAACTGCCGATTTTACAAACAATGTAATTTATAACTGGGCTTACCAGACAGCTTACGGCACTATCGGACACCTTAACTATGTAAACAACACGCTTAAAATGGGCAACGGCACTGTAAGCGGCAAGCATTATGTTTATGTTGACAGCTCTACAAGTCCTGAAAATTTCTCGATTTACGCTACGGGTAACCGTATGTTAAATCAGGACGGCTCTGTATACGACACAGTAACAAGCGATAACTGGAATGGTATTTCCGTTAAGGACGGACTTGGCATTACAAAGGACGGCATCAAGAGCACGACAGCGTTCCAGACTACTGTTAATGGTGAGAATGTATCCACAGCATTAACCTGCGAGAGTGCTGAGGCTTCATACGAGAATGTTCTTACATACGCAGGCAACGGTATTTCTTCAGATTTGAGAACTGCCATTGATCAGCAGTCTGCTTACGAGTGCAGAACGGGTACCGGCAACATGAGCGGTACCGCCACCTATGATGAAGCTACCGACGATGAAAAATCAAAGTTAGACGGCTATAATATTCAGTGCGGTGTAACTTATGATTATCCCGATGCAGTTCTTACAAAGACAATTACCGACAGCGACAACGACGGTATGCCTGATGAGTGGGAGCTTGCTCGTGGCCTTAACCCCGATGATGCTTCGGATACAAACGGCGACTACTGCGGTCAGGGATATACAAATATCGAATATTATATCAACGACCTTACAATCGACGCATTTCCAAAGGGTGTTGTTACACTTTCTCCCGAGCTTGCTGAAGTTCCCACAATAAGCGCTTTTGAAACGATTGAAGCTGAAGATTACAGCACACAGGAAGGCGTAAGAACAGAGGATTGCACTGAGGGCGGTCAGAATGTAGGCTATATCGAAAACGGCGATTACATCATGTTCCGCAATGTTGATTTTGAAGACGGCGCAAAGAGTTTTTCGGCACGCATTGCCGCAACAACAACCGGCGGAAATATTGAGATATATCTTGATAGCCTGAGCAACACGCCCGTAGGCACCTGCAAAGCGGCAGGTACGGGCAATTGGCAGGAGTGGATTGACGTAAGCTGCAACATAGCAACAACAAGCGGTGTACATACGGTTTACCTTAAATTTACGGGCGATGACGGTACGTATCTGCTGAATATCAATAACTTCGTGTTCGGCAGGGAAGCGATAGCTATTAACGGCACGCTTATAACAAATTTGTATATTAACGATACAGCCGAAAGTGCTAACTGGCTGATAGCTTATAATCTGGCAGACGGTGAGCTTGTTTACGGTGACAGAACCGTAACCTATGTCGGCTTGCCAAGCGAAATTATCGGAGCGGAACACCTGAAAACCGCTTGCGATTCCAAAAACTATACCGATACGCTTGCGTACTTTACCGCAGGTGCTGATATTGATGTGTATGTTGCAATGGATGCGCGTGTTGCAACCTTGCCTTCGTGGCTTTCCGATTGGCAAAGCACATCGCTGAGTTTTACAAATTCAAGTGACGTTACGTATAATCTTTATAAAAAGAGCGTGACATCGGGGCAGATTGTAACGCTTGGACAAAATGGTCAATCATCGGGATGTGTAAACTATTCGGTAATGGTTGTTGAAACACCTGCTAACGAAGAACCCGCAGGCTTGTGGGGTGACGCAAACGGTGACGGTAAGGTTAACGCAATGGATGCAACTCTGGTTGCACGCTATGCGGTCGGCACATATACACTATCTGATGAGGCTTCGGCTCTTTCTGATGTTAATGGTGATGGCAAGGTAAACGCAATGGATGCAACACTTATTGCACGATATGCAATTGGTGCGATAGATAAATTTCCCGTTGAATCATAATGATTTCGAAAACCGCTTTTGATACACAATCAAAAGCGGTTTTGTGTTTGATTATTAATTGATTATGTGTTATAATGTGTCAAGGGTAGATAGAAATCTCTGTTAAGTTAAAATTTAATGCGAGGGGGTTACATAGTGAATAGCGATTGCTTTTTCAATGATATATTTGTTTCTAATGGTTTTGTCAGGAAAGGAAATTGTTATTTCAGAATTGTAGGAGATAACATTTTTCAATGTGCAGATTATAAGTATATGCCAAGATTTAGAAAAAGGGTATTTTCATTTGGTATGATTTCGATGTATTCTCCGTTAATAGATGACTACTTTTCATCCTGCGGTTTTGAGTTCTCTATATACGGAATAAGGGTATTTGGTATTAATGACAAGGAGTTTGACAGTTTTGATTCTGATCGGAAAATAGAAATATTCAAAAATACAATAATGCCGAGGTTTAATGCGGTGCTTACTCAGAACGACTTGATTGACGCCTGCGATAATTTTGAAATCAACGGTTTTGGCACTGTATTAACAAATAACGTTTTCAGAATTGAGCCGTATTTAAAATGCGGTGAATACGAAAAAGCGTCTGAAGTAATTGAGGCTATCTTACATCAGCACAAAAATGCGCTTGAATCAAATCGTGTAAGCTTGAATTGGAATAATGTTGAGTATGAAAAACAATTCAATTCAATGCGTGATGAAGATAGCAAGCTTATCAAACTTTTGCAAATGATTGCAGCGGGCGAATATGATGTAATATCAGAGCTACTCGAAAAAAATCTAAAACTTAATTTGGATATGGCAAAGAAACATAAAATTGTGACCTGATATAATAAAAATCCGAGATAGATCTAATTATCTCGGATTTTTGTTTTGATTATCTTGCGCATCAAGAATTTCGTTTGCCAGCATTTTTAACACCTGTGTTTCTCTGTTGAGTATAACGCAAAATCGCGTGTTGTTGCTTTTGCTGCCGTGGCTTTCGTTTTGGTTTACACATATTGCGTGTTTAGGCGTTACATATTCGGGTGTGAATTGTTCATCGTCTTCGTAATCGTCCAAATTCTGCTCACCGATTTCGTCTTCAATATCACAAAAATAGTAATAATTATCTTGAATAAAAATATCTTCGTTGATACCCTTTTGAACACGGTGCACATAGCCATATTCTTTTATTGATTGAGGGATTACGCTAAAACCCGTTTCTTCTTTGATTTCCCTTATCAGCGCATCTGCATGGCTTTCGCCTTGCTCAATACCGCCGCCGGCAAATTTGTAGTAGTTATACTTTTTGCTGTATATCATAGCAATTTTTTCGCCTTTGATGATAATTCCGCGTACGGACGGGCGCACAAAAACTGTTCCGTTTTTGTTGTAATCATTTGTGTCGATTTCAAACAACAACCGCATTTTTATCCCTCTCTTAATATTGATGATATGTCATATCTGATGATACTACCGATATCGTAAATAGTCAAGCAGAAAATCAAAAAGCTCTGCCGATTTTACTCAGCAGAGCTTGCTTTGTTTATATATTCTTTTTTGTATAGTCAAGCAGTTTGACAATTGTGGGGCTTAAGATAAGGTTTGCACCTAATTCGAATAAGAAATTGCCGCCTACAAGACCGATAAACATATATCCCACTACATTGTTGCCAAAGCCTGCACCGTCTGCCCATATCTTGATAGTATCAAAAAAGAACAGTGCGCAGCCTGCGAGAAAGACACCCGTATTTACAAGCGGACCGACAACTGCGGCTGCAATTACGGCGATAAGCTTATTTTTCTTTTCAATAAGTCTGTATGTAAGACCTGAAAGAAAACCGCAAGCGATACCTTTGACCATAACAGTGATAACCGTGCCGATAGCGTTTATTGTCATAAATGCTGCTGCGTCGCCGCTGGCAAGTACCGTTATGCCGAATACCGCACCGAGCCATGCGCCCATGTAAGGTCCACAGGTTGCAGCGCCGATAACTATCGGAATAAGTACAAGCGAGATGGAAAAAGGACCGAATTTGATGAACGAACCCATCAATTGCAGTACAATTACCAATGCTGTAAGCATTGCGCCGAAGGTCATGGTTTTGATAGATGTGTTTCTTGTTTGTGTGCTCATAAAAAATCCTCCTACTGCTGCCCCGACCTTACAAAACAATTCGGGTGCAACGTAAATTATCAGGATTTTGCGTTGATTTTGTAGATTGAGTAAAGACCGTCAAGCAGCAAATCGTTATCGCAGATAACTTCGTTTTTGCAGTATTTTACAATACTGCCTGCCAAGCCGCCCGTTGCAATTGCAATTGCATTTTGCCCCAAGATTTCACGGTATTTTTCAATAAAAGCGTCAATCATGCCTGCATTGCCGAGTATGATACCCGATTGCATTGAAGAAAGCGTGTTTTTACCGATTACCGTTCCGTCATAATCATCAAGACTGATGTGCGGCAGCTGTGCGGTTGAAGAAGAAAGCGCGTTAAGCGAAATGCGCACGCCGGGAATGATAGAGCCGCCAAGGAAACATTTGTTTTCATCAATAGCGGAAATGGTGGTTGCTGTGCCAAGGTCAAACACAATGCAGGGTGCGCTGTATTTGGCAAGTGCGCCAACAGCACCGCAGACAAGGTCTGCGCCCAAAATTGCGGGGTTATCCAGCTTGATGTTAAGCCCTGTCTTAATTCCGGGAGAAACCACAAAAATTTTGCAGTTCAAAAGCTTTTTTAAAGCATTTTTCAGCGTGGAATTCAGCGGCGGAACGACGCTTGAAATTATAGCACCTTCAAATTCCTTCGGGCAGATAGAATAAAGCTGCAATATGTTGTTTATAGCAATTGCATACTCATCCTCAGAGAGTGAGGCTTGAGTTGCCAGCCTTGAAGTAAACATAAGCTTATCGTTATCATACACACCCAAAACGATATTTGTGTTGCCTGCGTCGATTGCAAAAACCATTTTTCTCTCCAAAAATACAAAATAATCAAAATCCTTTTGGACTTTGTCCACCTTATATTATATCCTTTTTTTCAAAAAAGTCAAGAGCGGTACTGTGTTTAAATAAATTTATATGGCGATTTTTTACAGGTTTAACTGTGTGGTTTTATGCACAACAGAGAATTATTTGTGCAAATGCAAAAAACCTTTTCTTTTTTACAATAAATGTGATATATTAAACTTGGATAGATATAATTACTGTTGTTTTATCTGTGTGTAAGATTGTAGGATTGAAACATAGATTTAAGGAGGAGGTTTTTAACGTGAAAGTAAGATTTGAACTTATTATGTTATGTACTATATTTTTGGCTGTATCATTAATAGGATGTGACCCCAAATACCCGCCAGGTGATTTGAAGGTTGAACATATTGAAACAATGTCTATTGGCGACAGTGTTGATGTTGAGATTATTTATCCGAATACAGGCGGGTCATTTGTGATGGGCTGGAAAGATGAAAAAATCGAAATTATAGACGGTGACAGTATAGTTTCTGCTGACGGATTAACAATAACGGCATTAGAAAAAGGTAATGCTACAATTGAAGTGAGCGCAACTACTGTAATATCGGAGTAAGCAAGTAAAAATTATGAAGAACGAGTATATTCTACTATAGTTGAAATAAAGGTAGAGTAGAATTTATAGCATATAGCACGTTACACAGTTGAATATATTGACAACTTTGAGTAAAATAGTGTATTTTCAGTCTGTAAATGGGTGATAAATGATGATATTTGAACGCATACGCAACCTGCGTGAAGATAACGACTACAAACAGCGCCAACTTGCCGAATATCTCAATGTTTCGCAAAATACTTATTCACAGTATGAAACGGGTACTATTTCGCTTTCGGCAGAAACTGCTATAAAACTTGCGCAGTTTTACGGAACAAGCGTTGATTATATTTTGGGACTTACCGATGAGAAAAAAGCTTATAAGAAAAAACAAAAATAGAATAATTTGTTGGTTTTAAAAAGCTTTGTCACATAATATGTAAAAAAATATCCTCCTTAAAAAAGGAGGATATTTTAGTTTTTTTCATCACTTTCTAAAAATAATTGCTCGGATTTTTGCTGTAATTCTTTTAATTGCATCACAAGGTTTTCAAGCTTTTCGTAGGCGGTAATGTCCTCACTGCTGATAATATATCTGTCTGTTTCTTCAATTATATCAGAAAGCCCGTTGAACAGTGTTAAGTATGGTTTTTTGTATTCTGACATTTGCTGTTCCTCCGTAAATTAAAAAAGTGTGTACAGCTAAGCTGTACACACCGAAAAACGCACAGCTCAGCTTGTTGCGACACAAGTTATTGAACCACCACAAAGGATGCCAAAATAGAGCATGCATTTTTACCGATAGATAAAAACACATCCTATGTAGTGTTCAGTATTCACTTGTGTCGCACTGTTATTATACCACATTATTTTCAAAAATGCAATAAAAATACAATTTGGCTAAATATTTTTATGTTCGCCGTTATGCTTGCGTAATATTTCATTTTCAAATCTTGAAATAATTAAACAGATGTGATATAATTATATGATTATAATTTTGCGAATAGTGTTATTGCTCTAAGGGGAAGAATTGATGAAAAAATGGGTTATCGGCAAAGCCGAAGAAAAAGCCGTTGAAAATATAATGGAATGTGGATGTTCGAAGCTTTGTGCGCAGGTGCTATCTTCAAGAGGAGTGAAAAATGCACAGCAGGCAATGGATTTGGTCGGCGAGTGCACTTTGCAGGATCCTTTTGTGCTTGCAGGTATGCAAAAGGCGGTTGAAACTATTGAAAATGCCGTTGACGAAGGCAGGCTTATCTGCATTTACGGCGATTATGACTGCGACGGAATTATGGCAACGGCAATGCTTTACACCTATCTTGAATGTATGGGTGCACAAGTCATGACTTATATCCCCGAAAGGCATGAAGGTTATGGCATGAGCATAGAATCTGTCAATAGCCTTGCTGATATGGGAGTGGAGCTTATTATTACCGTAGATAATGGTATTTCTGCCATTGCTGAAGCGGAAGAAATTGCACGCTTAGGGGTAGAACTTGTTGTTACTGACCACCATCAGCCCGGTGATGAATTGCCTAACGCTGCTGCTGTTGTAAATCCGCATAGGTTTGATTGCCCCAGTGAATTTAAAAAGCTTTGCGGAGCCGGCGTTGTGTTAAAGCTTATCGCCGCTTTGGAAGGCGGAGATTACGATACCGCATTTGAACAGTTTGGTGATTTGGCAGCAGTTGCTACTATTGCCGATATTGTTGATATCTGCTCTGAAAACAGATATATTGTGCAAAACGGATTGAGATTGCTTGAAAATACAGAAAATTTAGGACTTTCGGCACTGCTTGATGCGTGCTCGCTTTCGGGTAAGGAGCTTGACTCCAATTCCGTGGCGTTTATGCTTACACCAAAAATCAATGCCGCAGGACGTTTTGCATCACCTAAAATTGCGCTTGATTTGATGCTTTGTGATGATGAGGAACAGGCTATAGAGCTTGCTCAGACTCTGATTGGCTATAACAACAGCCGAAGATTATCGGAAAACGAAATCATGGCGGATATTGACAGGCAGATTGCTGAAAATCCCGAAATAGTCAGCCGCAGACTTATTTTGCTTAACGGCGAAGGCTGGCATTGTGGCGTTATTGGTATAATCTGCGCAAGAATGGTTGAAAGATATTCAAAGCCGTGCTTTATCATCAGCACGGAAAATGGCGTCGGCAGAGGCTCTGCACGCTCGTTTGAAGGCTTTTCGGTGTTTAAAAGTCTTGAATACTGCGCTGATTTGCTTGATAATTACGGCGGACACCTGGGTGCAGGTGGTTTTACGGTAAAAACTGAGAATATTGACGCCTTTTTTGATAGACTGCTTGAATTTGCAGATAATAACGCTGTATCTCCGCTTATTGCAAGTACAAAAGCTGACAAGCTTTTGAGAAAAGAGGATTTTAGTGTTGAAAATGTTATGGGACTTGAAATTCTTGCTCCTTACGGCACGTCAAATCCCGAACCTGTATTTCTGATATCGGGTGCAAAGGTTAATGCCGTTACAGCAATAGGCGGCGGCAAACATTGCAGATTATCGCTTTTTTACGATGGAATAACTATTCAGGCTTTGCTTTTCAGGGTTAGCAGTGAAAGCTTTAAGGCGAGAATCGGAGAAAAGATTGATGCACTTGTAACGCTTGATATCAACGAATGGAACGGAAGAGTAGACGTTTCAATAAAAGTTAAAGATTATAGAGTTTGTGGTATTAATCAGCAAAAATATTTTGAAGCAAAGCAGGCTTATGATGATTATATCTGCAAAAAGGCACTGCCGCGCAGCTACTACCGCAGAATGTTGCCCACGCGAGAGGAATTGACTGAAAGCTATAAGCAACTTTATGCGGCAAAGGGTGATATTGATACGGCATTTGCAAGGCTTAGCGCTTATCTGCCCGAATTTAATTTCTGCCGTTTCAGAATAGCTTTAGATGTTTTTAAAGAAAAGAATTTGATTGATTTTGATGTGGCGTTAAATAAATGCACGGTTTTGCCTGCAACTAAAAAGGTTGATATTTTCTCTTGCGCAATTTTGGCGGATATCAACGCAAAAGCACAATAAGCTATACATAAGAAATATAAGCAAATGATAGAAGGGAGAGCGATTGTATGCCCGAAACGATATATACAATTGATATGCTTATTCAAAAAATTCTTGATGAGGAAAAGCCGTATGACCTTGATAAGATTATAGAATCATATAAATTTGCCGAAAGCGCACACACAGGACAAAAGCGCTCATCGGGCGAACCCTATATTTCGCACCCCGTTGCCGTAGCGTTTATACTTATTGAGCTTGGCATGGATACGGATACTATTTGTGCGGCAATGCTGCATGATGTTGTTGAGGATACCGAGATTTCTCTTGAAACAGTGGAAAAGAAATTCGGCAAGGATATTGCAATGCTTGTGGATGGCGTAACAAAGCTTTCCAAAATGCCTATTTCACATGAAGAAATGCAGGCGGAAAATGTGCGCAAAATGCTGCTTGCCATGTCCAAGGATGTTCGAGTTATCATTATAAAATTGTGCGATAGACTGCACAATATGCGTACCTTGAAATACACGCCCACACACAAGCAAAGAGAAAAAGCGTTGGAAACAATGAATGTTTTTGCGCCGCTTGCGCACCGTTTGGGTATAAGGGCGGTAAAAGATGAGCTTGAAGATTTGGCGTTTTATTATCTTGATAGTTTTGCTTATGCCGAAATTGAACATATTCTTGAAATTGGCAAGGATGCAAGAGAAGAATTTATTGCAACAATAAAGGAACGCGTTTCGCAAAGGCTTGCGCAAGAAGAGTTTACTTCAAAGCCGCAGGTTGACGGCAGAGTAAAAACTATTTACGGCATTTATAAAAAGATTTTTGTTGACAGAAAAAGCATTGACCAGATTTATGATAAATACGCAATCAGAGTGATTGTGGATAGTATTAACGAGTGCTACAATGTGCTTGGTATTATACACGATATGTTTAAGCCAATACCCAATCGCTTTAAGGATTATATTTCAACCCCGAAGGCGAATATGTATCAATCATTGCACACAACCGTTTTGGGAAGGGAAGGCATACCCTTTGAGGTGCAGATACGCACATGGGATATGCACTACACGGCTGAATACGGTATTGCGGCGCATTGGAAATACAAAGAAGGTATTCAGGGTAAAGATAAGCTTGAAACGAGGCTTGCCTGGATAAGACAGGTGCTTGAAGCTCAGAAGGAATCGGACGATATAGAGGAAATCGTGCGAACTATCAAGAACGACCTTGCCATTGATGAGGTTTTTGCGTTTACTCCCAAAGGCGATATGATATCACTGCCGGCTGGCGGTACTGTTATTGATTTTGCGTATAAGATACATACGCAGGTAGGTAACAGCATGATGGGAGCCAAGGTTGACGGCAAGATGGTAAGGCTTGATTATAAGCTGCAAACGGGTGAAATTGTTGAGATTTTAACCACAAAAGCTGCCGATCACGGTCCGGGACGAGATTGGATTGACATTGCCAAAACTAACGAGGCAAAATCAAAAATCAGGGGCTGGTTTAAAAGAGAACGTCATGAAGAAAACGTTGCGCAGGGCAAGGCAATGCTTGAGGCTGAGTTTAAGCGCAACAGAATGATTGTTGCCCCTGAAGAGCTTGAAGAGTTTTTGAGCGATGAATTAAAGCGCAGACAATGCACAAGCCTTGAAGATTATTATGCAAAATTAGGTTATGGCGGTTTGATTTTATCAAAGCTGATGCCAAGACTTAAAGAATTGTATGTAAAAACGTACAGTGCAGCGCCCGACCCGACTGCTGTTATTCAAACATCGCAACCAAAGCCTAATAAGAAAGGTGTACACGGCGTTATTGTGGAAGGTATTGATAATTGCCTTGTAAAATTTTCGCAGTGCTGCAACCCATTGCCCGGTGAGGATATTATTGGTTTTGTTACCCGCGGACATGGTGTTTCCGTGCATAAAAAGGACTGCGTTAACTACATTTCGTCGTGCAGAGATCCTGAAAATGCAGGTAGGTGGGTCAACTGCTATTGGGCGGATTCCGCAAAATCGGAATATAGAACAACACTTGATATTGTGGGCTATGACAGAAACGGACTGTTGCTTGATGTATGCAGTGTTTTTGCGGATTTGAAAGTAACGCTTAGTCAGGTTACCGCAAGAGAAGCAAAGGATGGCTTAGCAATAATTACTGTTACATTCAACACTACGGGCGTTGATCAACTTGATCTTATAACAAACAGGATTTCACGATTGAGCGGAATTGTATCAATTCAGCGAACGGGTAAATAAAGGAGAAAAAATATGCTTGAAACATTTTGTATTCACTTGGGACCGCTGCGTTCAAACTGTTATATAGTGCCGCTTGGCAACGGCGAGTGTGTTGCGATTGATATTGGCGGACACCCGAGAACATTTTTAAGTTTTCTGCGTGAGCATAACCTTTCGTTAAAAGCAATTCTGCTTACGCACGGTCATTTTGACCACATCGGCGGAGTTGAACAGGTGCGAGAGGAAACCGCCTGCGATGTGTATATCCATAAAAATGATGAGAATATGCTAAAAGACATAAATCTTAACATGGGTACAACCTTTAATCATTTTGCTTTTTATCCCGTTAAGGTTTACAAAACAATTAACGATAATGATGTTCTTGATTTTGAAAACCTTAAGTTTACTGTTTTACACACACCGGGGCATACAAAAGGCGGCGTTTGCTATGTGTGCGATGATTGCATATTTACAGGCGATACGCTTTTCAGACAGTCCATCGGCCGCACTGATTTTGAAAACGGCAGTATGAGCGAAATGACACAGTCGCTTGAAAGATTGTGCGCTTTACAGGGCGATTATCGCGTAATGCCCGGACACATGGAAGAATCTACGCTTGATTTTGAGCGGAATTATAACCCTTACATAGCATTATGACGATAATACTTGAAAATAACGATTTTAAATACGAAACCGAAGCAGTTGTTAAGTTATTTTTTCCTGCAATGCATTTTGCATTTGCTGACGGTAGCTGCAGAATAGATGGCGAATTTTGCAGAACAAAGCTGAAAATAGGCAAAAAATATACCTACGCTTTTGCTTATGTAAAAATCGGGGACAGCATAAAGTGCAAAGCTGCAAAGAGGATTGACAATGCCGATGCTGACTACACGCAAAAGTGCGAAACCGCACTTTGCCGCTGCCTTTATATCTGTTTGCAGAATCTGACAAAGAAAGACTGCAAATGGGGTATGCTTACGGGTGTGCGCCCTGCAAAGTTTGTGCGTCAGTTTTTTGATAAAGGATATACCGATAGCGAAATTGCAGATATTCTTAAAAACAGATATTTTGTTAGCGAGGAAAAAATTAAGCTTGTTTTTGATATTTACAAGCTGCAAAAAAGCTGTGTGGAGTTTTGCTCGCCGCAAAAATTCAGCCTTTATGTTTCCATACCGTTTTGCCCCACAAGATGCACGTATTGCTCGTTTATTTCACATTCGGTTCAATCAAGTCAAAAGCTTATAGATGAATATGTAGAACTTTTGAATAGAGAACTTGAAATAATAGCAGACTACAGCAAAAGGTATAATCTTAAAGCGGAAACTGTATATTTCGGCGGCGGAACACCTACTTCACTTACAGCTATTCAGCTTGATAAGATTTTGACAACTATTGAAAATAATTTTGATTTATCGGGCGTTCGTGAATATACCGTTGAAGCAGGCAGGCCTGATACTATTACTGCGGACAAGCTTAAAACAATCAAATCGCACGGCATTGGGCGGATTTCAGTAAATCCGCAGAGTACGAATGATGAGGTTTTAAAAGCCATTGGCAGAAACCATACCGCACATGATTTTTTTGCAGGTTATGAATTGGCACGAAAAATCGGATTTGATTGCATTAATACTGACCTTATTGCAGGTTTGCCGTGTGATAATCTGCAAAGCTTTGAAAAAACACTTGACGATATGCTACAAATTGCTCCCGAAAATATTACCGTGCATAGCTTAACGCTTAAAAAAAGTGCAAAAATGTACGAAAATGGCAGTGACGGATTTTTGGATAACGTGGGCGAAATGCTTGATATGACTTTTGATAAGCTCACAAAAAGCAATTATTTGCCGTATTATATATACAGGCAGAAAAATACATCGGAAAACCTCGAAAATGTTGGATATTCGCTTAAAGGGAAAGAGTGCTTGTATAATATCTACATAATGGACGATACAAGGACAATTCTCGGAGCGGGCTGTGGTGCTTCAAGCAAGCTTGTAAGAACTGAGTTTGACATGAAAAGGTTTTTTAACTTTAAATATCCCTTTGAGTATATACGGGATTTTGACTTGATGAACGAAAAGAAAAAGGCTATTGCCGAATTTTTTAAAGATTGATTTGAAAGGAAGATTGTTATGGCAAATTTTGATAACGCATTTGAAAGCATGAAGAGAGGCTTTGACAAGGCAGCTGCTAAAACGGGAGAGGTTATTGGTTCTTCCAAACTTGCCGTTGAAAAAGCACAGATAAAAACACGTATTAATTCTCTTTACACAAGACTTGGCAGAGCTTACTACCTTAGCTTGCAGGGCAACGAAGAAGAAAAGGCTTTGATTGAGAAAATTTTGGCAAGAATTGAGGGTGCTATGAGCGACCTTGAAGATGTTGAGGTTTTAATTGCAAGCACAAAGAGCATTAAATGTCCTGTTTGTGCAAAAAGAAATTCTGCAAGTGCTGATTTCTGCACTGAGTGCGGAATGTCGCTTTATGATGATACGCAGGACAATTTCTGATTAAAAAACTATGAAAAAGAACGAGATTGTAAGGCTTGAAATCACAGGTTTAACGCAGGAAGGCAACGGTGTGGGAAGATTTGAGGGCATGGCTGTTTTTGTGCCGTTTACCGCCGTTGGCGACGTGATAAACGCTCGTATTGTCAAGCTGAAAAAAACGCATGCTTACGGAATAATTGAAAGTGTTGAAACAAAATCTGCTGATAGAATTGCGTCTGATTGTGTTTCATTTTTAAAATGCGGCGGTTGCAGCTTTCGGCATATTGATTATAATGCAGAGCTTAAAGCAAAGCAAAGCTTTGTTGCTGATGCTTTCGTGCGCCTTGGCAAGATAAAAGCCGAAATTGACGATATTTTAGGCTGCGAGAATACTGATAAATATCGTAACAAAGCACAGTATCCCGTAAGGCAGGTTGATGGCAAAGCCGTGTGCGGATTTTACTCAAAGCGCAGTCATAGAATTACCTCGCAGACAAAGTGCGCCCTTTCGCCCGATGTTTTTGCCGATATTGCCGATGATGTGCTGCAATATGTAAACGAAAGGAATATTCCTGCCTATGATGAAGAAAAAGGCACGGGTATTCTGCGCCATATATATCTGCGCCGTGGTTTTAACAGCGGTCAGATTATGCTTTGCCTTGTTTGCACAAAAGCGCATGATTTCAGCGGACTTACCGAGTTGTTAACAGCAAAGTACAGTAATATAAAAGCAATTGTGCAAAATATTAACCCTGCAAATACAAATGTTATTCTGGGCAAAGAAAATGTAGTTTTGTTTGGCGATGGTACTATCAGAGATATCATGTGCGGCAATGAAATTACACTTTCGCCGCACTCGTTCTATCAAGTGAATACCGAGCAGGCAGAAAAGCTTTATGCCATTGCAGGTGATTTTGCCGATGTAAACGAAAATTCTTTTGTGCTTGATTTGTACTGCGGTGCGGGAACGATAGGGCTTTCAATGGCGCGTGATATCAAAAAGCTTTTAGGCGTGGAGATTGTAGAAAGTGCCGTTATAAATGCAATCGAAAACGCAAAACTTAATTATATAGATAATGCGGAGTTTATCTGCGCCGATGCGGCTAAGGCTGCTGATGAACTTGCGAAAAATAACACCAAACCCGATGTGGTAATTCTTGACCCGCCAAGAAAGGGCTGCGATAGCCTGACGCTTGAATCGGTGGTAAAAATGTCGCCTCAAAGGGTTGTTATGGTTTCGTGCAACCCCGCAACCTGCGCCCGCGACTGCGCCGCTTTAGAAAAAATGGGATACAAAACGCTGAAGGTAAAGCCTGTTGATATGTTTCCGAGAACGACGCATGTTGAGTGTGTTTGTTTGCTTGAAAAGATATAAAGAAGGAATGAAGATATGCAGTAGGATAAAAAGCGTAAATGCAGTAAAATTTTGGAAGCACTTGGCGAGTTGCTGTTAACTTTTCTGTGTTGGGAAGTTGGTGTGCTTATTGTCGGTGCGTTCGGCGCGGATTTCGAATCTGATGGCATTAACTACGATTTGATTATCCTACTGGGAGTGGCCGTATTTCTTGTTACCGTTATAGCTGTTAATGGGATTGTTCAATGCGTAAAGAAAAGATTTGAAGCAAAGGATAAAAAGAAATAAACAAAACGTTTGTAAACATTTTCGTATATAAAATATCACAATATAGATACTTGGAGGACTTATGAAAAGAGAACGGTTAGGCAGCAGACTTGGCTTTATTCTGCTAAGCGCAGGCTGCGCGATAGGAATAGGAAATGTGTGGAAATTTCCGTACATGGTTGGGCAGTACGGCGGCGGTTTGTTTGTGCTGATATATCTCTTTTTTCTTATAATTATGGGCGTGCCGGTAATGACAATGGAATTTGCACTTGGCAGAGCTTCGCAGAAAAGTCCTGCAAAAATGTATCAGGAATTAGAGCCTAAGGGTACAAAATGGCATTGGCACGGAACTGTTGCTGTTGTGGGAAATTATATATTGATGATGTTTTACACAACGGTTTCGGGCTGGATACTGCAATACTTTTTTTACACGGCAAAGGGTGATTTTGTCGGGCTTGATACAGCAGGTGTGAAGCAGTTTTATGATAATATGCTGCTTGATGCACCCATGATGGTGTTGTTTATGGCGATTGTTGTTGTTTTAGGGTTTGCCGTTTGCTCCTTTGGATTGCAGAATGGACTTGAAAAAATCACCAAGGTTATGATGCTTGCACTTCTTGCTATCATGATTGTTCTTGCAGTAAACAGTATTTTTATGGATGGCGGAGAGGAAGGCTTAAAGTTTTATCTTTTGCCGAATGTTGAAAATATCAAGAAGGTAGGTATTGGCAATGTAATTGTAGGCGCAATGAATCAAGCGTTTTTTACTTTAAGCCTGGGCATGGGAGCTATGGCGATTTTCGGCAGCTATATAGGTAAGGAACGTGCGCTTATGGGCGAGGCGGTAAACGTTGCTTTGCTTGATACTTTTGTTGCGTTTTCTTCGGGACTTATCATCTTCCCGGCGTGCTTTGCCTACAACGTTAACCCCGATAGCGGTCCACCCCTTATATTTGTAACACTGCCAAACATTTTCAACAACATACCCATGGGCAGATTTTGGGGCAGTTTGTTTTTTGTATTCCTCACATTTGCGGCGTTTTCAACTGTTTTAACCGTTTTTGAAGGTATTATAGCCTGCACGATTGATATTTTTGGCTGGAGCAGAAAAAAAGCGTGCATAATAAACTGTGTTGCAATGCTTGTTTTATCACTGCCGTGCGCTTTGGGATTTAATGCTTTAAGCGAAATTAAACCTTTTGGTGATGGCACGTCTATTATGGATTTGGAAGACTTTATTGTAAGCAATTTGATTTTGCCGATAGGTTCGCTTTGCTTTCTGCTTTTCTGTGTTTCTAAAAAAGGTTGGGGTTGGGATAATTTCGTTAACGAGGCAAATTCAGGCAAGGGACTTAAAGTTCAAAAGTTTATGCGTGGTTATGTTACTTATGTTCTGCCAGTTATTATAGCGATTTTGTTTGTCTTTGGATTATACAATTTTTTTAAGTAGTCGGCTGAATGAAATCTGATACTATCGTAATATTGACTAACCTCAGAAAGAATTGTCTCTATTTGAGGTTAGTTTTTTATTGACAAAACCGTTTAATAGTAGTAAAATACATTGTGTATGATTAAATTTTAATGCAGTGGCGTAAATCCATTGCGCGAAACGGAGAATTTATGATAGACAATAAAAACACCAATGAAGAATTTTTTTCTATAAAAGAGCAGTTTGGCACAGCAGTTTTTAATGATGACATAATGCGTGACAGATTGCCAAAAAACGTTTATCTTTCGCTTAAACGCACAAAGGATTTCGGTATTGCGCTTGAACCCGATGTTGCCGATGTTGTTGCAAACGTTATGAAGAACTGGGCAATTGAGCAAGGTGCAACACATTTTACTCATTGGTTCCACCCCATGACAGGCGTTACCGCCGAAAAGCATGATTCGTTTATTGGCAGAGATGCCGATGGCAGAATGATTACAGAGTTTTCCGGCAAGGTTCTTATCAAGGGCGAGGCAGATGCTTCGTCATTTCCATCAGGTGGTTTGCGTGATATCTGCGAGGCAAGAGGTTACACTGCATGGGACCCCACAAGTGATGCTTTTGTAAAAGAACATTCGCTGTATATTCCCACAGCTTTCTGCTCGTTCGGCGGTGAAGTGCTTGATAAAAAGACACCGCTTTTGCGTTCAATGGAAGCGATAAACGCTCAGTCTTTGCGTATTTTAAAGCTTTTCGGCAATACAACTTCTTCAAGAGTTACCGCAACAGTGGGTGCCGAACAGGAATATTTTTTGATAGATAAAGATTTGCACGATAAGCGTCCCGACCTTGTTTTTGCCGGCAGAACGCTTTTTGGCGCAAAGGCACCTAAGGGTCAGGAAATGGACGACCATTACTATGGCTCTATCAAGAGCAGAGTAAACAGCTATATGCAGGACCTTGACAGAGAACTTTGGAAATTAGGGATTTATTCCAAAACAAAGCACAATGAGGTTGCACCTGCTCAGCATGAGCTTGCACCGCTGTTTTCTTCCGCAAACGTTGCCGCTGACCAAAATCAGCTGACAATGGATGTGATGAAAAAAATCGCATTAAAGCATAATTTGGTGTGCCTGCTGCACGAAAAACCCTTTGCAAGCGTAAGTGGTTCGGGTAAGCATAACAACTGGTCGCTGACAACTGATGACGGTATAAATCTTCTTGATCCGGGCAAAACACCGCACAAGAATATCATGTTCCTAACGTTTTTGTGTGCAATAATCAAGGCTGTTGATGAATACCCCGAGCTTTTCAGAATTTCTGTAGCTTCGGCAAGCAACGATTGCCGACTTGGCGGCAGCGAAGCTCCCCCTGCAATACTATCCGTTTTTGTCGGTACTGAAATCGAAAAAATTCTGAGCGCACTTGAAAGCGGCGCACTTATCAAGAAGAATCATAAGGAAGAATTGATGCTCGGCGTTGATTCTCTGCCGAATTTTCCGAAGGATAATACTGATAGAAACAGAACCTCGCCAATGGCATTTACGGGTAATAAGTTTGAATTCCGTATGCTTGGTTCAAGCGATTCAATATCATGTGCAAATATCATGATGAATTCAACCGTTGCTTATGAACTTAAAGGTTTTGCTGACAGACTTGAAAACGCTGAGGATTTTTCCGCAGAACTCAACAAAATGCTTTCCGAAACGATTAAGAATCATAAGCGTGTAATTTGGGGCGGAAATAATTACAGTGACGAGTGGGTTGAGGAAGCCTGCAGACGCGGCTTGCCTAACCTTAAATCAAGTGTTGATGCGCTGCTTTGCTATGATGATGAAAAGAATGTTGAGATGCTTTCTGCATTAAAGGTTTTTACCGCTACCGAGATCGCTTCGCGTCAGGAAATATTGCTTGAAAATTACAGCAAGCGTATTAATATTGAAGCGTTAACGATGATTCACATGGCTAAAAAGCAGATTTTGCCCGTAGGCATAGAATATGTCGGCAAGCTTTGTAAAATTGTAGATTCCAAAAAGCGTCTTGGTTTTGCTGATGACTGCGTGGAACTTCGCATGGCAAGAAAGCTTTGCACTTTAAATGAAGAACTTGACAGTGCAATAGTTGAACTTGAAAAAGAAGAAAACTGTGCGCAGGCACTTTCGGGCGATGCAAAGGCTCAATCGGCTTATTACTGCGAAAAAGTGCTTTGCCGAATGGAAAAGCTGCGTGCTATTGCTGACGAAATTGAAAACACAGTGCCCAGCGATATGTGGCCGTTCCCCACATACAGCGAGCTTATGTTTAATGTGTAATATTTATGTGCCCGAAGGCGATATGCCATCGGGCATTTTTGTGTTGTTAAAGTGCATAAAATCAATAAAATTTTTGGTTTAAGGGATTGACATTTGTATGCTTATCCTATATAATTATTAGGTGAATGTCGATTGGTTAAGCTTTTGCTCGTTTTGTGCTAATCTGCACAAAGTGTATCGTTAATTTATTGACAGTTATTACAATCAAATTCAGGAGGATAAATCGTGATTAAGACAAAGAAACCCGTGTTTTTCATCGTATTTGCCATTATTCTTGCCTTTTCATACTCTGTATTTTTCGGCATTAAATATTGGTACGGTGATATATGCGAAACACACGTAAAGGGTGCAGGTGATATCCGTTTGGGTATTGATATTATGGGCGGTGTTGACGTAACCTTCAAGCCTGTGGGCGCACCTATATATGCAGAGGACGGTAAAACAGTTACGGGATATCAGACTGTTGAAGATGTTACCGAAGCTCAGCTTGACTCCGCACTTGAAATCATCAAGGTGAGAATGGCTGCAAACAGCATTTTTGACTACGAAGCTTATGTTGACTATGATAACGAGCGCATTATCGTTCGTTTCCCGTGGCAGTCCAACGAAGAGAATTTTGACCCCGAAAAAGCGGTTGACGAACTCGGCGAAACCGCTATGGTTGAATTCTGCGTTGGTTCCGCATACGACAAAGATAAAGTAGCACTTACGGGCGAACATATTGAAAGTGCTTACGCAACAGGATATCAGGACGAAAAGTCAGGTACTGTTAAGTATGTTGTAGCGCTTGAATTTGATGAAGAAGGTAAACAGATTTTTGGCGATATTACTAAGCAGCAGGCGGCTTCAAAGGGCTCCATCGCAATCTGCATGGACGGCGAGGTTATCTCAGCGCCTACTGTTAACGAAGCTATTACAAACGGTGAAGCTACAATTGAGTCTGAATCGTTTAAGAATGACTTTGCAGCAGCAAAGGAACTTGCAGATAAGATTAATGCAGGTTCGCTTCCCTTCTCTCTTGAAAGAGAATCTTTCAGCACAATTTCCCCTTCCATGGGTGAGGGTGCTTTGAATGTAATGATTATCAGCGGTATTATTGCATTTGTAATTATCGCAATTTTCATGATATTATTTTACAGATTGCCCGGTGCTATCGCATCAATTGCCCTTCTCGGACAGATCGCAGGCACAATGGCAGCTATCTCCGGTTTCTTCGGATTCCGCGAAAGCGCAACGCTTACAATCCCCGGTATAGCGGGTATCATTCTTGCTATCGGTATGGGTGTTGACTGTCAGGTAATTACTTTTGAACGCATCAAGGAAGAACTCAGCAGAGGCAAAACACTCGATTCTGCACTTACGGCAGGTTACAAGCGTGCATTTACCGCAATTCTTGATGGTAACATCACAATTATCATAGTAGCAGCTGTACTTATGGGCGCATTTGGTGTTCCCGGAAGCTTCTTCTACACAATTTTCAGCCCTATATTCAAGCTTTTCGGAACATCCACAGAAGGTACTATCTACTCATTCGGCAACACATTGTTTGTTGGCGTGGTATGCAATTTCATCTTCGGTATTCTTGCAACCAAGCTCATGCTCTTCTCAATTTCAAGATTTAAGAAGCTGAGAAATAAGAAGCTTTACGGAGGTGCAGACAATGAGTAAGAAAAACAGAATTAAAAAGAACGCAGCACAGGCTAAAAACACCGTAAATGTTCTTGATACAAGCAACACATACGATTACATTGGCAAAAAGAAAATATATTTCATCGTTTCCATTGTTTTGATTGCAGTTTCAGTTCTTTCCGTATTTATCAGAGGTCTTGAAGTTGCTATCGAATTTAAGGGCGGTACAATTATCAACTACTCCTATTCAGGTGATATTAACCTTGGCGATGCTGAAAACGCTGTTGAGGACGCAACGGGAATTAACGTTGAAGTTCAGAAGGGTGACTCTCTCGGTGATGACAGCGGCACAAAGACAATTTCCGTTTCATATACAGAAGAGATTGAACTTACTGAAGAATTAAGAACAAAAATTTGTACCGCATTGCAGGAAAAACTTCCCGATAATGCAATTGATGACCTTGATGATGCATCATCAGTAAGCCCTGCTTCAGGCAGTACATTCTTCCTCAAGTGCCTTGTTGCTTTGCTTGTTGCAGTATTGTTCCTTATCATTTACATTGCATTGCGATTTAAGAGAATTGGAGGTTGGTCTGCCGGTGTGTGTGCAATTGCCGCACTTATTCATGACAGTGTTATAGTATTTGGTACTTTTATCATCTGCGGTTTTGAAATCGATGCAAACTTTATGGCGGTAGTTCTTACAATCCTCGGCTACTCCGTAAACAGCACAATCGTTATTTACGACCGTATCAGAGAAAATAAAAAGTATGCACCCAAGGCTGCTCTTGCAGATGTTGTAAACGCAAGTATTTCTCAGTCAAAGGTTCGTACACTTCGCACAACAATTACTACTGTAATTGCAATGACCGTTGTTTCTGTATGTGCAATTGTAAGCGGACTTGATTCCATTCTTGCATTTGCTTTCCCGCTTATCGTAGGTATGGTGGCAGGTGCTTATTCATCGCTTTGCCTTGCTCCTTCACTTTGGGTAACATGGTGTACAAGAAAAGGTGCGCAGCCCGTTGATGAGGATGCTGAAGACTAATTAATAAAATGCAAAAAGCACTCTTGTGTATTCCGCTTTTGCGGTGCAATCTTGGGTGCTTTTTTCAAAAAAGGAGGGGTTGAGAGTGAAAGCAGGCGTTTCAACAGCGTGCCTTTATCCAAGGCTACTTGAAGAGTCGCTGTATGATTTAGCTGTAAATGGCATTGACTGTGTTGAGATATTCTTTAACACTGATTGTGAGCTTTCCAAACGCTTTCTTGGCGAATTGAAAGCAACTCTTGACCGCTTTGAAATGAACGTTGCATCGGTTCATCCTTTTACCTGTGCCATCGAACCGATTATGTTCTTTTCTCCGTATGAGAGAAGAGTTGGCGATATGATTGATTACTACAAAAAATACTTTGCCGCAATGCAGTTTTTGGGTGCACAGTATTTTGTTCTGCATGGATGCAGAGGCTTTAAGCTTGATTCTAATCAGTTTTATTTTGATAGATATAAAAAGCTTTATGATGCAGGAAAGGAATTTGGAATTACCGTTTGTCAGGAAAATGTTAACCTATATGTAAGCGGAAATTTGAAATTTCTGAAGGAAATGTCTGCTGCATTAGGCGATGATGCACATTTTGTTTTAGATGTTAAGCAGTGCGTACGCTGCGGCGAAAATCCGTTTGATTATGTTAAGGCTATCGGCGAAAAAGTCCGCCATGTTCACATGAGCGACAACAGCGAAAAAGGTGATTGTCTGCTGATGGGCAGGGGCCGATTTGATTACAGAACGTTTCTTTTAAAATTAAAAGAAAAAGGCTTTGACGGTGCAGTGATTTTAGAACTTTACCGCAGTAATTTTGGTACAATTTCTGATTTAGTCAGCAGTTATAATATTATAGAAAATGCGATTTTGCGAATTGATGAAAGGTGATATGATTTATGCGTTGCCCATTTTGCAGCTTTGAAGATACTAAGGTTATAGATTCTCGTCCGGCGGACAACAAAAAACGCAGAAGACGCGAATGCACCAACTGCGGAAAAAGATTTACAACCTACGAAATTGTGGAAATGCCTTTGCTTTCTGTTCAAAAGCGTGACGGCACTTTTGAGCTTTTTGATAAGGAAAAGCTTACAAGAGGTATTTGCAGTGCTGTTACAAAGCGCCCGGTAACAATTGAGCAGGTTAACGAAATTGTTGAACGCATTGAAGTGATTTGTGCCAATGAAATGCGCAATCAGATTACATCAACTGAAATCGGCGATATTGTGCTTGAACATTTGAAAAATCTTGATGATGTTGCATATATTCGCTTTGCTTCAGTTTACAAGGATTTTTCTGACGTTGAAAGCTTTATCGGCTCAATATCCGAATTGAAAAACAAATAAAAAAATAAATCGTGCAGACAATTAATAAATGTCATGCACGATTTTTTTAAAACTATTTCTTTGATACAAACCAACCGAAAATACATCCAAAAAGGCCACCTATAATGTGTGCTAACTGCGATATATTGTCGCTTGTGAAAAGCCCATCGTAAATTTCGCCGCCCAAGTAAATGGCAGCAACGCAAATCAACGTAAGCGGAATTTTACCCTTTTGATAATTGGCAAACGAGCTTAATAAAATCAGCATAAATGCAATGCCACTTGCACCGATAAGTCCGGTATCAAAAAACAAAATGTTAATAAGCCCCGTTGTTACCGCTGTTATAATTATCATTTCCAAAAGCTGTTTGCTTCCGTATTTTTCCTCAATCATCGGGCCGGCTAAAAGTATTATGGTAAAGTTAGATATATAGTGACTTATACTTGCGTGCCCCAAAACATAGGTAAAAAGCCTTACATACATAAGCAAATCAGTGTATGAACTTTTATAGATTGTAAAGAATGTGCTGTTGGATTTTCCGTTTGTCAGTACATTAATCAGTAAAACTACAAGCGATATCAGAGCGTAGCTTAAAATTACCGGCGAATTGTACTGAAAAACTATGGAAGGCGTTTTTTCGCCGCCATTGTTAGCCATAAAACCTTCTCCTACTATGATTTTTTACAAAATATGTTACTATGATATTATAAAGCGAAAGTTAAAAAATGTCAACACAATTTTTCTTTTGTCAAAATCAACAAAATAGATGCTGTGTGTTTGATAAATTACAGCATTTGAGCGAAACAGCGTTTTAAGCCTTTAAATCGCTTGACAAATACAAAAATGTAAAATATAATTATATGTATTAATTTATAACTTAGGAGAAAAAGTCCGATGTATGATATGCGTTTTTCCGTCGTGGAACTAACAGTCGTACGACTTATGGTGCTTGTGCCATAGGCCTTAGCTGTTGTGTTCTGAAAAGAGATTTACGCTATTATTTTGGAATGTTACGGTTAAAGGCAAAAATGTTGCTTTTAACTGTTTTTTTATTATTGAAAGGAAGTTTACTATGCTGCTAAATCGTTACCTACCCCGCATTGAGTTTGATTCCTATGAGGATTTTAAGGCAAACTACAAAGTAAATGTGCCCGAAGATTTTAACTTTGGTTTTGATATTGTTGATGAATGGGCAAGACTTGAGCCCGATAAAAAAGCTCTTGTGTGGGTTTCTGATAACGGCGAAGAAAGAACGTTTACTTTTACCGATATCTCAAAGCTTTCCAACAAAACCGCAAACTATTTCAAGAGTGTGGGAATTAAAAAAGGCAGCGTTGTTTTGCTGATTTTAAGAAGACGCTGGGAATATTGGGTTTGCGCTACTGCACTGCACAAAATAGGCGCAATATTGATCCCCGGCAATCTGCTTTTTACAACAAAGGATATTGTTTACAGAGGCAATGTTGCAGGTATTTCTGCGATAGTTTGCTGTGATGATGATTATATCTTGGGACAGGCTGAAGGTGCATTTGACCAGATACCCACTTTACACACTAAAATTTCTGTTGCTACCAAGCGTGAAGGGTGGACATATTTTGATGACGCCATCAAAGACTGTTCCGATGAATTTGCACGCCCCACAGGTGAAGAAGCTACAACTGCAAACGATACTATTTTAGTATATTTTACATCCGGTTCAACAGGTATGCCGAAGATGGTTTGCCATAATGCTGCGCATCCATTGGGACATATTGTAACGGCAAAATATTGGCAGCAGGTTCAAGAAAATAAGCTGCACATGAGCGTTACCGATTCGGGCTGGGCAAAATTCGGCTGGGGTAAAATTTACGGCCAATGGATTTGCGGCGCAGTAATTTTCTGCTATGACTTTATCGGCAAGTTTAATCCTGCGCATTTGCTTGAAATCATCAGCAAGTATAAAATCACAACATTCTGTGCACCGCCTACTACATATCGATTTATGCTTCAAGAAGATATCGCTTCGTATGATTTGTCCTCTATCGAAAATTTCTGTAACGCAGGTGAGCCGTTAAATCCTGAGGTTTTCAACCGCATATACGAGATTACGGGCAAAAAGATGCGCGAAGGTTTTGGTCAGACAGAAGGTACCGTATTGCTTGCAAACTTCCCGTGGATAGACCCCGTGCCCGGTTCAATGGGCAAGCCTTCTCCGCTTTATGATATCAGACTTTATGATAACGAAGGCAATGTTTGCGCAGATGGTGACGAAGGCACAATTTTTGTTGATAATATTGATAAATACCACCCCACAGGACTTTTTACAGGATATTATAAAAACCCTGAATTAACTGAAGAAGTACTTGGTGGTACGGCTTATAATACAAGCGACGTTGCATGGCGCGATTCCAACGGATACTATTGGTTTGTTGGAAGAAACGATGATGTTATAAAATGTTCGGGCTACCGCATTGGGCCGTTTGAAGTTGAAAGCGCATTGCTTACACACCCTGCAGTTGTCGAATCTGCAATAACAGGCGCGCCCGACCCCGTAAGAGGTCAGGTAGTTAAGGCGACCATTGTTCTTGCAAATGGCTACGAGCCTTCGCCTGAATTGACAAAAGAACTTCAAAACCACGTTAAAAAAGCCACTGCGCCTTATAAATATCCAAGAATTATCGAATATGTAAAGGAATTACCCAAGACATTGGGCGGCAAGATAAAGCGCAAGGAAATCAGAGAACAAAATACTGATAAATGAATTTAATTAAGAATTTTTTTAAAGAGGTATGTGATTATGAAAATTTCATTTTCTACTCTGGCATGTCCTGATTTTTCATGGGTTGATATTTATTCCATGGCAAAGGACTTGTCCTTTAACGGCATCGAAATTCGCGGTATCGGCAACGAAATTTACGCTTACAGAGCAAAGCCGTTTTGTGATGCTCAAATTGAAAACACTGTTGCAAAGCTTAAAGCTTTGGAGCTTGAAGTGCCTTGTCTGGCATCAGGCTGCTGCCTTAAATATGAAAACGAGCTCGAAAAGAATGTTGCTGAGATAAGAGAATATGCTAAGCTTGCAAGCAAATTGGGTACAAGATATATAAGAATACTTGGCGACCTTGAGCCTGCACCCGAGGGTGAAGTTGATGATGCGGTTGTTGAAAACGCATTGAGAGCACTTTTGCCCATTGCTGAAGAATATGACGTAACTTTGCTTGTTGAAACAAACGGCGTTTATGCTGATACTGCAAGATTGAGAGATCTTATCAAGCGTATTGACAGCCGCTATGTTGCAGCATTGTGGGATATGCACCACCCCTATCGTTACGCAAACGAAACACCTGAACAGACGGTTGCAAATCTGGGCAGCTATATTAAATATGTTCACATTAAAGACAGTGTTATAGAAAACGGCAAGACTGTTTACAAAATGTTCGGTGAAGGCGATATGCCCGTTGCTGAATTTATGAGCGCACTTAAATCAATCAAGTATGAAGGCTATGTTTCTCTTGAATGGGTTAAGCGTTGGGCACCCGAACTTTGCGATGCAGGTATTGTTTTCCCGCAGTTTGCCGAGGCTATGCGTCCCTACCGCAGAATGCACAAGCACGCTTTGCAGGATAACAACAGAAAAACGGGCAAATATATATGGCCTAAGGAAAGACTTATAAACTATACTTTCCCCGATGTTCTTGACCGTGTTTGTGAGGAATTCCCCACACAGTACGCTTTCAGATATACCGAGCTTGATTACACAAGAACTTACCCTGAATTCAGAGAAGACGTTGACAACTTTGCACGTTCGCTGCTTGCAATGGGTGTTAAAAAGGGCGACCATGTTGCAATTTGGGCAACAAACGTTCCGCAGTGGTATATCACTTTCTGGGCAACAACAAAAATCGGTGCAGTACTTGTAACCGTTAATACAGAATACAGAAATCATGAAATTGAATATCTGCTGCGTCAGTCCGATACAAACGTTCTTGTAATGGTTGACGGCAAGAAGAATATTGACTATAACGAGATTATTCACACACTTTGTCCTGAGCTTGAAACCTGCGAGCCCGGCAAGCTTGTTTCCGCGAAATTCCCGTTCCTTAAAACGATTATTACTTGCCAAAGCAAGCAAACAGGTTGCTACACATGGGAAGAAGCTATAAAGCTTGGCGAAAATATCCCGATTGAAGCCGTTGAAGCTGTAAGAAAGACAATTTCTAAAGATGATGTCTGCAATATGCAGTACACATCGGGTACAACCGGTTTCCCCAAGGGCGTTATGCTTACACACTACAATGTAGTTAACAACGGCAAGGCAATTGGCGACTGCATGGATCTTTCCACAGCGGATAGAATGATGATTCAGGTGCCCATGTTCCATTGCTTCGGCATGGTGCTTGCAATGACAGCCTCCATGACACACGGCACAACAATGTCACCTATAACTGCGTTCTCACCCAGAAAGGGTCTTGAATGTATCAACAAAGAAAAAATCACCTGCTTCCATGGTGTACCTACAATGTTTATTGCAATGCTTTCTCACGAGAATTTTGACAAGACAGATTTTTCTCACATGAGAACAGGTATTATGGCAGGTTCGCCTTGTCCTATCAAGACAATGCAAGAGGTTATTGAAAAGATGAACATGGGTGAAATCTGCATAACCTACGGTCAGACAGAGGCAAGTCCTGCTACTACAATGAGCAAGACAACCGATTCTATTGAAACACGTGTAAATACAGTTGGTGGACCTATCTTTGCTGTTGAATGTAAGATTGTTGACCCCGAAACCAACGAAGATTTGCCAGATAACGTAGATGGCGAATTTGTTGCGCGTGGATATAACATCATGAAGGGCTACTACAAAATGCCCGAAGCAACTGCAGCTGCAATTGACAGCGATGGCTGGTTGCATACGGGTGACCTTGCAAGACGTTTGCCCGACGGCAACTATAAGATTACAGGCAGAATTAAGGATATGATTATCCGCGGCGGCGAGAATATTTACCCCAAGGAAATTGAAGATTTCATCTATACGCATGAAAAGGTTAAGGATGTTCAGGTTATCGGCGTGCCTGATGCTGACTACGGCGAGGAAATCATGGCTTGTGTAATCCTTAAAGAAGGCGAAACTTGCACCGAGGACGAAATTAAGCAGTATGTAAAGGACAACATGGCAAAGCATAAGGTTCCCAGATACGTTGATTTTGTTGATTCTTTCCCGATGAATGCGGCAGGCAAAATCCTTAAGTACAAGATGCGTGAGCAGGCTGTTGACAAGCTTAATCTGCACAAGGCAAGCAAAATTGTAACAGCGTAATCAATGCTTTTGTCATAATATAATGATGATAAAAATAAGAACCGTAAGTTTTTTAAACTTACGGTTCTTTGTGTTACATGCTTGTGTAACCTATAAAAAACGGAACGAGTAATGCAAGCAAAAAAGCCAAAAAGCTTGTTAAGTGCATAGTGATAAACCTCCCTTTTTTGATTTATCTTTCGGAAAGAGGAATGTATGTTTCTTCGTCCTTGATGCTCTTATAAGCGGGACGAATAATCTTGCCTGCGTTGATTAATTCTTCTAAACGATGAGCCGACCAACCGGAAATTCTTGCAATTGCAAAAATAGGTGTGTAAAGTTCAAGCGGTAAATCAAGCATGTGATATGCAAATCCGCTGTAAAAGTCAACGTTTGCACTAACACCCTTGTAGATTTTCTTTTCGCTTGCAATAACCTGCGGTGCAAGCTCTTCAACCTTTGCGTAAAGTGCATATTCGTTTGTAAGACCTTTTTCTTCGGAAAGGTCATGAACAAATCCTTTGAACATTTTTGCTCTCGGATCAGAGATTGAATAAACTGCATGACCCATGCCATAGATAAGTCCGCTCTTGTCAAATGCTTCTTTATGGAGCAGTTTTGCAAGATAATTTGTTATCTCTTCGTCGTCGTTCCAATCCTTTACATTGGCTTTAAGATCTTCAAACATCTTCATAACCTTGATATTTGCGCCGCCGTGCTTAGGCCCTTTAAGCGAGCAAAGCGCTGCGGCTATTGCTGAGTAGGTATCCGTACCGGATGATGTAACAACGTGCGTTGTAAACGTGGAGTTGTTGCCGCCGCCGTGCTCGGCATGAAGAATAAGCGCCATATCCAGCACCTGAGCTTCAAGTTTGGAGAATTTACCGTCTTTTCTTAAAAGGTAAAGTATATTTTCGGCAGTGGACATATTCTTACCGGGCTGTTGTAGCAGCATACTGTCTTTGCCGGTATAAAAGTTGTATGCCTGATATCCGTAAACTGAAAGCAGCGGGAAAATTGCAATAAGACGCAGACACTGACGCAGAACGTTGGGTATTGATATATCATTTGCATTTTCATCATAAGAAAACAGCATTAAAACACAGCGTGCAAGTGTGTTCATCATATCATCGCTGGGTGCTTTCATTATAACGTCACGAATAAAGTTTTTGGGTAGTGTGCGATAATCATTAAGTAACGATGAAAAATTTGCAAGTTCCTTTTTGTTTGGCAGTTTTCCAAACAAAAGCAGGTATGTTACTTCTTCAAAGCCAAAACGGTCATCTTGTTTTACGCCGTTTACAAGGTCTTCTATATTAATTCCGCGATAAAAAAGCTTGCCATCGCAAGGTACAGCTTTGCCATCAACAATTTTTTTCTGTCTGATTTCGCTGATTTCGGTAAGTCCTGTCAAAACGCCGTTGCCGTCAAGGTCACGCAAACCACGCTTTACATCATATTTTTTGTAAAGCTCAAGATCAATAGCCCCGTTGCTTTCGCATATTCTTGCAAGCTCTTCAATTTCGTGTGTTGTGTTTTTTGAATAAGGGTTTCTTTTCATGTTTCATCTTCCTTTCTTTTCTTGATTTTTCTATATATTAAGTATTGTTTATCGTTTTGCGAGTAAATATCTCCACTTAATATAATACCTAAAATTACACTATATGTCAAGCAAATTTAGGTTAAATTTTGTGCAAAATTTGTTGTTGTCATTAAAATTTTGTATTCTATTGACAAATCATTGCTTTTAAGATAAAATTATAATGTCTATATATAAGTGAGAAAGGACAACATTTTTATGAAAAAAATAATCGCTTTTTTAGCGGCGTTTTCTGTTATTACAACAATGTTTGCCGCGTGTGATAAGGATGCTGCAAACAGCAGCCAAACATCCGTGCAAAGCACAACGTCAAGCAGTTCGGAAAGCAGTAATAATGAAATTAACCGTACAGAAACTATAATGGTTGCTGACAGCGCTGAGGACTTTGCATACGAAATCAAAGACGGCGAGGTACATATTATAGGCTACAAACATGGCACTGTACTTAATATTCCTGAAGAGATTGAAGGCTGTAAAGTTACAACAATCGGGTACGAGGCATTTTATGAATGTAAAGAGATTACTGAGATAATTTTGCCCGATAGCGTAACTGAAATTCAAGACAGTGCATTTGGCGGGTGCGAATCGCTTGTATCGCTTACATTATCCGAAAATATTGATACTATCGGTGGCCTTGTCTTTAACGGAACACCTTGGCTTGAAGACCGAGAAGAGTCTGAGCTTATTATTAACGATATTTACGTAACCTATCTGGGAAATGAATCCGAGGTAGTAGTACAAGAAGGGATTACACAAATTGCACCGTTTGCATTTTATGATAGCCACACTGTTCAAAGCGTGACCTTACCCGACAGCGTTAAGACTATTGGCGCAGCAGCATTTCATGGTCAAAAAACGCTTGCTTCGATAGATTTCGGCGACAGCCTTGAAACTATTGATTATCAGGCTTTTTATGAATGTACAAGTCTTGTTGATATTGATTTTCCCGATACGCTCAAATCAATAGGCGACAGCGCTTTTGAAGGTTGTACACAGCTTGTTGAACCTGCTATTCCCGAAGGTTGCACAGAGTTTGGATTGCAGGCGTTTGCGGATACTAAGTGGGTAAATTCTCTGCCTGCTGAATTTATTGTAGTAAACGGCATTATGCTTTATTATGTTGAATATTTCAGCGGCGGCAATCCTTCTGACGTAACCATTCCCGAAGAGGTACACACCATTGCAAATGGTGCCTTTAGCGAAAACGAAAAGCTTATCAATGTTACCATTGGAGATAACGTTAAAAAAATAGGCGATTGGGCTTTTGAAAGCTGCACAAATCTTGAAACTGTAACTATGGGCGCCGGGGTTGAATATATCGGCGAGGGTGCGTTTGCATTCTGTTCATCACTTGCGCAGCTTAATTTGCCTGCAAGCGTTACAGAAATCTCGAAAGGTGCTTTTGCAGGTACGGATTCGCTTGAAGGTTTGAACGTTGACGCTGCTAATACAAGCTATATCTGCGATGAAAACGGGGCACTTTATACTGCTGATTATAAAACAATTCTGTATTGTCCCAACGATGTTGAAAGCATTGATATAAACGAGAATACTGAAACTGTTGCTGATTATGCGTTTTATTCATGCACTGAGCTTGAAAGTTTTACAGCGTCAAACCTTAAAACTATCGGCGCATATTCCTTCTATGCTTGCGGTCTGACAAAGATTGAAGTTCCCGAAGGTGTTGAAAAAATCGGCAAGTTTGCATTTTCTGAATGTGACTCTGCAACAGAGGCATACCTGCCTGACAGCGTTACAGAGATTGGCAACGATGCTCTTTCGTGTCTTGATTACTGCCTTAGTGTAAGATTGCCCGCAAACCTTACACAAATACCCAGCCATCTGTTTTATATGGACTATATGCTTTGTCAGCTGGAAATTCCCGATACTGTAACTTATATCGGCAGTTTTGCATTCTACAACTGCGCTTCAATGGTGACGTTTGTTCTTCCCGAAAATATCGACTATATCGGAAAGTGTGCTTTTTATGAATGTTCCGGTATGATAGAGCTTGTTTATCCCGAAACACTTTCATACATTCCCGCATATTGCTTTACCTACTGCGCATCGCTTGAAAGCTTTACCGTACCTGAGAATGTAACCTCTCTTGGTTATGCAGCTTTTTCATATTGCGAAAGCCTTGCAACAATAGAATTGCCAGAAAATCTTGTTTCAATAGGTGAGCTTGCGCTTTATGAGTGCGTCGAGCTTACATCTGTAACCGTGCCTGAGAGCGTTTTGTGGATAGGCGATGCGGCTATCGGCATAGTGGGCGAGTATGATCATGATGACAACTTCATCATGGTTGTAACTAAGGATACCTACGGCGAAACCTACGCTAAAGATTACAGTGTTGAATACAAATACAGCGATGGATCTTACCCGAGCGAGTCTGAATGATAAATACAATTAAAGTGTAATAAAAAACGGTATTTGCAGATGAAATCTGTAAATACCGTTTTTGTTGTGTTTATATGCCAAATAATTCACGCGCAGCGCAAAGCTTGTCGCACAAGCTGACTATGATTGATTCCAAATAAATCGGCGCTCTCGGCACTGCGGGGAACATGTGTGATAGTATGCAATCTGCTTCTATACGATTTAGTTTAAAGAGCCTTTTTGCGTTTTTGTAGGCAATTTTTGGGTGCCTTGCATTGTGGAAAGATTCGCCCTTTGACCTTATATATTCATTGCGGTTGTATAAATATAAATCGTGCAGCATAGCACCCCTTGCAGCGCTTTTACTGTTTAGGTGCAAAAACTTGCATACACGCCAACTTGTGTAAGCAACGTTAAGTGAGTGGCAAAATCTGTTTGTAAATTTGTGGTGCGTATAATTGCGCAGCAAGCTGACGTAAGGGTTGGTTACTATATCAGAAATATCATTGATAAATGCTTTTGGCAGTTTGCTTTTTTTAAGACATTTTGCCATGTACAGCGCTCCTTAAAATATGATTTTACTTATCGGTATTATCATAATAAGGCGTGCAGATTTCGGCAAATGCAAATTGTTTTTTGCAGATTTTTTGTGCGTTTTGGGCTTGTTCAAGTGTGTTAAACATTCCAAACACAGCCGAGCCACTACCGCTCATAAGAGAAAGCATAGCGCCGCATTGATTAAAAATCTGCTTGATTTTGAATATATCGGGCAAATCGGCGCAATCTTCAAGCGAGTTTACGCAAAGCTTTGCGGCATTTTCAATATCTTTGCTATTGATATATTCAACAATTGTTTTTGTATTGGTATGGGTTTGCTTTTCAATCAAATCAAATTTTCTGTAAGCCTGCACGGTTGAAATACCGTTTTCGCCCTTGGCAAGCACAAAATATACGTTGCCGATAGGGGATATCGGTTTTAGTATTTCACCAATTCCGCTTACATATACAGTACCGCCGCAAATAAAAAACGGTACGTCTGCCCCTACTTTTTCGCCGATATTACAAAGCTCATTATCGGTTAAGGGCAATCCGTGCAGGGCGTTAAGCGCTTTTAAAACGTATGCCGCATCAGCACTGCCACCGCCAAGTCCTGCCTGAGAAGGTATGCGCTTTTCTATGTGGATTTCAGCGCCTGCGTTTATCTGCGTTTTTTCAAAAAACAATTTAGCTGCTTTAAAACATGTGTTGCTTTCGTCAACGGGTATATCAGAAATGTTTGACGTTATTATAATACCTTGCTCCGTTGCCTTTACGGTGATATCATCAAATATTGAGAGAGTTTGAAAAACCGATTCAAGCTCATGATATCCATCGGCACGTTTGGCTGTAATATCAAGCGATAAATTGATTTTGCAGGGTGCTTTTAAGGTTATTGTACTCATAATGATTTTATAAAACTTTCAATGCGGGAAAGTGCTTCGGTAAGGTGCTTTACTGAATATGCGTAAGAAACGCGGACATAGCCTTCGCCGCATTCGCCAAAAGCATCACCGGGAACAACCGCAACGTGCTTTTCCATAAGCAACCTTTCGCAAAATTCTTCGCTTGTTAATCCCGTTGATTTGATACAAGGGAAAACGTAGAATGCGCCCTGCGGCTCAAAGCACGAAAGCCCCATTTTCCTAAAGGAATTTACAAGAAGCTGACGGCGCATATTGTATTCTGCGCACATTTTTTTAACTTCGTTATCACAACTGCGCAGCGCTTCAACAGCAGCGTATTGGCTTGTTGTGGGCGAGCACATTATTGCGTATTGATGGATTTTAAGCATCTGCTTTGCAATAGGTTCAGGCGCGCATACATAGCCTAAGCGCCAACCCGTCATTGCATAGCTTTTGGAAAATCCGTTGATAAGGATTGTATGCTCACGCATGCCTTCAAGCGATGCAATTGAGCAATGCTTTGTGCCGTAGGTAAGCTCTGCATAAATTTCATCGGAAACAATTGCGATATTTGTTCCTCTAATAATTTCTGCAATCGGCTCCAAGTCTTCTTTTGTCATGATAGCGCCCGTGGGGTTGTTGGGGAAGGGAAGAATCAAAAGCTTTGTCTTTTCAGTGATTTTTTCTTTTAAAGCTTCAGGACGCAGCTTGAAATTATCTTCTTCCTTTGTTTCAATAGAAACCACCTTGCCACCGGTGAGTTCAACAATCGGTGCATAGCTTACAAAGCAGGGCTCTACGATTAAAACCTCATCGCCCGGTTCAATCGTACTGCGTATAGCCAAGTCAATAGCCTCACTGCCGCCTACCGTAACAATAATTTCGTTATCGGGGCAGTATTTATTTGTGGTTACTTTTTCAATATATTTTGATATTTCCTCACGCAAGGTTAGCAAGCCTGAATTTGACGTGTAATTTGTGCGCTTATTTTCAAGCGTTGTAATTGCAGCCTGTCGCACGCTCCAGGGGGTTGCAAAATCGGGCTCGCCAACGCCAAGGCTAATTACGCCTTCCATTGTAGCGGCAATATCAAAAAACCTTCTTATACCGGAAGGCTTTAGCGCCGTTGCTTTTGAGGAAAGTAATTTGTCATAGTTCACGGAGAAACTAAGCCCCTTTCGTCGTCGGATTCGGTATTGATTGAAATACCCTTGTCTTTATAGGTTTTAAGTACAAAATGTGTTGCCGTTGAAAGTACACCATCAATTTTTGCAAGACACTGCGCTACAAATTCAGCAACTGATTTAAGGCTTGATGCCGTTACCGTTACGGAAAGGTCGTAAGAACCGCTCATCAAAACAACGCTTTGCACCTCGTCGTATGACATTATTTTTCGTGCAACCTCGTCAAATCCGCTGTCTGCGGCAGGTGTTACTTTAAGTTCAATAACTGCGGTTACGTCATCGGTATCGCATAGTTCATCGTTCAAAATTGCGCTGTAACCCATAATAAGTCCGCGGTTTTCGTATTCTTCAATTTTGCTTGCAACTTCGCTTTCGGTTAAATTCAGCATAGCGGCAAGCTGCTCGTTTGAAAGTCTGGCGTTGTGTTTTAAAAGATTTAAAAGATTATCCATTTTACAAAATTCCTTTCATATTAATCTATTTTCAAAAAATATGGTTTGCGTTGTTTAAAATATGCACAGTACTTAAAACCTGCCGCCTTTGCAAGCTCCATGCCCTGTTTTATTCCCTTGCCGATATCACACGCCTGATGTGAATCTGAGCCGATTGTAATAATCTCGCCGCCCATTTCCTTAAAAAGCTTGACATATTCAAGCGTGGGGAAGGTTTTGCCGTAACTTTGACGCAGTCCCGATGTGTTGATTTCCATCGCCTTGCCGTTTAAGCCAAGCGATTTAAAGGCCTGAGCTATAATTTCGTCATACTTTGACATATCAACCTTTATGCCCTGATTTCCTTCGATATATCTTAATGTATATGTAAGATGACCGAGAGAATCAAACACAGGTTTTTGGCAAAGTCTGTGTATTTCGGTAAAATACTTGTAAAGCAAATCGTCAATGTCAAATTCTTTGTAGTTGATAAATGCAAAATCAGGCATATTTTCAAGCTCGTGCAAGCTGCCTATAACAAAATCAAGACGCTTGTCGTTTTGCATTATCTGTGTGGCTTTTTCGTCGTATAAAGCCTGTCCCCATTCAATGCCACACAAAAGGTTAAAATTCTCGTATTTTTCTTTTGCTTTTGTCACAGCCGAAACTGAGGCTTCGTATACTTTGTTGTAATCGTAAATGTCAAATTCATAGTCCGATTGCGGTCTGCTGTAATTCTCTCTTGAAAAAAATCTGTCCGCTTCGCAATGGTCGGTAATTGCGTAGGCATCGAGGTTAAGTTCAATAGCCCTTGCAATCATATTTTCCATTTTTTCGTCAGAATCCGGCGAAAAAGCTGTATGTGTGTGCAAATCAATCAGCACAAAAACACTTCCCTTTTTAGTCTTTTGAATGATTATAGCATAAATTTCGGAAAAATAATAGTGGTTTACAAAAAATTCATATTTTTTTCTTTTCATATCGCATTTTATATGATAAATTATAATAGATTAGGTGTGCGAAGCGCCAAATAAGTCTAAAATTATTTATCTTGGAGGTTAAATATATGAGAGCAGTAGTTACCGTAATCGGAAAGGACGCCGTAGGTATTCTTGCAAAGGTAAGCGGAATTTGTGCCGAATACAACGCAAACGTAACCGATGTTACACAAAGCGTTTTGCAGGATGTTTTTGCAATGATGATGCTTGTTGATATTTCCTCAATGTCAACTGATTTTTCTGCACTTTCTGACAGAATGACAGCGTTGGGTAACGAATTGGGCTTATCCATTCATACAATGCATGAAGATATCTTCAACTCAATGCACAGAATATAACGGTTATTTAAAGGAGCTTTTTTATGCTTAATGTATATGATGTTCTTGAAACGATAAGAATGATTCAGAACGAATGTCTGGATATAAGAACAATTACCATGGGTATTTCACTGCTTGATTGCATCAGCGGCGATGCCGATACTGCCTGCACGAAGATTTATGACAAGATTACCAAAAAGGCTGAAAATCTTGTAAAATGCGGTGAAAAAATCGAAAAAGAATACGGCATACCGATTATCAACAAGCGTATTTCGGTTACGCCTATTGCTATGATATGCGCGGCAGCCAAGGGCGCTGATCCTGTAAAATATGCTTTAACGCTGCAAAAAGCAGCTGATACCTGCGGTGTAAATTTCATTGGCGGATATTCTGCACTTGTGCAGAAAGGCTTTTCCGCAGGCGATTTAGAGCTTATCAAATCTATACCCGAAGCTTTAAGCGTTACAAAAAATATTTGCTCATCAATTAACGTCGGCTCATCAAAGGCGGGCATTAATATGGATGCAGTTGCACTTATGGGTAAAATTATCAAACAAGCTGCTGAAGTTACAGCCGACAGACAGTGCATCGGTCCGGCAAAGCTTGTTGTGTTCTGCAATGCGCCTGAGGATAATCCCTTTATGGCGGGAGCTTTTCATGGCCCCGGCGAGCCCGATTGCGAAATCAACGTTGGCGTTTCCGGCCCCGGTGTTGTAAGGTCGGCTATTGAAAAATATCCTGATGCTGATTTGAGCGAGCTTGCAAACATCATTAAAAAGACAGCATTTAAAATTACAAGAATGGGCCAGCTTGTAGGCTCAAAGGCAAGCGAAATGCTTGGCGTGCCTTTTGGCATTGTGGATTTGTCGCTTGCACCCACACCCGCAGTTGGCGATAGCGTTGCGCATATCCTTGAAGAAATGGGACTTGAAACCTGTGGAACACACGGCACAACTGCTGCTTTGGCTATGCTTAATGATGCTGTTAAAAAGGGCGGCGTAATGGCTTCTTCTCACGTTGGCGGACTTTCAGGTGCATTTATCCCCGTATCTGAAGATGCAGGCATGATTGATGCCGTTAACAACGGCACGTTGTCTATAACAAAGCTTGAAGCAATGACAGCTGTTTGTTCTGTCGGTCTTGATATGATAGTGGTTCCGGGTGATATTTCTCCCGAAACGATTTCTGCAATCATCGCAGACGAAGCAGCAATCGGCATGGTTAACAACAAAACAACTGCTGTCAGAATTATTCCTGCAATCGGCATGAAGGAAGGTCAAACGCTTGAATTTGGCGGACTTTTGGGTAGCGGTCCCGTTATGAGCGTGTGCGATAAATCATGCGCAAAATTTATATCAAGGGGCGGACGCATACCTGCGCCCATGCACAGTATTAAAAACTGATTTTTAACGGAGATTTTGGATATATATGGAAAGCTTGGTTAAGAGCATGCTTGATATAGAAGAGCGTGCGAGAATTAAAGTTGAAAACGCAAAGAAAATGGCGCAGCAGATGATAAATACTGCCGAAAGTGAAAGTATCGGGCGCATTGAAGCTATAAAGCAGAAGGCGCAAAACAGCGTGGATGACATTGAAATGCAGAAAAAGGCTGAATATGATGTTATTATTGAGGCTCAAAACTGTGAAAACGAAAAACGCTGTGCGGCTATGAAACAAAGCTTTGATGAAAATTCCGAAAGGATTGCTCAGGATATTTTTCAAAGTATTATCGGAGGAGAATAAATGCAGCAGCCAAAACTTAACGCTACTATTGCCAAGGCAAGAGCGTTGTATGGCAAGCGTTTGAAGCAAGATGATTATATTGCACTTGCGCACTGCCGAAATGTAAGTGATGTGGCAGAATATCTTTACGCAAATACATATTACGGTGAAGCACTCAGCGGTGTTGATTTGCGTTCGGTTCATCGCGGATATTTGGAGTCAATTATCCGCACAAATTCGCTGGAGCGTTATCTAAATCTTTGTAATTTCCAAAAGCTTTCCAATTTACCTTTTTTTGATTTTTACCTGCGTGAGCTTGAAATATCCGAGCTCATGCGCTATGTTATGTATATGAACGTCGGTGCGGTATCTCACTTTATATCTTCCGTGCCGAACTATGTTCTTGAAAATGCTACTTTTGACATTCACGCATTATCAAAAGCAACCACTGATGATGAACTTCTTGAAGTGTTAAAGCACACGCCCTACTGCGATATAATTAAAAACGCCGGTTATGACGCAAACGGAAAAATCAACTATCCGAGATGTGAAGTACTTTTGCGTACATATTACCTAAGCGAGTTGGGCGATATTGTTAAGCGCACTATCAGCGGAAGCGAGCGTGACGAACTTTTGATGCAAATTAAGCAGCAGGTGGATTTGATTAATATTATCAATTCATACAGGCTAAAAACCTTTTTTAATCTTGATAACGAAAAACTTGTAGAGCACATGCTGCCGTTTAAGGGCCGCATGACAGCAACGCAAAAAAATGAGCTTATGTCATCTCAAAACGGAGAGGAATTTGTAGAAAACTTTTCCAAAAGCGTTTACGGCAGACAGCTTGGTTCAATAAAATCGGGGTTTTTTGAAGAGAACATCAACAGACTTAGGGCGGTTTCTGCAAAGCGCGGTTTGATGTCTGCAAAGGGTGTTTCGCTTTGTCTTTATTGCCTTAAATATCTTTTTGATATTGAGGCTGAAAATATAGTTACAATCATTGAGGCTATCCGTTACGGAAAATCGCCCGATGTAACACTTAATTATGTTATTTACTGAGAATTGGCGGTGATTATTTGTCAATAGAAAAATTAGAGCTTGTGCGGTTTAAAGCGCCAATCGAAAAGCTTTCGCTTATTCTTGAAAAATGTTGCGAAAGCGGATGCTTCCATGCATTGCATTTGGAGGAAAAGGGCGGATATGAAAAGCTGAGGGAGGACAACCCTTACAAAAAGCCGCTTAAGGATTGTGCGCAGCTTGCTCAAAGACTCGGTGTTGAGCTGGAAAACGTGGATTATTCATCTTTGGAACTTGAAGAAATACCGCAGATTGAATCGTGGCTCGAGAAAAAAGGCCGTGATTTTGATAAGCTAAGCGCTGAACTTGCACAGGTTAAGGATGAATTGAGCAAACGCACGCAGGCATTAACCCAGATAAACCATTTGATATCGCTTGAAATTGACCTTGTAAAAGTTTTCAGTTTAGAGCATCTGACTATACGTGTGGGAAAACTGCCGTGCGCAAATCTTGAAAAGCTGAAAAAATACTCTGATAAGCCTTTTGTTTTCGTTCACTATGACAGAGATGAAAAGTATTATTGGTGTGCTTATTGGATGCCTTTGAGCGAAAAAGATGAGATTGATTCTATTTTTGAATCATTGTTCTTTGAAAGAGTTTATGTACCGGCATTTTTAAGAGGTACACCTGCCGAGGAAAAGAAAGAGCTTGAAGATGAAATCGCAAGACTAAAAACCAAAAGCGAAATACTTGAACAGAAAGTAGCTGAGTTTAAGGAAAAAACAGTTGATAATTTGCGTATGCTGTTTGTAAAACTTAAAATTTCAAGCGAAAATTTTGCACTGCGTGAATATGCACTTGTGCATGAAGGTGAAATCAAGCTCGAAGGTTTTATTCCTGCGGTTGAAAAAGAAAGCTTTGAAGCACTTTTTGAGGAAGAAACTAAAATTGCCGTTTCTGTTTATCCGCCGGATACAGTGCGCGAGGAGCAAATTCCCGTAAAGCTTAAAAACGGTAAGTTTTCAAAGCCGTTTTCGATGTTTGTGGAAATGTACGGTTTACCATCATACAACGGATTTAACCCCACATTTTTTGTTGCGGTGATTTATACACTGCTTTTTGGAATAATGTTCGGTGATTTGGGCCAGGGGTTGGTTATTGCAATAGCGGGCGCGATAATGTATAAAATCACCAAAAATGCATTTAGTCAGATTTTGATGCGCATAGGTATTTCAAGCGCATTTTTCGGACTTGTTTTCGGTTCGGTATTTGGCTTTGAAGAAGCGCTCAATCCGTTTTACAAAATGCTTGGGTTTGAGCATAAGCCTATTCATGTTACAGAAAGCACAATGACTATTCTGTTTGCTGCAATCGCCTTGGGTGTAGCAATTATCGTACTTTCCATGTTGCTCAATATTGTTGTGAATATCAAGCACAAGGATTTTACCGAATCTATTTTTGGCAACAACGGCATTGTGGGACTTGTGTTCTTTGCAAGTTTGCTGTATGGAATTGTAATGACAATCGGCATGGGTAAAAATGTGTTTACAATGCCGTTTATCCTGCTTTTGATTGTACTGCCGCTTGTATTGATGTTTTTCAGAGAGCCTTTGGGCGAATTGATGCATGGTAAAAAGCCTGAGCTTTCTCCGATAGGGGATTTTATCGCTTCAAACTTTTTTGAAGTATTTGAGTTCTTCTTGGGTTACGCTACAAACACACTTTCGTTTGTGCGTGTGGGCGGATTTATTCTTTCGCACGCAGGCATGATGTCGGTTGTAATGCTTCTTTCGCAAATGGCTTCGGGCGGCGCTTCAATCATAATAATTATTATCGGTAATATTTTTGTTACCTGTCTTGAAGGTCTGATAGTCGGTATTCAGGTTTTGAGATTGCAGTTTTATGAGTTTTTCTCAAGATTTTACAAAGGCGACGGTGTTGCCTTTGAGCCTATCGGCGTCGGTTTTTCAACACATATTGACTAATTTTTAATATATATATCTGAAAGGAAGTTTTATTCTATGGAAATCTTTGTAATGCCTTTGATTTTGGTGGCCCTTCTCATCACTCCCGTTATTCTTGTTATTTCAAGATATGATTCACCTAAGAAAAAGAAAATTGCTCTCATCACAAATCTTTGCAGCTTTTTTGCAGTGCTTATCATTGCAGCTATGCTGCCTTTGGGTAATTTTGCTCAGGCCGCTGATGAATCTGCTGAAGAAACAACATCTGTATCTGATACAGCTTCTGCTGAAGGTTTGGGCTACATTGCTGCTGCACTTGCAACAGGTATCGGCTCTATCGGTTGCGGTATTGCGGTAAGCTCCGCTGCATCGGCTGCTATCGGTGCAACTGCTGAAGAGCCTAAGGTTTTCTCCAAGGCACTTATTTTCGTAGCGTTGGGTGAAGGTGTTGCACTTTACGGATTTTTGATTTCGTTTATGATTTTGCAGAAACTGTAAGATATATAACAAATCAAGGTAAAGGTGCTGTAAAATGCGTTTTTTTCTTATAAGCGATAATGTTGATAGCATGATGGGTATGCGCCTTGCAGGCATTGAAGGCACTGTTGTAAGCGAACGCTGCGAGGTTGTGGAAAAGCTTGAAGAGCTTGGCGCAGATGAAAATACGGCGGTTGTGCTTGTAACACCCGTTGTTGCTGAAATGTGTGAGGATATTATTAACGATTTTAAGCTTAACAGAAAACAGCCTCTTATTTGTGAAATTCCGGACAGACATGTGAATAAAAGCGTTACAGCTGCAATTGCAAAAAGCGTTAAAGAGGCTATCGGCATTAATATTAACGAATAAATGATTTTATCGGGATGGTGTAGTAATGGAAATTATCGGCGCTCAGAATTTGAAAAAAATTGAAGAGCTTGTAAATATTGCGGTTGAGGCACAAACCGATGAAATTCTGCAAAAAGCGCAGGATGAGTGCGCAAATATAAGGGCGCAATCTGACAGTGAAGAGTTGGTGAGCGCGATAGACAATATATCCGTGCAGAAAAAGCAGATTGCTGAACGCTGCAAAAGTATGGCGGCAAAAAATCAGCGTGATAATTTAAAAAAGTATCTTTTATTGCGTCAGGATTGTATTGATGATATTATGGAAAAGGCAACGCAGAAATTGCTTGATTTTTCAAAATCCGAAAAGTATGGTGATTATCTTTTAAATCTTGTAAAAAACGAAAAAGAAGGCTTTGTCGTTCTGCTTGCAAAAAAAGATATGGCATACGCATCGCACTTTGGCGATAACTATCGCGCAAGCGATGATATAAAAATCGGCGGCTTAATGCTTGTTTATGAAGATGAAAATATCATGATAGATAAATCGTTTGACAGCCGTCTTTCAGACTGCCGTGAAGATTTTTTAAACCGCTACGGCAAGCAAATCCTTGCGGGAGGTAACGAGTGAATACTGTATATTCTATAAACGGACCTGTTATTAAGGTGAAAAACACAAGCGATTTTCAAATGCTTGAAATGGTTTATGTTGGGCACAAAAGGCTTATTGGTGAAGTTATATCAATCAGCAATGATGAAACAGTAATTCAGGTTTATGAATCCGTTTCGGGACTGAAAGCAGGCGAGCCTGTTGTTTCAAGCGGCTCTGCAATGTGTGTTACCTTAGCGCCCGGTATTATTTCAAATATTTATGATGGCATACAAAGACCGCTTATGCCTATAAAAAATCAATGCGGTGCTTTTATTGCTGATGGTATTGCTGTTAGCGGTGTTGATACCGAGCGTGAGTTTGACGTTGATGTTTTGGCAAATATCGGTGATGAGTTAAAAGGCGGACAGATTTATGCAACCTGCCCGGAAACTCCCGTAATTACACACAAATGTATGCTTTCTCCCAATTTGTGCGGTAAGGTTGTTTGGCGTGCCGAAAACGGAAAATATAAAGTAAACGATACTGTTTTAAAACTTGAATTGCAAAGCGGCGAGGTTATTGACGTAACTTTGGCTCAAAAATGGCCTATAAGGCAGGCAAGACCAATTGCAAAGCGTTTGCCGCTTGAAAAACCGCTTGTTACCGGTCAGCGTGTTATTGATACGCTTGTGCCGATTGCCAAGGGCGGTACTGCGGCTGTTCCCGGCGGTTTTGGTACGGGCAAAACCATGACGCAGCATCAGCTTGCAAAATGGTGCGATGCCGATATCATCATATATATAGGCTGCGGAGAGCGTGGAAACGAAATGACGCAGGTTTTGGAAGAGTTTTCGGCTCTTATCGACCCGAAAACCAACAGACCGCTTACAGACAGAACAGTGCTCATCGCAAATACGTCTAATATGCCTGTTGCCGCACGTGAAGCTTCTGTTTATACGGGCGTTTGTTTGGCTGAGTATTATCGTGATATGGGCTATCATATTGCAATTATGGCGGATTCTACTTCTCGTTGGGCTGAAGCTCTGCGTGAAATTTCGGGCAGACTTGAAGAAATGCCCGCAGAGGAAGGTTTCCCTGCATATTTGCCGTCACGCCTTTCGGGATTTTACGAGCGTGCAGGTTATGTTAAGACTCTGGGTGGCGATGAAGGCTCTGTTACAATTATTGGCGCTGTTTCGCCTCAGGGTTCTGACTTTTCCGAACCCGTAACACAGAATACAAAGCGTTTTGTACGTTGCTTTTGGGCGTTGGATAAATCATTGGCTTATGCAAGACATTATCCTGCAATTAACTGGACAATGAGCTACAGCGAATATGTTGACGACCTTGAAAATTACTATAAAAATCTTTTGGGTGAAGGCTTTTTAAAGGCACGAAGAGAATTGGCAATAATCTTGCAGGAAGAAACCAAGCTGATGGAAATTGTAAAGCTTATCGGTTCCGATGTATTGCCCGATGACCAGAAGCTTGTTATCGAAATTGCAAGAATTGTCCGTGTTGGCTTTTTGCAGCAGAATGCTTATCATAAAGATGATACTTATGTTCCGCTTGAAAAACAGTATGCAATGGCAAGGGCAATTCTGCGCCTTTATGAAAAATCGAAGAATGCGATTGCAAACGGTATGCCATTATCTGAAATCACTCAAAGCGGACTTACAGAACGCCTTGTAAAGATGAAATATGATATTCCCAATGATAAGCCCGAAATGTTTGATAAGCTGTTTGGCGATATTGACGCATTTTTTAATTAATACGATTTTATAGAGAAAGATATTTATGAAAAGATTAAAAATTGGACTTGATGATATTAACGGCTCTCTTGTGGCACTTGATGGTGTAAGCGGGATTGGATACGATGAAATTGCCGTGCTGGAACTTGAAGACGGCTCAAAGCGTACAGGTCGTGTTGTTGCCATTGATGGCGAACGTGCAATTCTGCAGGTTTTTGAGGGCACATGGGGCCTTTCGCTAAAAAATACCAAGACATCGTTTAAGGGCAAGCCGCTTTGTTTGCCCCTTTCGAGTGAGATTTTGGGCAGAACCTTTAATGGTGCAGGCAAACCAATTGATAATCTAGGCGAGGTTTTCCCTGAAAAATATGCTGATATTAATAGTTTGCCGATAAACCCCGTAGCAAGAGTGTATCCAAGGAATTATATCCGTACCGGTATTTCCACAATCGACTGTCTTATGACGCTTATCCGCGGACAGAAACTGCCGATTTTTTCGGGCAACGGTTTGGAACACAACAAACTTGCCGTACAGATTGTTCGACAGGCGAGAATTGCCGAGGGTGAGGGCAAGGATTTTTGTGTGGTTTTTGCTGCAATGGGTGTTAAAAATGACGTTGCCGAATACTTTAAGCGCAGCTTTGAAGAAAACGGCTCAATTATGCGCGTTTGTATGTTTATAAATCTTGCAAACGATCCGATTATCGAGCGTGTGCTTACACCGAGATGTGCTTTGACAGCGGCTGAATATCTTGCTTTTGAAAAGAATATGCACGTTCTTGTTGTTATGACTGATATGACTTCTTACGCTGAAGCACTGCGTGAGATTTCATCTTCAAAGGGGGAGATACCGGGAAGAAAGGGTTATCCGGGCTATCTCTACTCAGACCTTGCCTCGCTTTACGAAAGAGCAGGTGTTATCGAGGGGGCTTCGGGCAGCGTAACTCAGCTTCCCATTCTTGCAATGCCCAATGATGATATTACTCACCCAGTACCCGACCTTACGGGCTATATCACCGAGGGACAGATAGTTCTTGATAGGGCACTTTCAAATGCGGGTGTGTATCCGCCTGTTTCAATTTTGCCTTCGCTTTCTCGTTTGATGAAGGACGGCATTGGTGAAGGATATACAAGAAAAGACCACAGTGCTTGTTCAAACCAGTTGTTTGCGGCTTACGCAAAGGTTCAGGATGCGTTGGCGTTGGCTTCTGTTATCGGTGAAGATGAACTTTCTGAAACGGATAAGCAGTATCTGCATTTTGGCAGAATGTTTGATAAATACTTTGTAAATCAAGGCGAAAACGAAAACCGTACCATTGATGAAACGCTTGATTTGGGTTGGGCACTGCTTTCGCTGCTGCCAAAGTCCGAGCTTGACAGAGTTGATGATGCAACCTTGAACGAAAAATATGATGCTGCAAAGGCATCACAATTTGTGTGATTTTAAATTGTAAAAAGGCAGGTGAAATTTTATGAATAACGATTCGTTTGCAACCAAAGGCAATCTGATGAAAGCAAAGAAAACCCTTGCACTTTGTCAGATGGGTTTTGACCTTTTAGACCGTAAGCGAAATGTCCTTATTCGTGAAATTTTGCAGCTTATAGATAATGCAAAGGCATTAAACGGCACGGTTGAGCAAACTTTTTTGCGTGCGCATGAAGCGCTTGAAAATGCAAATATAACGCTTGGCGTTATAGAAAATCTTGCGCATAGCGTTGATATTGATGACGGACTTGAAATATCATACCGCAATGTAATGGGTGTTGATATACCCATGCTTAAACTTGCCCCGAAAGAGCTTAATATCAGTTATGGTATGTACAACACAAACAGCCAGCTTGATATTGCCTACATTGAATTTGCCAAAGCAAAAAAGCTTTGCGTTCTTCTGGCGGAAACAGAAACGGCGATTTTCCGTCTTGCCAACGCTATAAAGCGCGTTCAGCGTACCGCAAACTCTCTTAAAAATGTTCAAATACCAAAATATCAGGATATTGTAACTCAGATATCCGATACCTTGGAGGAAAGAGAGCGAGAAGAATTTTCTCAGCTTAAGGTTATAAAATCCAAAAAATAATAATCGTTTGCGGCAGCATTTTTGAAAACGGTTTCATAATTAAATTATTTTTGTAAAAAATTGCTTAAAAGCAAAAAATACGCTTGACTATTGTGTCGTTTTGGGGTACAATAGACTTTGTAAAAATATTTCTTGAAAGTGATGGGTGGATTTATGGTTAAATCTATTGGTGTACTTACAAGCGGCGGAGATGCGCCGGGTATGAATGCGGCCGTTCGTGCGGTTGTAAGATCAGCAATTGCCAAGGGACTTAAAGTCTACGGCATTAAGAGAGGCTATAACGGTCTTATTAACGGTGATATTACTGAGCTTTGCGAAAGAGATGTTTCCGACATCATTCAGCTTGGTGGCACCGTTCTTTATACTGCAAGATGTGCAGAATTCAGATATCGTGAAGGTGTGCTCAAGGCAAAGGATAAATGCATTGAAGCAGGACTTGATGGTATTGTTGTAATCGGCGGCGACGGCTCCTTCAGGGGTGCGGGCGACCTTTCCGCAGAAGGTATTCCCTGCGTTGGTATCCCCGGAACTATCGATAACGACGTAGCTTGCACAGATTATACTATCGGTTATGATACAGCAAATAACACTGCTGTTGAAATGATTGACAAATTGAGAGATACAAGCGAATCTCACGACCGTTGCAGCGTTGTTGAGGTTATGGGTAGAAATGCAGGCTTTATTGCAGTAAATGCGGGCGTTGCAAGTGGTGCTATCTACACACTTATTCCCGAAGTGCCTTATTCTCTTGATGATGTTTGCGAAAAAATGCTTAAAGCTAAGGCTCAGGGCAAAACACACTTCGTTGTTGTTGTTTCTGAAGGCTGCGAAGATTCAATTGCTATCGCAAAAACAATTCAGGAAAAGACCGGTATTGATACACGTGCAACTATTTTCGGTCATGTACAGCGCGGCGGTTCTCCCACTGTAACAGATAGAGTTGTTGCTACAAAAATGGGTGTACATGCTGTTGAATTGCTCTCTCAGGGTATCGGTAACAGAGTTGTTGCAATGAAGGATAACAAGATTGTTGATTATGATATTCAAGAAGCTCTTGCTATGAAAAAGGGTTATGATGAAGAGCTTTACAACATTGCAAACACACTTTCATTCTGATTAAAAAACTGAATATTAAAGGCGCATTAATATGCTTTACTTTTTAAGCAGCGTTTTTGCGCCTTTTTTATATTGAAAGGGACATTTTATGAGTGCATCTATCGGATTTTTAGGCATGGGCAATATGGCATACGGTATTTTTAGCGGTATGCTCAAGGCAAATCTTGTTGGTGATGATAAAATAAAGGTGTTTGTGTTTGATGCAAATGCCGCTCAAAAGCAAAAAATTGATAATACAGACGCTGTGTGGTGCGAAAATGCACAAAGCGTTATTGATAACAGTGATTATGTTTTTTTGTGTGTAAAACCGCAAAATCTTGATGATTTGCTTAAAAGTGTAAAAATTTCAAGCCAAAAGGTTATTGTTTCGATATGCGCAGGCATTTCGGGAGAATATATCAAAAAACGCACAAATGAAAATGCTAAGGTTATTCTTGTTATGCCAAACACTCCGCTTATGCTCGGCGCAGGCGCATCGGCTTTGGCAAAATGTGAAGGCGTTTCAGATGAGGAGTTTTCGCTGATTATGTCGATTTTTGAAAGTTGCGGTGTAGCTTGTGAAATCGATGAAAGCAAGATGAAAGAAATCATCGCCATAAACGGCAGTTCGCCTGCGTTTATTTATCTTTTTGCTAAAGCTTTTGCAGATTATGCATCAAGCGTGAATATCAACAGCAAAGCAGCTTTAAACCTTTTCGCTCAGTCACTTATCGGCTCTGCAAAGATGATTACCGATAGCGGCAGCAGTATAGATGAGCTTATTAAAATGGTTTCATCACCGGGCGGCACTACATTGGCTGGACTTTCCAAACTTTATGAAAACGGCTTTGAAAATGCAGTTGTTGAGTGCTGCAAGGCGTGCACACAACGTGCGTATGAATTAAGCGCTGATTAAATATATACTAAAATCCTGAAAATTTGCATATAGATATATATAGCTTTGAAATGAGGTATTGATATATGCAAAATTTTGGGACAAGCACTGCAAAAGATAATCACAGCGGCGCTTTGTATGTTTGGCTTTTGATATTATTTAGCTGTGGAATTGGCACAGGTGCGCTTTTATTGAAGTGTTTTTCTGATTGTGATGTAAAAGAATTATCGCTTTTGCATCAAAATTTGATTATTTGTGGCTCGGTTGAGATTATTAATTCGTTTTGTGCCGTGATTTTTTATCCAATTATTTCATTGTTTTTGTTGTACATAAGCGGATTTTCGGCTTTAATGCACCCGTTGGAACTTTTACTTGTATTTTACAGAGGGCTTAGTGTAGGCTTTGCAATAGGTTATTATTACACAGTGTTTGCTTTGCGCGGCGCATTAATAGTTTTGTTTTTGGTTGTGCCCATAGCGGTGCTTACGGCTTTAATAATTATTTTTGGTGCGTATCAATCGCTTGTTATGTCTTCAAAAATGGGCGCATATCTTTTAAACAATTCAAGCCAAAGCACTTGCGGATTAAAAAAATATACAACAAGGTTTTTTTGCGCTTTGCTTGCTCTTGCTGTAATAGGAATAGTGCAAAGCGTTTTGATTTATTCGATTAAAGGTATTTTATAATTGACTTTGAGGGAAGTAAAATGGGATTTTTAGGAATGTACGATTACGAAAAAGCAGGTGCCGGCGTTGCTAAGGACGGGCCTAAGAAGAAGCGCATTGTTGTGTTTTTTGAAATTTTTCTGCGTAAATTCTGGAAGCTTTTAAGTCTTAATGCAATTTTTGTTCTGTTCTGTCTGCCAATAGTTACCATCGGGCCTGCCATGGCGGGTGCAACAAAGGTGCTGCGTAATTATTCTCAGGAAAGACACGCTTTTTTGTTCAGCGATTTTTGGAGTTCATTCAAGCGAAATTTCAAAAACGCATTTTTAATGGGTTTGATAGACCTGTTTGCCATCATTAGCGTTGGTAGCGGTTGTTACGTTTATCCGTTGCTTTCAAAACAGCTCGATAATATGTTTATATACGTTCCGCTTTCAATAGTTCTTGCTATAGGCGTAGTTCTGCTGATGATGAATTTTTACAGCTTTTTGATGATTGTAACAACTGATATTTCGTTTAAGAATATCTTAAAAAATTCGCTGTTTCTCACTTTTCTTGAACTGAAAACAAATATCATAACACTTGCAATAGTCGGTGTAATTGCTGCTGCATTTGGTTTGTTACTGTATGCATTTTCACTGCTTGCACCCATACTTATATTTGTTCCGTTTACAATTATCGGGCTTGTAGTTTGCTTTAACTGCTACCCGATAATAAGAAAATATGTTATTGACCCTTACTATGAAGCAAAGGGCGAGGAAAGTCCTGAGTTTGACTATCTCAAGCCGAAGGATAATGAAGAAACAGTATTCAGTGATATGGGCGGCAAGGAAGCCCCCATTGTCAAGGATAAGGCGACGAAGAAACAATCCGGCAAGGCGGCAAAAACCAGAGGTAAGACAATTAGATAATGAATCAAAAAAGCTTTGTTGCGTTTGCAATAAAGCTTTTTTTGCTGTTTACAACAAAAGCTTTTTGTGGTATAATCAAACTAACAAAATTTTGCTTTAAGAGGAAATTATGAGGAAAAAACTATCACCCGGAACATTGCTTGCGCCCGTGCCTGCGGTTATTGTTACCTGCAAGGACGGCGAAAAGGTTAATATGCTTACCATTGCGTGGACGGGTATTGTGTGTACAAAACCGCCCATGACATATATTTCGGTGCGGCCCGAAAGATATTCTTACGATATTATCGACAAAAGCGGAGAGTTTGTTATTAATCTGACAACCACCGCTATGGCGAAGCAGGTTGACTTTTGCGGTGTAAAATCGGGGCGTGATGTTAACAAGGCTCAAATCTGCGGATTTGATTTGATAGACGCCGACGTTGTCAACGCTCCGCTTATTGCGCAGTCACCGCTGTGCCTTGAGTGTAAGGTGGTTAAAAAAGAAAAACTCGGCTCACATGATATGTTTTTGGCGCAGATTGTTTCGATGAGTGCTGACGAAAAATATATCGGGCAAAGCGGCAAGCTAAAGCTTGAACAATGCGGACTTTTAGCGTACGCTCACGGCGATTATAACGCTTTGGGAAGAAACGTTGGGAACTTTGGCTTTTCTGTTCAAAAGCGCAAAAAGAGGAAATAATATGCCTATATGGAATCCGTGGCACGGCTGTGATAAAATCAGTGAAGGATGCCGTAATTGCTATGTTTATCGACGCGATTCAAAATACGGCAAGGATAGTTCGGAAATCACCAAAAATAAAGACTTTGATATGCCCTTGCGAAAAAACTCTGATGGGCTTTACAAGCTGATGACGAGAGAAGTAGTATATGTCTGCATGACTTCCGACTTTTTCCATGAAAAAGCTGATATATGGCGCAAGGATATCTGGGATATTATAAGAAAACGATGCGATTTGCAGTTTATGATAATCACTAAGCGGATACACAGGTTTTACGAAGCGTTGCCTGATGATTGGGGCGATGGCTGGGATAATGTAGGCATTACCTGCACCTGCGAAAATCAGGACAGAGCTGATTTTAGGCTGCCGATTTTTGAAAAACTGCCCGTTAAGTTCAAGGCTATTGCCTGCGAACCGTTGCTTGAAAAAATCAATCTTGAAGAATACTTGGGCAACGTTGATTTGCTTGTTGCCGGCGGCGAATCGGGCGAAAAAGCACGCCTTTGCGAGTATGACTGGATACTTGACCTGAAAAAACAGTGTGAGAATACAAATACGCAGTTTTATTTCAAGCAAACGGGTGCGTTGTTTAAAAAAGACGGCAAGATATATCGCATACCGAGGAAATTACAGCATATACAAGCGCAAAAAGCGCAGATAAATACATTAATTGAAAGGGATTATTGATTATGAACAGCGAAATCAGAGATATTAATTTGTTTGAAAGCGGCGAGCGCAAAATTGCGTGGGTTAAGGCGAATATGCCTTTGCTTAACGGTATTGAGCAGGAATTTTTGAAAACAAAACCGTTTAAAAACATCAAGGTTGCGCTTTCTATTCATTTGGAGGCTAAAACTGCTTACTTATGCAGAGTTTTGCAAAGCGGTGGCGCAGAAATGTTCGTTACGGGCAGCAATCCTCTTTCTACGCAGGATGATATCGCCGCAGCGCTTGTTAAAAGCGGAATGAACGTTTTTGCCTGGCACGATGCAACTGATGAAGAATATAACCGCCACATTGCAAAGGTTATTGAGGCTGAGCCGAATATTATTATTGATGACGGCGGTGACTTGGTGAATTTAATTCACAATAAATATCCGCATTTGATACCCAATGTAATCGGCGGATGCGAGGAAACCACAACGGGTATTCTGCGTCTTAAAGCAATGGATGCCAAGGGTGAACTTAAATTCCCCATGGTGCTTGTTAACGATGCCGATTGCAAGCATTTATTTGATAACCGCTATGGCACGGGACAATCCGTATGGGATGGCATAAACCGTACAACAAACCTTATTGTTGCAGGCAAAAACGTTGTTGTTGCAGGCTACGGCTGGTGCGGCAAGGGCGTTGCAATGCGCGCAAAGGGCTTGGGCGCAAAGGTTATCGTTACCGAGGTTGACCCCATTAAAGCAATTGAAGCTTACATGGACGGCTTTGAGGTTATGAAAATGGAAGATGCCGCAAAATTGGGCGATTTCTTTGTTACTGTAACGGGTTGCTGCGGCGTTATTTCAGAAAATTCGTTTGTTAATATGAAAAACGGTGCAATTTTGTGCAATGCAGGCCATTTTGATGTTGAAGTAGATGTGGCAAAGCTGCGTGAGATTGCAGTTGACAGCTACGAAGCGAGAAACAACATTACGGCATATAAGCTTGCAAACGGCAATATCATTAACGTTATTGCTCAGGGCAGACTTGTAAACTTGGCGGCAGGCGATGGTCACCCTGCTGAAATTATGGATATGAGCTTTGCAATTCAAGCACTTTCTGCTTTGTATCTTGTTGAAAATAAAGAGAAGCTTAATAGCATGATTATCAAAGTACCCAAAGAGGTTGATAATGATGTTGCACGTAAAAAGCTTAGCTATCTTGGTATTTCTATTGATAGTCTTACCGAGCAGCAGCGTGAATATCTTGGTGCAAACTGCGAATAGTTTTTTTCTTGATATGAGGTTTTTATGATTAGATTTTACAACGCAAAAATTATGAGCATGAGCCATAATTGCGATATTATCGAAGGCGAAATATGGGTTGATGGCGATAAGATTTCTTATATCGGCGCAGAGCGTGAAGACGCCGTTGAGTTTGAAAGGCAAATTAATGCTAATGGTAATCTTATAATGCCATCATTTAAAAATGCACACGCACATTCCGCAATGACGTTTTTGCGTTCCTATGCTGATGACGTGCCTTTGCAGCAGTGGCTTTTTGAAAAGGTTTTTCCGTATGAGGATAAACTTACACCCGATTATGTATATGATTTGACTAAATCGGCTATTCTAGAGTATCTTTCAAGCGGAATAACCGCCGCAATGGATATGTATTTCTTTCCTGATGCAAATGCTCAAGCGGCTGTTGACTGCAATTTCCGCAGTGTTATCTGCGGCGGTGTTGGCGGCGGTGTGCGAGGCGTTGAACGCTTAAGTCGAGAATTTTCGCACTTTAAGGATTTTAACCCGTTGGTTTCGTACACATTGGGTTTTCATGCTGAATATACCTGCGAATACGAGTTGTTAAAGGCAATTGGTGAGCTTGCGTGCGACCTTAAAGCCCCCGTATTTACACACAACAGCGAAACTCTTGATGAGGTTGGTAAATGCGAGGTTAAATATCGCATGACGCCCACACAGCTTTTCGAAAGTCTGCATATTTATGATTACGGCGGCGGTGGTTTCCATTGCGTTTATCTTGATCCTGATGATGTCGAGATTTTCAAAAAGCGTAATCTTTATGTGGTAAGCTGTCCTGCGTCTAATGCAAAGCTTGCAAGCGGTATTGCTCCGCTTGTCCATTATGATGCATTAGGGTTAAATCTTGCGCTTGGTACTGATGGCGCGGCAAGTAATAATTCACTTGATATGTTCAGAGAAATGTATCTTGCAAGCGTTTTGCAAAAGCTCAAAAAGAGCGATGCTGCCGCAATGTCTGCCGAAACTGTTTTGAAAATGGCAACGGTTGGCTCAGCAAATGCAATGGGCTTGACAGATTGCGATAGCCTTGCTGTTGGCAAAAAGGCCGATTTGATCATGATAGATTTAAATATGCCCAATATGCAGCCGCTTAACAACATTGCAAAAAATCTTGTTTACAGTGCAGGCAAGCACAATGTTAAGCTAACTATGGTAAACGGCAAAATTCTTTACGAAAATGGTGAATACTATCTTTCTGACTCTGCCGATGTCATTTATCGAAAAGCAAACGATATTATCAAAAAAATCCTTGATTAAATCATATATTATAAAAATAACGCTGAAATCCTGCAAATTAAAGGATTTCAGCGTTTGCTTTTATGTGATTACTATTCTTATTCGCCAAGACTTTCCGCACGCGCAATAAGTCTGTTTTTGATGTAAAGACCGCCTTCGGTAAGCTGATCATCAGTCCAGCCGCTTAAAGCATCGCAATCGCTTGCAATTGCACAGCAAAGCTCATCTTTGTTGGCAAGCGCCCAGTTCATGTAGCTGATGTTGTACATATCAAGCAAATCAAGCCATTCATCGCAGGCTTCAAGATCATAAACCTCATCGCCGCTTGCGGCACAGCAACCAAATTCTGAAACAAATACGGGGATACCGTTGTTATAGCAACTGTCAACTCTTTGCATAAGCCACTGACCATGTGTTGCAGAATAAAAATGCAAAGCGTACATAACGTTGGGGTCATCAAGCATATTGGACTGCACAAGGTTTATATCCTGGCTCCAGTTACCCGTGCCTGCAATAACAACAGCGTCATCATCAAGCGGACGCAAAACGCTTAAAACATCATTGCAGTAAGGGTAAATTTTATCGTTCCAAGTTACGTTGCTTCCGTTGGGTTCGTTGCAAAGCTCATAAATAATATTGGGATATTCGCTGTACATTGTTGCAATATCTTCAAAGAAAAGCTTTGCTTCCTCGGTGTATGCTGTGGGATCGCCGGGGTTTAAAACGTGCCAGTCAACAATTACGTAAAGACCTAATTCAAGGCAGAGGTTTATACCCTTAATCATAAGCTCCCTGCTGTATTCAGGCTTGTTCATGTAGCACATGGAATTGTTGTTTTCATCAACATACATTGCAATTCTTATGCAGTTAACCTTCCAAACGTCACGCAATTCTGTAAAGCTTTCTTCGCAAACATAATCGGGATACCATGTAATACCATGGGTGGACATTCCGCGCAACTGGTATGGCTCGCCGTTTTCGTCAACAAGCTGATTGATGTTTACTGAAAGCTGACCATGCTCCGCAACGGGTGTGCCTTCGGGCGCTTCAACAAATTCAGCAGGTGCGCCTATGGTTGAAGAGCTTGAACCATCTTCCGTTGTGCTTTGTGATTGTGAAGTGCTTTGTGCATTTGAACTATCCGCTGTGCTTTCGCTATCGTTTGAGCATGAGCAGAAAACGCCCATTGTCATCGCAAGAGTGAGTATTAATGATAAAATCCTTTTCTTTAACATTTATGTATCCTCCTTAATATTCTCTGAAATCTTCAAAATCGTTGTTGGAACGGTTTTCGGTATCGGTTTTAATTATTATGTAATCATCGCCCACATTTTCAAAACCTATTTCTTGATAGAACTGTGCACGGTGATCATAAGCATATAGATAGCCTGATTTATTCTCGCTTTCAAGCTGTGCCGCAATGTAATACAAAAGTTTGCGTGCACTGCCTTTGCCACGCTGTGCTTTGCGTGTGGCAATGTGGCCGACAAAAGCATAGTTATCGTCATCAAACAAAATTGTTGCGGTTGAACTATCGGCATATAAAAACAGCTTTGTAAGGTTGCGCCTGCGCCTGTGAGATGTATCCGTAAGCCATAATCCATAATCCATTGTATCCTCAAAGCTTTCAGATAAAATATCGTAAACTTTATCAAGATTAGGTTTTTTGTTAACGGTTATATCACTTGGTATAAACTGACGGTTAGGCACCATTTTAAACATTGTGCGGTGCTTGGTTGTGTACATACAGCCAATGCGTAAATTAGCCGCAATGTTTAAAGGTGCTTCAATTTGTTCAGGGGCGTACATTAACACAAACGAGCTTAATTCCTCGCAAAGCTCCTTGCAGGGTTCGTTTTGCGACCATATTGTCATGGTGGAATTGAAAAGCATGATTACTGCAAAAAAATCATCTGATGAACAGCCGTAGAATTTGCAAAAATCATATTCTGTTCCGTATGCGCAGTAGTAAGTGTAAATTCGCTTGCCCCAGTATGAATTTCTCATTCCGAATGCCGATATGCAATCGCCGGAGTGTAGCTGCCGTATCATATAATCCGCCTTTCTCTATTCGGATAATGCTTTCAGCATGGCACTGCAAAGCTCATAAGATGAGTTGATATCATCGGCTGATGACACGCAAACACCGCTGTGAAGATATCTGCACGGTACGGATATCGCCAGGCACCTTACGCCGCCTGCGGATTTGTGTATGGCACCGCTGTCGTTGCCGCCCGCAATGCGTGATTTTACCTGGCATTTTATGCCCTGCTGTTTTGAAATTTCAAGCGCTGTGTTATACAAACCTTTATCGTAAATAGTTGACCTATCCATAAACGAAATTACTGCGCCTTTGTTTACCTCGCAAACCCTGTTTGTGCCCGATGCCGAAGGAATATCCGCCGCCGTAGTTGCTTCTAAAACAATTGCAATATCAGGGTTTATTGTATAAGCCGCAACGCCTGCGCCCCTTGTTCCGACTTCCTCCTGTACGGTAAAAGCAAAGCTGAAGGAAAAGTTTGATTTTTCAATAAGCTTTAAGATAATAGCACAGCCTGCTCTGTCATCGATAGCCTTGCCGATGAGCAGATTATCGCCAAAATCTGCAATATCGCTGTCAAAGTAAGCACAATCACCGAGATTGACAAGCTGATTTGCACTTTCTTTTGATTTTGCTCCAATATCAATATACAAATTATCAACATTAATAGGTGCGGTTTTTTCAGCGGCAGTCATATTGTGTACCGCTTTTGAGCCAATAACACCGCAAATGCCGTTAATGCGGATTGTTTTACCGATCAAGGCTTCTGAGTTGATGCCGCCTACCGTGCCGAATTTAAGCGAACCGTCATCGCAAATGCTTGTTATCATCAAACCAACTTCGTCCATGTGTGCGGCAAGCATTATGGTTTTATCAGTTTCATATTTGCCTGACTTTTTGCCCAGAATATTTCCTAAATTATCAATTTTATATTCAACACCCAAAGCGTCAAGCTTTTCAGATATATAGCTTCTAACAGCATCTTCATTGCCTGATGTGCCATCAATAGCACAGAGATTTTTTACAAGTTCTATCATCGCAAATCACCTCGCTCAACCATTTGCAGCGTCTTTGTTTGCAATATTCTTTACAAACTCGCAAAGCAGTGCGGCGGTTGTTTCTATATCTTTCAGATCGCAGCTTTCAACTGCCGTGTGCATACAGCGAATGGGAATGGAAATCAAGGCACATTTTACGCCGCTGTTAGCAATACCGTAGGTATCGGCATTGGTCGATGTGTTGCCGGACATGATTTCATGCTGATATGAAATGTTTGCTGATTTAGCCGTTTCAACGCAAAGACTGTACATTTCTTTATCAAGAACGGGAGAATAACCAATCATCGCACCCTCGCTCATAATTCCGCATTTATCTCGATTTTCGCCAAGGGCGTGCGCAAAGCTTACATCAACGCAAACTGCATAATCGGGCGATTGTGAAAAACCGAGCATTTTTGCGCCCCTTTCTCCGATTTCTTCCTGATTTGAAAATGCAATGGTGATTTTTGCGTTAACATTGCTGTTTTTTAATGCCATTGCAGCTAAAATTACAGCGCAACAGCCTGCACGGTTATCAAGTGCAGCACCCGAAACAATTGAACCGTGCATTCTTCTTAAATTTGAATCAAACGAAACGCTGTCTCCGAGAGATATATATTTTTCGGCATTTTCCTTGCTCATGCCTATATCTATAAACATATCGCTTATTTCGGGGATTGTATCGCCGTTAGCGGAAAGGTGTGGCGGAGTGGAACAGAATACGCCCAATACTTCCTTTTTGCCGTGCACCTTAACCTTTTGAGATGGGAGTATGCGCTTGTCAATACCCCCGCATTTATCAACGGTTAAAAAGCCGTCATCAGTAATTGATGTAACCTTAAATCCTATGCGGTCGATATGTGCATCAAGCAGGATATGCGTTTTGGCATTTTTGTTTCCTATTGATACGCAATATCCGCCAAGCTGTTTTTGAATATCAAAACCTTCAAAGATATCATCAAGCGTGGCGTACATTGCATTTTCTTCACCGCTTACCGCACCGATATCGGTAAGCTTTTTTAATATATCAAATGTATTCATAAATTCAGCCTTTCAAAATGACATGCTATCCATTATATTGTACCGCATATTTGCAAAAAAATCAAGGTGTTTATACTCTTATTATAAAAAACCGTTGCCAAAGATATATCAATGGCAACGGTTTTGTTGTTGTTGATTATTTTGATTAAGCAGCGGAAATTACAGAAAATCTTGCAATAGCAGATGCATCCATAGCGTTTACTTTTCCGTCGCCTGTATAGTCTGCAGCGAGCAGTGCAGAACCGCTGAGAGTAGATGCGCCAACAGCGTGACGAGCAACCAAAGTTGCGTCCATAGCGTTAATTCTTCCATCTCCGTTTACATCACCGGGAGTATATTCGGGAGTTGTTGCAGTTAGTTTATATTCAACAGAATTTGTTTCTGCCCATTCCTGACCATAGCTGCCTTCAATTACTTCAAGTACAAGATCATCTGCGCTAAGGAAAGCGTAAGTGCCGATTGAAGTAACAGATTCGGGAATGTTTACGCTTTCAAGAGTATAGCACTTTGCGAAAGCGTGGTTTGCAATTGTTTCCAAACCTTCGTTGAGGTTGATAACCTTAAGTGCTGTGTTGTGGTAGAATGCGTAATTTGCGATGCTTTTAACGCTTGCGGGAATTGTAATTTCTTCAAGATACACGCAGTCAGTAAAGCAATCTCTGCCTATTGATACGAGCGTGTTGGGAAGATTAATTTCTTCAAGTTTGTGGCATTGGTAGAAAGTTTTGTCGCCGAGTTCAGTAATTCCTTCAGGAATTGTGATAGATGAAAGATATTCGCACTGTCTGAACGCCCATCTTTCCATTGTTGTTAAGGTGGAAGGCAATGTTACCGTGCTTAAATTGGAGTTGCCGTAGAATGCACCTTCACCGATGCTTATAAGACCTTCGGGAAGAATTGCCGATTTAAGATCGCAGCTGTAGAAAGCATAATCACCGATGTTTTCAAGAGTTGAAGGAAAATCAACATATTCCAATTTGCCACATTCGTAGAACATATTGTCGGCAAATGATGTAAAGCCATCTGCTACGTGAACGGTTTTAAGCGCAGTACAAGTATCAAACACATTTTTGCCGATATAAGTTGTATTTACAGCGTTAATGGTAACTTCTTCAAGAGAAATACAGCCTGCAAAAGCACTTGCACCGATTGACTGTACAGTTTCCGGAATAACAACTGAAGTGATAGCAACAAGTTCTGCCATTGAAGATTCGTTGATGTGTTTTACATTTGATGGAATAACAACATCATGGTTAACACCCTTATATGCGTAAAGAATGCCATCTCCCAAAACAATAAATTCATCGGTTGTATCACCGATATATCCGCTGTTGTAAAGAGCAGTGGGTGCAATTGATGTAACAGTTTTGGGAATTGTTATGCTTGTGAGAGCCAATGTGGATCTGAAAGCGTATGCACCAATAGATTCGACACCGCTTGCAATTGTAACGGTTTTAAGTTTTTCGCATTTATCAAATGCATAATCGCCGATAGCTACAACGGGGTATCCGTTGATTGTTGCGGGAATGTTTACACTTGTAACTGTTGTTGCACAGTCGGTAATTGTAATTTCCCCGTCTGTAACCGTGTAGGTCATGTTATTGTAAGTAGCTGCCGATGCTGTGAGTTCGAACGCGGGGACAGACGCTGTTGCAATTGCCAGTGTTGCAAGTAAAGCACTTGCTTTTTTTAAGATTTTCATTTTCTTTTCCTCCTTTGAAATAGTTGTGGTGTAAGGATTATTAATCCGTACTCTTTTGCTTTTTTCGTACAATAATTACACTTGCATATATTTTACCATATATTATATCCTATGTTGTTAATAAATTGTATATTTTGCTTTGGTATAGAAAAATAAAAAAGCATACAGTCAAAATTGACTGTATGCTTTTTTTGCAATGTAAGGTTAAACTTACTTGAGCTCGATTGTAGCGCCAGCTTCTTCGAACTTCTTCTTGAGTTCTTCAGCGTCAGCCTTGGAAATGCCTTCCTTGATAGTCTTAGGAGCGGACTCAACGAGTTCCTTAGCTTCCTTAAGACCAAGACCGAGTTCGTTCTTAGCAACCTTGATAACGTCCATTTTCTTCTCACCGAAGGAAGCAAGAACAACGTCAAATTCTGTCTTTTCTTCTGCAGCAGCAGCGCCGCCAGCAGCAGGAGCAGCAGCTACAGCAGCTGTTACGCCAAATTCTTCCTGAATAGCCTCTACGCGTTCAGCAAGTTCCATTACTGAAAGAGCCTTGATATCTTCAATAAACTTTAATGTCTTTTCTGAAGCCATGATAAATAATCTCCTTTAAATTAAAATATAGTTTTCGACATGAATAAATGTCACAGTTAAAATTATGCTGCATCGTCTGTCTTGCTGTCTGCAACAGCCTTGATAACAGCCATCTTTGCATCACCGAATGAAGCAAGAACAACGTCAAATTCTGTCTTTTCTTCTGCAGCAGCAGCGCCGCCAGCAGCAGGAGCAGCAGCTACAG
>JAZQJI010000042.1:0-46848 GCA_045541475.1 Oscillospiraceae bacterium
TTACCACATCAACACTTATCAAACACAGATGGACTGGTACGAAGATCAGGACGGCGTGGAAAACTATTTTGTATTACTTTCACCCGCTGAATTTAACATGGTTTTCCCTGATGCTATAAACGGTAATATTTCAAGCAATCACGCTTTGGCAAATTCAGAACTTGGCCTTTCGCAGACTTATTATCAAATCAGCGAAGGTTACTATGTTTTGGTTTACAGTGATAATATTTTCTAAGGCACGCACCTCTCCCATTCGGGAGGGCTGAATAAACCGCAAAAGGTAAATCCCTGGCACAACGCAGGGATTTACCTTTATTTTCTTGACAATAATAAAAAAATGCATTATACTATAAAAAATGGTTTTTGGAGGTTTAAAAACTATGAAGGGAATTATCCTTGCAGGCGGTTCAGGCACAAGACTTTATCCGCTAACAAAAGTAACATCAAAACAACTTTTACCCATTTATGATAAGCCTATGATTTACTATCCGCTTTCCGTACTCATGCAGTCGGGAATACGTGATATTTTGATTATATCCACCCCTGCCGATACACCTCGCTTTGAAGAGCTTTTAGGCGATGGCCACCAGTTCGGCATCAATCTTTCATACGCAGTACAGCCCAGCCCCGATGGACTTGCGCAGGCGTTTATTATCGGTGCGGATTTTATCGGCAATGACAGCGTTGCTATGATTTTGGGCGATAATATTTTCTGTGGTCATGGTCTTAAAAAGCGTCTTAAAGCTGCTGCTGCCAAGGAAAGCGGCGCAACTGTTTTCGGATATTATGTTGACGATCCCGAGCGCTTTGGCATTGTTGAGTTTGATGAAAACGGCAAGGCTGTCAGCATTGAAGAAAAACCTGAAAATCCTAAGAGCAATTACTGCGTAACCGGACTTTATTTCTACGATAACCGTGTTGTTGAGTATGCAAAGAACCTAAAGCCTTCAGCAAGAGGTGAGCTTGAAATCACTGATCTTAACAGAATTTATCTTGAACAAGGTGATTTGGGCGTTGTTCTGCTTGGGCAGGGCTTTACCTGGCTTGATACAGGTACGCATGAATCTTTGGCTGATGCAACCAATTTTGTAAGAACGCTTGAACAGCATCAGCACCGCAAAATTGCTTGCCTTGAAGAAATTGCATATCATGAAGGCTGGATTAGCCGTGAAGATGTTGAAGCAGCTTACGAGGTTATGAAGAAAAATCAGTACGGCGCATATCTGCGTGATGTACTTGATGGCAAGTATATTGATATTACTCTTTAATATTTCGCTATTGCTATGATTTGAATTTATTGCGCATAAAACTTATGCCCTCCCATTCGGGAGGGCATTTTTGCTGTTTGTGTTGTCTGCATCAGTTTTGTATCTACTTTATCATGAGTTTTCAGAATCACACTGTTTGGAATTCTACAATTTTAAAATACTTGTCTTCTTCGTGATTATTAATATGGTCAGCAACACTCTGCTCCATAATAGCTGTATTACCCGATAAATCGCGGTAATAGTCATCATTTATTTTGACAAAGCCGTTTCCAAGAAAGCTGTACGATGTTTTATCGCTTGCATCAGCTTCGCACCACACATCTATTACCAGAATAGTAGTATTGGCGATGTCGGGTGCATCGCTTTCGTCTGCGTCTACAAGCTGCAGTTCGTAGATTTGAGCGTCGTCGGGGATTCCTCCCTCGTCTACGTCTGTATTGCAGATATCCCAAGAAGCAACTGTAAGGGTGCTTACAGTGCTTGCATTTCCAGTGTTGCTTTCAGAAGATGCCCCGCCAAGCAGAGAGGTAAGTTCGCTGATAAGTGCTGTTGTATCATTTTCAATCAGATAATAATCACCGTTATACCAAAGTATATTCTCACCGATGATGTTGTATCTGTAGCCGTCTACAATTTCAAATATAATTCCACTACCGTCTGGAAATTCAATTTCTGAAGCGTCATCAACCTTGCAAAGCACAAGACCGCTTATTTTCTGCAAAATTGAATTTGCTTGATCAGTTGTGAGGTTGAGCGGAGCTTCTCCCATTTGCTCTTTAAATTCAGCGATTAATGTTGCACTTTGGCTGTCATCAATGGGAGCGTAGGGGAGAGTGAGTTTTGTTTCGGTGTTATCGGCATCATCGTCGTCAAACATCGGTATTTTATCACCCACTACAGTTTCAGCGCCGGGGCTTTCTTCAAGCATTTGAGCCAACTCATTTGCTTTATCAACGCCAATATAGAACGCTCTGCCGGTGGAAATGATATTGGTTGTAATGTAACCGCCCTTTGTTATTCTGAAAGATAGGTTTTCAAAGGCAAGAACCTCGGAAGCAACTGCAAAGCTTACGTAATCATCAAGTATGTCAGACTCATCCATAAATATTTCGCCTGAAAACTCGGTATAATCACCAACGGATTGAGCATCATAGCAATCCGATAAAAATTCCCATATAGCTTCATCGTCCGTATTTAAAATGTTGGAGTAGCTTAACGTCATATCGGTTTCGGTTTGAATACCGCAGCTGCCAAATTGCAGATTTTCTTCAAGATTCAAACCTTCAACCATATCACCAAAGGTTGCTGTTGCGTAATCGCAGTTTGTGTATATTCCATAAAAGCCATCGGTGGTTTTTACCGCTACGGCATAGTCACTGTCAACCGAAATCACCTCAAAGATTTCCAACTCTATGTTATAATCTGTGTCGGTATAAATATCAACGTTATTTGCTGTTGCCGTGCCAAGCTTTTCGCCTATTTCCGCATAGGTTTCGCCTGCGGCAACATAGGCAATATTGTTGAATTCAAAGCAGGGGAACTGCTGGTAAAAGTTTTTGTCTTCCCATTGCGGCTCTTGGTAGATATCGGGTTCGGCATTTGTTCCGTTAACATAATTTTCAAAGGCTTCTTCCTGCGTTGCCCCTGCGTATGCAAACTCACCCAAGTCCTCGCCCCCGTAGTATACATGTATTACTCCGTTTTGTTTGAGCTTGGAATAATCAACGATAACATCGCAAATTGCGCCTTCAGAGTCTTGGTCAGGTGCTGAATCATTCAAATACAACACAAAAGTCAATTCATTCGTATTTGAAAAAGTAAGATCGTGAACAGCGCCGTTTTTATTGCCCCACTCGCTTTCCCAAAATGATGTTGCAAAATACGCACCGTTTTCGCTATCTTGTGGTTTGAATAGGCAAAAGCTGTTATCTGCACCGTTCCAAAATCCCGAAAGAGCGTTCCACACCTCTGCCTCTGTCGCACCGAGTACATTGTGTTGATTCATCAATTCATGCAACTGTCTTTCGTAATCGGCAATTTCTGCGTGTGCTCGTTCAATCTCTTCTTCTATTGCCATGATTGTATCCTGTAGTTCAATCTGTTTTGTTTCGTCCTGCGTTTCGGCAAGCTCTGCGTTATAGCGAATCAACTCCTCTTCCAACTGAACAATGTGAGCATAAAGTTCATCAATTCTTGCACTAAGATACGATTCTGCATAGTTATCATACTCAGGCGCAATTTCAATTGCGTTTTGTGATGAATCTTGCTGCGCTATAAGTTCGTTCTCGCTTGAAGCCGAGCTCTGCGGATTTTTATCCTTTATGCTCTGTGAATAAGCAAAAACACCGCCGCCAACAAGGCAAACGCAAGCCGCCGCAGCGGCAAATGGCGCAACAGAAAACCTGCGCTTTGCAACAGGTGTTGCATCTACGCTTGCTTTGGTGATAAATTCATCATCGCACTTGCCGATAATATCAGATAATTTCTCGTTTTTATTCATATTTGAACACCTTCCCTTTCCAAGTATTCTTTCAAGCTTTCTCTTGTTCGTTTAAGCGACATTTTAACTGCGCTTACGCTCATTCCGTAACGCTGGGCAATATCCTCAACGCTGTCAAAAAACCAATATCTGCGGATAAAAACATTGCGCTTTGCGTCGGTTTGCTTTCGCAAAAAACGGTTGATAGCGTCCAATGCGTGTGCCTCGTCAAAGCTTTCCTCAACACTTTCGCCACTGTCGATACATTCGCTCAGTTCTTCAAGTGCGGTGCCAATCTGACAGCCGCTGCGCTTTAACGCTTTGTTTTTGCGATATCTGGAAAGCGCGCAGTTTCGAGTGATTTTTGCCAAAAACGCCGAAAAATTCTTTGGCTGTGCAGGTGGAATGGATTCCCAAGCCTTTAAGTAAACATCATTCACACATTCTTCAGCATCAAGATTGTTTTTTAAAATGCCGTATGCAATGGTGTGGCAAAAATCGCCGTATTTTTGCGAAGTCTGCTCAACTGCAAACTCACTGCGTTCAAAATACATACGCAAAATGCTGTTATCGTCCATAAATATCACCGTCCTTGCTGCACCAGTGTCGCTTTTATTGTATAGAATACGTCCGCGGTTTTACGCCTTCTTATCTATTAAGACGCAAAACATAAGGGTTAGGTCACATCAATTTTTACAAAAATTGCAAATCAGAGAAAAAATCCCCAAAAGCCTGATATTACCATGACTTTTAGGGATCAATTTTTGTTATTCGTTAATAGGCTTCATTGTGGGGAAGAGTAATACATCACGGATAGATGAGCTTTCGGTCAAGGTCATAACAAGTCTGTCTATGCCGATGCCAAGACCGCCCGTGGGGGGCATACCATATTCAAGCGCACAGAGGAAATCCTCATCAACACCGCAGGCTTCGTCGTCGCCCATTGCCTTAAGCCTTGCCTGAGCCTCAAAACGCTCGCGCTGGTCAATCGGGTCGTTAAGTTCAGAGAATGCGTTTGCGTGCTCTCTGCCCAAAATGAACAGTTCAAAACGCTCGGTAAGCGAAGGATCATCGGGACGCTTTTTAGCAAGCGGAGAAATCTCAACGGGATGATCTGTGATGAATGTGGGCGCAATAAGCTTATCCTCACAGTATTCTTCAAAGAAGAGGTTGAGGAAATCGCCCTTCAGGTGACGCTCTTCATATTCAATATGATGTTGTTTTGCAAGCTCTCTTGCCTGTTCAAGAGTTTCAACCTCGTTCCAATCAATGCCGGCATATTTCTTAACGGCATCAGCCATGGAAAGTCTTTCAAACGGCTTCGAGAAATCAAGCTCAATATCACCGCATTTAACAATGGGTGTTTTTAAAACATCAACCGCAATGTGACGAATGAGATTTTCTGTAAGCTCCATCATGCCGTTAATGTCTGTGTAAGCCTGATAAAGTTCAAGCAATGTAAATTCGGGGTTGTGACGGAGCGAAATGCCTTCGTTTCTGAAAACTCTGCCAATTTCGTAAACCTTGTCAAATCCGCCGACGATAAGTCTTTTAAGGTAAAGCTCCAAAGATATACGCATAACCATATCGATGTTAAGCGCGTTGTGGTGTGTTTCAAAAGGTCTTGCACTTGCGCCGCCTGCCTGTGTCTGCAAAACGGGTGTTTCAACCTCAAGGAAACCTTCGTTGTCAAGCCAGTTCCTGATTTCTCTGATAATCATGCTGCGCTTTACAAACGTTTCTCTTACATCGGGGTTTACTATAAGGTCGATATATCTCTGGCGGTAGCGTGTTTCCATATCCTTTAAGCCGTGCCACTTTTCAGGCAAGGGCAAAAGTGATTTGGAAAGTATTTTAATGCTTTTTGCGTGTACGGAAATTTCGCCGCGCTTTGTGCGGAACACAAAGCCTTCAACGCCAACGATATCGCCGATATCCCACTTTTTGAAATCGGCAAATTCTTCTGCGCCGATATCATCTGTACGCACGTAAACCTGCATTCTATCAGAAGAATCACGCACATCAATAAAGTTTGCCTTGCCCATATCTCTGCGGCTCATCATACGGCCTGCAATGCGTACAGTCTGGTTTTCAAGTTCTTCAAAGTTTGCTCTTATATCTGCGTTTTTAATGGTTACGTCAAATTTTGTAACCTTAAAGGGATCGTTGCCCTTTGCACGCATATCTTCAAGCTTTTCAAGACGCACTCTCTTAAGAGAGCTTATGTCTTCGATAACTTCCGTTTCTTCAATATTGTTGATATTATTCTCGCTCATTTTTATTCATCCTTATAATCAGGTCTTGAAATTTCAACAACCTTATATTCAATCTGTCCCACAGGGGCGTTAACTACAAAATGCTCGCCGACCTTTTTCTTCAATGCGGCAATGCCAATGGGCGATTCGTCAGAAATCTTGCCCTTAAAGGGATCTGCTTCCTTTGTGCCGACAATCCACAAATTCTGCTGTTTGCCGTTATCAATGCGCTCTACTGTAACAACGGTACCAACGCCAACTTCGGCAACGGAGATATCCTCGTCATCAACGATTTCCGCATTGTCAATAATTTTCTGCAAATCGGCAATCTGCGCTTCAAGAATACCTTGTTCGTTCTTTGCTTCATCGTATTCAGCGTTTTCGGAAAGGTCGCCAAAGCCTCTTGCTTCTTTAAGTTTTTCGGCAACCTCGGCACGTCTAACGGTTACGAGATAGTTAAGGTCTTTTGTAAGTTTTTCGTAGCCCTCTCTGGACATCTGTTTTTTTGCTGCCATTGTCATTTCTCCTTTATATTACGGCACAAAGCCTAAATGTTACCTAAATATATATTATATATCATTACCCTTAAAATGTCAATAGATACGCTGTTTGTTTTGCCTAAATAAAAAGGTTTTGCACACTTTAATGCAAAACCCTTTTTGTAAAAAAATCATTATACTGTTGCGTTAAGCTTCTTAGCAAGCTGAGATTTCTTTCTTGCTGCACAGTTCTTGTGCATGATACCCTTTGCGCAAGCCTGGTCGATTTTCTTGCAAGCGTAAGCTACTGCTTCTGCCTTGTTTGCAGCGTTGGTGCTGATAGCAAGCTCTGCCTTCTTGATTGTTGTCTTAAGGTTGGACTTTCTCGCCTTGTTTACAAGAGTTTTTGCCTTGATAACTTTAACTTTCTTCTTTGCAGATTTAATATTAGGCATAATCTGCACCTCCTTAATAAAAAATATGGGCAATAATTATTCAAAAAAAGACACACCTGAATTTTGTTGAATAATATTTTAATGCAAATGACATACAATAAACATCGGGTCGGAAATTTGCTTTCCGCAGACACTCCCGATGAAACGCGATTGTAATGATCAATCGGAATGTATACAGTCTAAAAGATATTTTACCATTTATTTATTCAAATTGCAAGAGTTTTTTTGAAAAAATCTTTAGAAAAAACAAATCGAATACGGGCTGTTTTTCGGCAGTTCGTACAATAAACGCAAAAAACAGCAGAAAGGCGGCGGTATTTTGAGCGATTTTGCAAGAACGGACTTAGCATTAGAAGGCGTTGGCGAACGTGTGGTTGAAGGCGTTACACGCACAAAAAGAGGGGAGTGCTTTGATATTACCGAAATTGCGATTGAAACCGATGAGCACGGCAGACCGTTTGGCAAGCCCAAAGGCAGATATATCACCATGGAGAGAAAGGAGCTTGCAGGCATTGGCGAGGATTTTTGCAATGCCGCAAACGAATTGGCAAGCGAACTGCAAAAGCTGATACCGCAGGGCAGTGTTTTAGTGGCGGGGCTTGGCAACAGTCATATTACACCCGATGCTTTGGGACCAAAAACCGCAGCCGGCATTTTTGCCACAAGGCATTTTGGCGAAGAACTGCCCGATACGGAAGAATTTGCAAACCTGCGTGAAATATCGGTAATATCGGCGGGTGTGCTTGGGCAAACGGGAATTGAAAGCGCCGAGATACTTTATGCTATCTGCAACCGCATACAGCCAAAAGCAATCATTGCGGTTGATGCGCTTGCGTGTTCAAGCGTTTCACGCCTGGGTACAACAATACAGATATGCGATTCGGGCATATCGCCGGGCAGTGGCGTGCAAAACAAGCGCTGCGAGCTCTCGCACAAAACAATGGGTATACCCGTAATTGCCGTGGGCGTGCCCACCGTTGTTGATATGCACACGATTATTGAAAGTGCAACGGGCACGCAGGCAAACAGCGATTTGCCCAACATGATGGTAACTCCCCGAAACATCGATAGGCTGATTGAAAAATCGGCAAAGCTGCTTTCAATAGGCATAAATTGCGCATTGCTGCCCAAATTTACACCTGAAGATTTTGAAAGTTTGGTGTGAAAAGCGATAAGCCTCGGATTGTTCCGAGGCTTAGTTTTACTTATATTGTTTGTTATTCTGCAGGTGTTATTAATTATCCGATTTTACTATAATGTCTTCCATGCTGCCGCCCGGCGGAAGTATAGGAAGAACAAATTCGTCCTTATCAATTGCGCAGTCAATAACATAAGGGCCGTTATATTCAAAAGCGTTTTTCAGCGCTTCGTCAAGTTCTTCCACTGTCGAAACAGCCTCGCCGTTTGCACCAAACGATTTTGCAAGCGCGGTAAAATCTGTTTTGCGGTTTAACACTGTATTGGAGTAGTGCTTGTTGTAAAACATCGTTTGCCATTGGCGCACCATGCCCAAAACTCCGTTGTTCATTATTATAATAACTACGGGCACGTTGTATGTAACTGCGGTTGCAAGCTCGTTCAAATTCATGCCAAAGCTTCCGTCGCCCGTTACAAGAACGCTTCGCTCTTGTGTGCCGAATGTCGCGCCGATTGCCGCACCCAACCCAAAACCCATTGTGCCAAGTCCGCCGCTTGATACAAAGCGTCTTGCGGTTTTTAAAACCAAATTCTGTGCCGACCACATTTGGTGTTGACCTACATCGGTAACAACAGCCGTGTTTTCTCCCAAGTATTTATTTAACGTCAAAATAGCATTGCGTGGTGTAAGTGTTTGCCTGTTATCAAGCTGTTGGATTTCTTCTGCTTTAAACTCGTTGATTTTTTTCTGCCACTCTTCTTTTTCGGTTTTGTTTATCAGCGGCAACATATTTTTTAGCGTTTGCTTTACATCACCGCGCAAACCGCAAACTGCGTTAACTGTTTTGCAAAGCTCCGAACCGTCAACATCGATGTGCACTATTTTTGCCTTTGTTGCAAACTTTGCACGGTTGCCTGTAACACGGTCGTTAAATCTTACACCTAAAGATATGATCACATCGGCCTTGTGCATTGCCATTGATGACGCATAATGACCATGCATACCCTGCATGCCCAAAAATCGAGGATGATTTGTGGGTATGCCTGAAATGCCCATTAACGAACAGCCTATCGGTGCATCAATTTTCTCTGACAGTTCAAGCATTTCAGCCTGCGCATTTGCCGTTACTACACCGCCGCCGTAATAAATGTACGGTCTTTTGGCGGCGTTAATAATTTCTGCTGCCTCTTTTATGCGGATATCTTTTGCGGCAAGCGGTTGTGCAACGCTAAAAGCCGTGCTTGGTTGGTATTCGCATTCTGCAATCTGCACATCTTTGGGTATATCAATCAACACAGGACCCGGTCTGCCCGATTTTGCAAGATAAAACGCTTCTCGCACGGTATCTGCCAAATTTTCAACCGTGCTTACAAAATAGTTGTGCTTTGTTATGGGAAGAGTTATACCTGTTATGTCAATTTCCTGAAAACTGTCCGAGCCGATTTGTGTTGTGGGCACATTGCCGCAAATTGCAAGCAGTGGTATTGAATCAAGATAGGCTGTTGCAATGCCCGTTACAAGATTTGTTGCTCCCGGGCCCGAAGTTGATATTACAACGCCAACCTCGCCCGTTGTTCTTGCAAAGCCATCTGCTGCGTGGGTAGCTCCTTGCTCGTGCGCGGTTAAAATATGGTTTATTTCGTCTTGATATTTATACAAACTGTCGTAGACGTTGAGTATCTGGCCGCCCGGATAACCAAATACGGTTTTGCAGCCAAGCTCAATTAAAGTCTTTATCACTATATCCGCACCGGTTAAAATCATGTCAGCACTCCCTTTCTGCTACAACCTCTACCTCAACTAAGGCGTTTTTGGGCAGTTTTTGTACTGCCACGCATGAGCGGGCAGGCTTGTTTACAAAGTATTGTGAGTATACCTCGTTAAATGCGGCAAAATCAGCCATATCGCTTAAATAGCAAACTGTTTTTACAACCTTTTCAAGAGAACTGCCTGCGGCTTGCAGAACAGCGCTTAAATTTTTGCATACCCTGTGTGTTTGCTCGGCTATGCTATCGCCTTCAATCATTGCCGTTTCGGGATTAATAGGAATTTGTCCCGATGTAAAAACAAGATTGCCTACAATTTGCGCCTGCGAATATGGACCGATTGCCTCAGGTGCATTTTTTGTATAAACTTCACTGCTCATAAGTGTGTTTGCCTTTCAATATTGATTTTTTGCTTTTAAACAAAGAACCCGTCCCAAAGCTTTAAACTTTGAGACGGGTGTAAATAATCGTCGTTATCCGCACTTGCTGTACCGCTTAAATTGCGGATACAAATATTTGCTGCATCTTCGAAATTTGACAAATTTCACGCATTAACGCAGCTTGTTCGGTTAATAGTGCTGATATGTTTTTTGCTTTCTGCTTGTAAGCGATGGGATGCTTTGCAGTTGTTTATCCGGATTGCACATCCCCTTCGATTTTCTGAAAAATCCGTTGGAGATTCCGTCTTTGGCATTGCCTATATATTTAATTTGGCTACATTATATCATTTTAATATATTAATGTCAACACCATTTTTGCAAACAAATGATTAACCGCGCAAACGATATACAGGCTGAGCTTTTTGCGTATAGTATTTGTTCACATCAAACTGCTACTGTTAAGCGTTCGATAGTGCGACCTTTTTCAAACTGGCGCATATAAGCGTCAGTACATTTTTTGTATTTAGCAAAAGTATTTTCAGCTTTTTGCACATCACCGTAAACCTTCCAGTGACCAACGCATTTGCAATCCTTTGCTTTGTTTTCGATAAATCCGCAGACATCTTCGGGCGGATATCCGAGAAACAGCCCGATTTCGTGTGGGAATTCCTCGTTTTCTTTCAAACGTGAAATCAAATGCAATATGCATTTTGAAGGGAATTCGCAGGAGTAGCCGTTTTTGCTTAAAATTTCAATCGCATCATTATCAAGCAAATCGCCCTTTAGCTTTTTGGGGCGATAAACGTAAATCAACGCTCTGCCATCAACAATACGCAATGGTAAAATGCGCAAGCCTTTGCCTGCAAGCTTTTTGTTCAGTATTCTTATATTTTCATAAAGCTGTTCAATTGAAACGCATGAACAGCTGAATATATTACCCGTTTTAAGTCCTGCCAGTGTTGGCGAGCAATGACGGATTACCATTTCTTCAGACATATAATCCTTCCTTTCTGAGTTAGCGTGCGCTAACCCGACATTATGAAGAAAAGTTCTGCTTTTGTGTGGCGGAATAAACCTTACTTTTTAATATTTCACTGCAGAGCGTTTTTATTCTTGCGCAAAAAAACGTAACGCCCACACAAATGCATAGAGAAATCACAAATTCAAACATACACTCTGCTCCTTTCGATACGCAGGTTAGCGCATGCTAACCCGACATTGTATTAAATGCCACCGTTTTGGTTAGCGGCGGCTAACTTTCTATATATATTATAATACAGCCCAGAGATTTTGTCAATATATTTTTTAAATAAAAATGCCAAAAGATTTAGCCCATCAGCCAAAACTGAATAATATTTTGTGTTTACATCAGTGTGATTTTGTGGTAGAATTATCGTGATGAAAATTTGAATTAAAAGGAGATTTTTATATGATAGCACAAACACCGCCTATGGGTTGGAACAGCTGGGATTGCTACGGCGCAGCCGTTACGGAAGATATTGTTCGTGCCAATGCGGAATTTATGGCAAAGAACCTGAAAAAATACGGTTGGGAGTATATTGTGGTGGATATTCAATGGAGCCAGCCAACTGCTGATAATCACGAATATCACCCATTTGCTGAACTTTGTATGGATGAGTATTCCCGTCTTATTCCCGCTGCAAACCGTTTTCCATCATCTGCCGATGGCAAGGGTTTTGCACCTTTGGCTGATTACGTACACTCGCTTGGGCTGAAATTTGGTATACATATTATGCGAGGCATACCAAGGCAGGCGGTGCACCGCAACACTGCCATTAAAGGCAGCGATAGAACCGCAAGGCAAATTGCAAAAACCGCATCAATCTGCCAATGGAATACTGATATGTACGGCGTTGATACCGAAAAGGACGGCGCAAGGGAATATTACGAAAGCTTATTTGAACTTTACGCTTCGTGGGGGGTTGATTTCATCAAGATAGATGATATTTGCCGTGAAATGCCGCATTGCGAAAGCGAACTTGTGATGATAAGCGACGTTTTGAAAAATTGCGGTCGTGATATAGTTTTCAGCCTTTCGCCCGGGCCTGCTGTGCTCGAAAAAGCAGAGCTTTACAAGCAAACTGCTAATATGTGGCGTATTACCGACGATTTTTGGGATAAATGGGAATTGCTTTACAATATGTTTGAGCGTGCAGAAAAATGGTGCATACACGCTGCGCCCGGACATTTTCCTGATTGTGATATGCTGCCCATTGGTGCGATTTTGCAGGATTATGACGAAAATATCGTGACAAAATTTACAAAAGATGAGCAAATAACCATGATGACGTTGTGGTGCATCGCACGTTCTCCATTGATGATTGGCGGCGAAATGACAAAGTTTGATGATTTTACAATGAGCTTGCTGACTAACGCTGAGCTTATTGAAATGCTTGATAATTCGCACTCGGCACACCCTCTTTTCAGAAAAATCGTTGACGGCAATGAACAGATTGCGTGGTTTGCTTCGCACACAAACGGCAAGGATTATTACATTGCGTTGTTTAATGCGGGTGAAAGTGAATGTGAAATTTCTGCACAGCTTCCGTTTGCCGCTGATTTTGCCGTGCTTGATGTGTGGAAAAAATCTGCTTTAAGCGACGTGAATAATTCTATATCGGCAACGGTTGCTCCTCACGGAGCAGTGCTTTACAAGTTGACAAGAAAGTAAAGGCTAATATTAAAAAAACAAAACGGACCTTGGAAAATATCCAAGGTCCGTAATTTGTTATATCATCATTGCCAAAGATTTTGGCGTGTCAGTTCTTAGCCAAGTTCAGCAAAGTACTTGATTGTTCTTACCATCTGGCTTGTGTAGCTGTTCTCGTTATCGTACCAAGAAACAACCTGAACCTGATAAAGATCTTCGCCGATAGCGCTAACCATTGTCTGTGTAGCATCGAAGAGAGAGCCGTATCTCATGCCGATAACGTCAGAAGAAACGATCTGGTCTTCGTTGTAACCGAAGGATTCGGAAGCAGCAGCCTTCATTGCAGCGTTGATGCCTTCCTTAGTAACGTTTGCACCCTTAACAACAGCTGTAAGGATTGTTGTAGAACCTGTGGGAACAGGAACTCTCTGTGCGCTACCGATGAGCTTGCCGTTGAGTTCGGGAATAACAAGACCGATAGCCTTAGCAGCACCTGTGGAGTTGGGAACGATGTTAGCAGCACCAGCTCTTGCTCTTCTGAGGTCGCCCTTTCTGTGAGGTCCGTCAAGGATCATCTGGTCGCCTGTGTAAGCGTGAATTGTGGTCATGATACCGCTCTGGATAGCAGCGTAATCGTTAAGAGCCTTAGCCATAGGAGCAAGGCAGTTTGTTGTGCAGGAAGCAGCAGAGATGATTGTATCATCAGCTGTGAGTGTGCCTTCGTTTACAGAGTAAACGATTGTGGGAAGATCGTTGCCTGCGGGAGCAGAGATAACAACCTTCTTAGCACCTGCATCGATGTGAGCCTGTGACTTTTCCTTTGAGCAGTAGAAACCTGTGCATTCGAGAACTACGTCAACACCGATTTCGCCCCAGGGAAGTTCAGCAGCGTTAGCCTTAGCATAAATTGTAAGAGTTTTGCCGTCAACAGTGAGTGTACCAGCTTCGTCATCAGCAACTACAGTGTGAAGATTCTCGCCGATTGTTCCGCAGTAGCCGCCCTGAGCGGTATCGTACTTGAGAAGCTGAGCGAGCATTGAGGGCTTTGTAAGGTCGTTGATAGCAACTACCTCGTAACCTTCTGCACCAAACATCTGTCTGAATGCAAGACGGCCGATACGGCCAAAACCATTAATTGCAACTTTAACTGACATGATTAAAATCCTCCGTTTGAGTTTTTTATTTACACAACTGTCATTTTGCAGCTGTATTACTTTATATTTTATACCAAGATAAAGAAAAATTCAAGTGCTTTGACAAAAAAGTAACAAAATTTTCTTATTGCACAGAATTTTTTTTAAAATTGTGCCCGTTTCGTAGAAATAAGACAAAAATTTCCAAAAATCTATTTACTTATTTATTGTGTTGAGGTATAATCATAATTGATAATAACCACCGTTTTGGAAAGAAAGGAGTGCAGAGTATGGAAAATCTGGAAATGATAAAGCGTGTGTATACCAAGCACCGCCGTGCAGTTATGCTTTTTGATGACAGCGTTAGGCTTGTGTGGGCTAATGATATGGCTATTGCATACGGACTTATTCTGCAATCCGATGAAATTTCGCAGAATATAAAGGCTTATCCGAATTGCGATTTTAATATCGAAACGGAAGATTTTAACGGCAAGTGCGAAGTTGAGTATTTTGATAGCGAAGACGGTGCAATATACGTTGCAGAGTTTTTTGGCAACGCCAAAGGCGCAAACAGCAATTCTTCCGAAAATTTGCGGCTTGCCGTGCGTGAAGGCATTAACCGTATTACCAACAGTTTGCAAAACGTTTACTTTGATCTTGGTGATAATGCAAAGGAACATTTGTTATCGCTGAATTCGAGTATGTCTGGTTGCTATGATGTGCTGCGCAGCCTTGAACTTGCTGATGATATTGCATTGGTTGAGTCGGCAGTGTTTTTAGAGCTCGTTGAAACGGTCGATTTTTCCAACGTTGTAAAGTTGGTTGCTCATCAGCTATCTGAAGTGGCACAAAGAGCAAAATTTGATATTGAAGAAAGCTTGCAGGCAGGTGTTTTTACAAAATGCCCCGCACGATTGCTTATCAGCGCAGTTTCTCAGCTTGCATTTCTTGTGCTAAGAAAAAATCCTTACGGCAAGCTTACGCTTGAGCTTTCTGCCAACAAAAAAACAGCAAAGCTTACAGCAAAATGTCAGCGCAAAAAAAATAAGGCTGCAAACGAGAAAATATCGGACGACCGAGTAAATGATGGACATATTGCTTTGTTGTCCCAATCATACCTTGAAAGTTTTGCAAAAAAATGCAACGGCAGGCTGTGCGTTAATGCAAAGGGCGAAATTATAGGCTTTGAATTGCCGGTGTGCAAAGCGGAAGATTTAACCTTTTCTTCAGGTGATGAGGGCTTTTATCGCGGAAACAGATTTTCAAAATGCCGTATTTTGCTCAGCGGTATTTATAATATTGGCTATTTTGAAGAATAATTGAATAATTTGGCAGATTGATATGGTGACAAAAATTGCTCTTGAAAAACACCGTACAGTCTGCTATAATATTGAATATAATAATACGGCTTTGGCGCTTGCCGATAATAGCGCATGGCGTAAAGTTTTTTGCGCTAACGGAGTGACTATGTCAGAAAATATTCAGCCTAATTCTGTTACCGATCCTAACAAGGCGGCGGCAATTCTGCAATATGCGGCAGAATATGCAGCAAAGCAAAGCAACGATTTGGATGCAGTAACACAGGCAACATATAACTATGCGGTTTCGCAGGGTGTATCTGAAGTGCTTGCAAAGGAGTATGCACCTCAGTTTGCACAGTATTTTATAGCTATGAATAATCAAAAAGAGCAGGAAAATATGCCCGCTGAGGAACAAACCGATTCGGCGCAAGGCGTTTTAGAGGACGATGCGGCAGCAAATATTCCTTATGAGGAATTTAATCCCAACGCTGATTATTCGCAGCGTAACGTTCCACAAAAAATGCAGGATAATGATACGGCAGTTCTGCTTGAAGATATGGATTATTCGGCAAAGCCTGAAAGTTCGCTTGAAGATTTGGGCGGAATTTTGCTTGAAGAACCCGTTTATCAAGCAGGTTCGGTTACAAAAACAGATGTTGAAGATGAAGATTTAGCGTCTGTTCTGCTTGCTGATGATACATACGACGACAGCAACAGAGAGCGAAAAACTCTTGATGATATAGGTGACGTTCTGCTCGCTGATGATACTTATGATGACAGCAACCGCAGAAATACATCGCTTGATGATATGGAAGGCCCTGTACTTATGGCAGAAATGACCGCCGAAGAGAAAACAGGTCCTACATCTGATGAACTTTTAGCGCAGGATTCTGCCGAAGAGGTTGTTCTCGCTGAAGATTCATTTGATGACAAAGCGTACAGAGAACAGCGCAAAAAGGCTCTCGAAGAAAGTCTTGAAAGCGATAAGGAAAGTGATGTTCAGCTTGATAATATCGGCGGAGATGAGTTTAAGTCCACCTATGTTCGCAAACAGTCGCAGGACGAAATAGAAGCCAAGAAAAAGACTTCTTCTGCGGCTTACAAGGCTAAAATGGCTCTTGGTGATACATCGGGCAAGGTTAGTGAAGAAAGCCGAAGAATGTACAGAGCGCTTAAGGCTGAACAAAATGCAAGACTTGCCAAAAAGGGTATGTATATGATATTTATCGTTTTCTTGTTGGGCGTTGCAAGTGCAGTTTTGCTTTGGATGTTTATAAACTACACACCCATGCCTAAGGAATTTGAAGGCACAAAGGTTGTAAAGCTTTTGCAGGAATATTCGGATTACTATTGTGCGGCGCTTGGCTTTGTATCGCTTATGACTATTCTGCGTTTGGGCTTTATCAAGTCGCTTGCTTCACTGATGTATGTTGCAAACGTGGTACTTATGATACCGTGCTTTACATTGCTTTCGGCAAGACCGGAAAACTCAACGCTTAATACCATACTTTATGTTGGTGTGATTGTGGTTAGTATGTTTAATTGCTTCTTCTTTAATACAAGCGATGCGATTGAAATGTACTATAAACGAAAAGATACAAACATGGAATATTAATAAAGAAATAAGATGAAAATAGCGTTTGCGTTGCTGCGTGGACGCTATTTGTTTTTGTATTTTGTGGTCAAAATGCCCACAATACAGCGCGTTTTGCGCCGCTATATCGGTTAAAGTGACATTTTTTGATTTTTTTTCGATAAACCATTGACAAATGGCCAAAAATATATTATACTAATCAAGTCGCTGATGCGAAGCGATAAGAGGCGGCATAGCTCAGTTGGCTAGAGTACTCGGTTCATACCCGATTGGTCGTAGGTTCGAATCCCACTGCCGCTACCATTTGGAAGAGGAAGTTGGTTTTGAACGAAGAGTAAAAACCGCTTTCCCCTTCCTAAACACACCCAAAGTAATATGGCCCGTTGGTCAAGAGGTTAAGACATCGCCCTTTCACGGCGGAATCATGGGTTCGATTCCCGTACGGGTCACCAACAATTACGGATAGCACGTCAAGTGGTATCCGTTTTGTTTTTTTATTCAATTACTTATGCCAACATAAAACCGCTGTTATTCAAAAAAACGAACAACAGCGGTTTTGTTTATAATCACAACAATCACAAAAGCTTTTCAAGCTCTTCCTTTGATCTGTACCCAATAACTGTATCAGTCAGTTTGCCATTTTTAAAAATCATGATAGTGGGGATACTTTCGATGCGGTAATTTATTGCAAGCTCACGCTCTTCATCAACGTTAATCTTGCCCACCTTAACGCTTTCTGCGTATTCCTGCGCAATTTCTTCCACAATGGGCGCAATCATTCTGCATGGGCCGCACCATGTTGCCCAAAAGTCAACAAGCACGGTTTTATCGCAGTTCAAAACTTCGCTTTCAAAATTTTGTAATGTAAGTTTAATCTCGCTCATATTTATTCTCCTTATTTTGATTTGTAATACAGCATACAGTGGCAGTAGCCTTCAAAATCGGGGTCTTTAATTTGTGCTTTAAATTCTTCGCACATACATTTGTATTCTTCCTTTTTTTCCATTCTGCATGGGCAGTAGCCGCCGTTTTTTTCAAGTCCTTCTTTTACGGCATTGGCGATTTCGGCGTTTGGATTAACTGTTATTTTCATGATAATTTGTCTCCCGCAAGCGTTAATGTTTGGTTTTAAAGGTACAGCCTTGCAGATATTTATCCGCAAGGCTGCCTTTTGCTTTAATCAGCGTTGATTATTCTTCGCTGAACATATCCTTGCCGACAGCGCACAATGGGCATTCAAAATCATCGGGAAGATCTTCGAATTTTGTGCCGGGAGCAATTCCCATTTCGGGTGCGCCCAATTCCTCGTCGTAAACCCATCCACAAGCGTCGCATACATATTTTTTCATAATTTTTTCTCTCCTTTATATAATTTTTTTATTATTGATATTATTACTGTATAGGCTCAAAATCGGCAACGCCATGTTTGCAAAGCGGGCAGATAAAATCTTCAGGCAGTTCTCCTTCGTGTACATATCCGCAAATTGTGCATACATAGCCTTTTTTGCCTTCAGTCTGAGGCTTTGGTTTTACATTTTCGTGATAGTAAGCGTAAGTCATGCTGTCATCATTGTTGATAACTCTTGCTTCGGTCACTTCGCATATAAACATTCCGTGAGTGCCAAGGTCAACGTATTGTTCAACCTTAAGCGACATAAACGAATTAATGTGGCGGGGGAGGAACGCCAGACCGTTATCGGAACGCAAAGGCTCACACTTGGCAAATTTATCAACGTTTCTTCCGCTTTGGAATCCGAAAGTTTCAAACACCATAAAAGGCGCATCAACAGTAAGGCAGTTAATATTCATCTTGCCTGTCTGCTTGATAACATGGTGCGAGTAGTTTTCCTTGTTTATAGTAACGGCAATTCTGTTAGGTGTGTTGGTTACCTGTGTTACTGTGTTTACAATAAGTCCGTTATCCTTTTTGCCGTCGTTTGATGTTACAACGTACAAGCCGTAGCCGATATTATTCAAAGCGGTAAGGTCGCTTTTGTTTGCGGTCGAATCCTGCTGTGCAAGATAATCTCTGCAAAGCTCATCAGCAAGAGCATTCAGCTGATTTGTGCTGTCTTCGTTAAGTGCTGATAAAATCCTAACGGTAGTATCAGCGTATTTGATGTTTTTGCATTTTTCAAGGCTCTGCTTCATAACCTTAGCGGCAAGGGGCGCCCAACTTCCGTTTTCGATAAATGCAACCGTGCGGTTCTGGAAATTCCTTTCAGTAAGGTGCGAGATAAATTCACGCATAAACGGGAATATTTCAGCATTGTAGGTTGTTGTTGCAAGTACAAGCTTTCCGTATCGGAAAGCGTCTTCAACGGCCTCAGCCATATCACAGCGTGCAAGGTCGTTTACAACAACCTTGGGGCAGCCGTTTGCTTTAAGCTTTTCGGCAAGCTGCATTACAGCCTTTTTTGTGTTGCCGTAAACAGATGTGTAAGCAATAACAATACCTTCTGTTTCAACGTCATAGCTGGACCATATATTATAAAGGTTAAGATAATATCCGAGATTTTCTGTTAATACAGGGCCGTGCAAGGGGCATATTATCTGAATATCAAGACCGGCTGCTTTTTTCAACAATGCCTGCACCTGCGCACCGTATTTGCCAACAATGCCGATGTAATAGCGTCTTGCTTCGCAAGCCCAATCTTCTTCAACGTCAAGTGCGCCGAATTTGCCAAAACCATCAGCCGAGAACAAAACCTTGTCGGTGCTGTCGTAGGTAACAATAACTTCAGGCCAATGCACCATGGGAGCGGTTACAAAATGCAAAACGTGCTTGCCTAATTCAAGAGTATCGCCTTCGTTTACAACAATACGGTTATCTGCAAAATCTGTGCCGAAAAAGTTTTTCATCATAGCAAAAGCCTTTGCGGATGAAACGATTTTTGCACTTGGATAAGTTTTTATAAAATTTACGATATTGGCAGAATGGTCAGGTTCCATGTGCTGCACAACAAGATAATCAGGTGTAGCGCCTTCAAGTGTGTTCTGAATATTATCAAGCCATTGGTGAGTAAAGTTCACATCAACCGTATCCATTATTGCGATTTTTTCATCAATAATTGCGTATGAATTATACGCCATGCCGTTGGGCACGTCATACTGACCTTCAAACAGGTCGATTTCGTGGTCGTTTACACCGATATATCTTATATCATCGGTAATTCTCATAGTTCTGCCTCCTCTGCAAAGAGCATTGATTTGCGACAAAAAAGCAACAGAAAAAACGTGTTTTTTATCTGTTTTGATTATAACATACCCTAAGAAAAAAGTAAAGAACAAATGTAAAAGCTTTATGCTTTGAAATATTGATTTTTATTGGCTTAATATTGATTTTTGGCTTTTGTTTCCGAAATTATACACATTATTAATTTTTGCGAAAAAAATACAAAAACCGCCCTCTTAGTTAAAAGAGAGCGGTTTTGTTTGTTGTTGTGTAATTAGTCAGCATTGGGTGCGCCAACGGGGCAAACGCCGTTGCAAGCGCCGCAATCGATGCATGTGTCAGCGTCGATATTGTATTTGCCGTCGCCTTCGGAAATAGCGGAAACGGGGCATTCGTCAACGCAAGCGCCGCACATAATGCACTCATCAGAAATTTTGTAAGCCATAATTCATTAACACCTTTCTCATTGATATTAAAGGCAATGCCTTTACAAACCTATATTAACATATAATTTTGAAAAAATCAAGTGCTTTTGCGGATATACTTGCGAAAAGTAAAAAAATGCAAAAGAAAAAAGGAGCATTTCTGCCAAATATGCGACAGTAAAACTCCTTGAAAAAATCATAACGATAATATAAATTCTTCAAAAAAAGAATTTATCTGTTTTCGTCAACAAAACCGCTGTCAACAAGAGCGATAAGAGCTTCAACAGCTGCTTTTTCGTCAGGACCGTCAGCGATAATTCTGATAGAGGTTCCGCCTACAATACCGAGAGAGAGGATACCGAGAAGGCTCTTTGCGTTAACTCTGCGTTCTTCCTTTTCAATCCAGATGGAAGACTTGAACTCGTTAGCCTTCTGGATAAAGAAAGTTGCAGGTCTTGCGTGAAGACCAACCTGATTCTGAACCATAACATCATTAACAAACATAAATGCCTCATTTCTCAGCGACGCTTTTAATCTATGTTACTTTTAAAGAATGGCAGCCTTGCAGTCGCTGTGTGCAAAGCATTTCTCCAAAAGCCTTTTTGGGTTAACCTTTTAGTTGTTTTCAAACCACTTTAACTATTATACAAGTTAATATTTCCATAGTCAATGCGTTTTTTATAACAATTCGGGAAATAAGCCCAAAATTCTCCCTCTTGTTCATAGTGGACAATGTAAAAATGCGGTTATTTGTGCATTTTCACAACGCAAATTTTGCTATTTTACGGCTTTATTTTCGTTTTCGTCAAGCATGTCAGGTCTTAGTCTGCGTGTTATTTCCAAGCTTTGTTCATAGCGCCATTGTTCAATGTTTTTGTGATGTCCCGAAAGCAGAATTTTAGGAACTTCAAGTCCTTCCCAGACTTCCGGTCTTGTGTACTGAGGATACTCCAGCAGACCGTTCCAATGGCTTTCCTCTTCAAAACATTCACTTGAAGGCAAAACGCCCTCGCAAAGCCTCGCAATAGAGTCGGTAAGAACAAGCGCAGGAAGCTCGCCGCCGGTTAAAACATAGTCACCAAGCGATATTTCCTCGGGGTTGATTTTATCAAGCACACGCTGGTCAACGCCTTCGTAATGACCGCATATAATCAGTATATTATCCATTTGCGCAAGCTCTTTAACCCTGCTTTGTGTAAGCTTTTTGCCCTTGGGTGACATATATATTGTATGCGGCTTGCAGCCAAATTCGTCACAAACGGCTTTGTAGCAATCGTAAATTGGCTGTGCCTGCATAACCATGCCCTTGCCGCCGCCGAATGGCGTATCATCAACCTTGCGGTGTTTGTTTGTTGTATAATCGCGGATATTTCTGCAATTAACTTCTATTTTTCCGCTTTTTCTTGCCCTGCCGACAATACTTTCATCAAGAACGTTTAAACACATTTCAGGAAAAAGCGTTGCAATTTCAATCTTCATCATCAAACAATCCTTTCAGCGGTCTGATGGTCATAACGCCTTTTTCAATGTCGGTTTGTATCACAACCTGCGGCAATGCAGGGAAAAGATATTCTTTATCTTCAAGTTTTGAGCAATAAACATCGTTAGCGCCGGTTGAGATAACATCATAAATTTTGCCGTAGCTTTTGCCTGTGTCAGCGTTGATAACTTCCATGCCCAAAAGGTCGCATATAAAATAGGTGTTTTCTTCAAGCACAAGCTCTTTTCTATCGGCATAAAGTATGCGGTTGCGCATTTTTTGTGCCTGCTCAACGGTATCAATGCCACCAAGCTTTGCAATAACCATGTTTTTTTGCACCCTTGCAGAATTTATTTTAACAGCATCATTGCCGTTTTTATCAAGATATAATTTATCAAATTCGCAAAAAAGGCAAGCATCATCACACCAGGGCTGAATTTTAACCTCGCCTTTGATGCCATGTACTGTTACAATTTTGCCCATTTCAAGAAAGGCCGCCAATCTGCTGTTTGCCATAAAAATTCTCCTTTTAATACAAAAGGACAGCCAAAGGCTGCCCTTGATACTGCGTAAAAACCGAAAACTATTCGATTTCTACCATTACTTTCTGCTCGTTTCTGCTTGCAGCAGCGCGCATGATTGTGCGTATTGACTTGGCAATTCTGCCCTGCTTGCCGATGATTCTACCCATATCGTCAGGAGCAACGGAAAGATGGAAAACGATGATGCCTTCCTCGTTGGGCTCGTCCTGGGTTACGGTAATAGCGGTTTTGTCCTCAACAAGACCCTGAGCAATACCAATAAGTAATTCTTTCATTTTGACCTCCGTTTGTGTGCCGAATGTTTCAAGCACACACAATGCTGATAGAATTAAAGTGCACCGTTATCTTTAAGGATCTTTTTAACGGTATCTGTGGGCTGTGCGCCGTTTGCAATCCACTTCTTAGCCTTTTCAGCGTCAACCTTTACAACGCTGGGCTCCTTTGTGGGATCGTAGTATCCAATCTCCTCGATGAATCTGCCATCTCTGGGGTATCTTGAATCTGCAACAACGATACGGTAGAAGGGAGCCTTCTTTGCGCCCATTCTTCTAAGTCTGATTTTTACTGCCATTTATATTCACCTCCAAATTAATAATCTGTATATTTTAAAGCAGAAGTTATAAGCTGCTAAAAAATCTTAAAAAAGTTACATACCAAGTTTGCTGAAGTCCATTCCTCTGAAGCGGTTTTTGCCTTTTTTGCCCTTTAAGCCTTTAAGCTGCTTCATCATTTTTTGCATTTGTTCAAACTGCTTGAGCAAACGGTTTACATCTTCAACCTTGGTACCGCTGCCTGCGGCAATTCTGCGCTTGCGCTTGGGATCGATAATCGAAGGCTTTGCGCGTTCGGCTTTTGTCATGGAAAGTATCATGGCTTCCACACGCAAAAACTGACGCTCGTCGATATCAACATCCTTGATTTGTTCGCTTACGCCCGGCAGCATGGAAATAACGTTTTTGATAGGGCCCATTTTCTGAATACTGCGCAGCTGTTCAAGCAAATCGTTCATATCGAATTTATTTTCCTGAACACGCTTTGCAAGACGCTCTGCGTCCTTTTCGTCAATGGTATTTGTTGCCTTTTCGATAAGAGTCATCACGTCGCCCATGCCGAGAATACGAGATGCCATTCTTTCGGGGTGGAACTGCTCGAAATCATCAAGCTTTTCGCCCATGCCGACAAATTTGATAGGCTTACCTGTAACGGCGAGAACGGAAAGCGCCGCACCGCCTCTTGTGTCAGAGTCAAGCTTTGACATTAAAACGCTGTCGATTCCAAGCGCCTCATCAAAGGAGCTTGCAACGTTTACTGCGTCCTGACCGGTCATTGCGTCAACAACAAGCATAATTTCGTTAGGCTGAGTTTCAGCCTTGATTTCCTTAAGCTCGTTCATCAGCTCGGTATCAATGTGCAGACGACCTGCGGTATCGAGAATAACGATATCGTTGCCGTAATCCTGTGCGTGCTTAACTGCCTTTTGTGCAATAACCACGGGATTGATTTGTCCCATTTCAAACACCTGCACGCCTGCTTTTTCGCCTACAACCAAAAGCTGATTGATAGCAGCAGGACGGTAAATATCGCACGCAACAAGCAGCGGTCTGTGACCCTGTGATTTAAAATGCTTTGCAAGTTTTGCGCTGTGCGTTGTTTTACCTGAACCTTGCAAACCGCACATCATGATAATGCACGGCGGCTTTGCGGGCATGTTGATTTTTGCGTTTGAGTCGCCCATTAAAGCAACAAGTTCATCGTTTACTATTTTAATAACCTGCTGTGCAGGGGTAAGACTGTTTAAAACCTCTTCGCCGACTGATTTTTCAGTAACCTTTGCGACAAAATCCTTAACAACCTTGTAGCTTACATCGGCTTCAAGCAATGCAAGCCTAACCTCACGCATGGCTTCCTTTACGTCTGCCTCGCTGAGCTTGCCCCTTGATTTAAGGCGCTTGAAAACGCCGTTAAGTTTTTCGGAAAGTCCTTCAAATGCCATTGGTCGATTCCTCGCTTGGTTTTTCGGTGGTTGTTTTTATATATAAAATGTTATTCGCTTAAATCTTTAACACGTTGCATGATTGCTTCCGCATTGCTCAGAATGTTCTTGGAATAATTGTACATTCTGCATTCGCCGTAGATATTCTGCGCAAGCATATCAATTTCTTCCAATGCGCTTTCGTAAGCACGCATTTTTTGAGAAAAGCAAAGCTTGCTTTCAAGCTCGTCAAGCAACTGTTCGCCACGGTGTATGCTATCATGAACGCCCTGCCTTGTTATGCGTTCATGCTCGGCTATTTCTGCAAGTGACATATCTTCATTATAATACAAATCAAGAACATTGCGCTGTTTGTCTGTCAGCATATCGCCGTAATAATCAAGCAAAAGTGCAAATTTATAATCCTTTGCCAAGCAAAACCACCGCCTTTTCATCAAATGTAAAGCAAATCGCCTTTACAACAAATATAATTATACTCTCCCAAATAGAATTTGTCAAGAGTTTTTTGCTCAATTTACGCAAAAAAATCAAGAAATTTTCAAGGTCTTTTTTGATTCTTTTGCATAAAACCAAATAGATATAGCCGTACCGACAACCCAACCTGCCGGCCATGACATCCAGATGCCCGTTGAGCCGAAAAATCCTGACAATATGTATGCCAGAATAACACGCAGTATCAAATCGACAAAAGTGCTTATCATAAACGCTTTCATGTTGCCGATTCCTCGCAGAACCGAGTCGGAAATGATTTTTATTGAAGCCACAAAGTAAAACGGCGAAACTATGCGCAAGAAGATAACGCCCGTATCAAGCGTAAGCGCACTTGACTCAGAATTGAGGAAAAATCCGACAAAATACTTGCCGAAAAAGCACAGCAGAATTACAAAGGGAACGGCTACTATTGCGCTCATTCGCTGACCGGCAAAAAAGCCCTGCTTTACTCTTTGGTATTTTCGTGCGCCCATATTCTGTGCGGTAAATGCCGAAATACCGTTTGCCAAAGTTGAAAAAGCCGTAAGTGAAAACGAATTGAGCTTTATTGCCGCTGTAAATCCTGCAATAACCGCCTCGTCATAAACGTTTATCAGGCCTTGAATAAACAAATTGCCGACGGAAACAAAGCTTTGCTGCAAAATGCTGGGCACGGCAATTGCGCTGATTTCTTTAAGCAGTTTTTTGGACCACAGCGGCGGTTTTGTATCGGTTTGTATTTTTTTTACACGCCCGATTAATATAACAAGAGCCGCCACGCACGCAACACCCTGTGCAATAAAGGTTGCCCATGCAACACCTGCAACACCCTTGTGAAAATATCGCACAAAAATGTAATCAAGCACAATGTTGCCCACAGAAGAAGAGGCAAGTAGATAAAGTGGTGTTTTTGAATCGCCCAGCGAGGTGAAAACGCCGTTGCAGGCGTTATACAAAAACACAAAAATCAAGCCTGCTGTATATATTTTAAGGTAAAGTGCGGCATCGCCAAAAAAGCTTTTTGGTGTGTTTAGCATTTTTAGCATGGGTGAGCAGAACACAAAACCTATCAGTGTGAGTATAAAAGCTTCAATTGCAAACGAAATTATAGCGGTAGTGATAGCGGTTTTCATTTTTGTAATTTTCTTTTCGCCGTAAAGTCTGCTTACAACAACGCTGCAACCGATGTTGCTGCCTATGGCAAACGCCATAAATATCATTGTTATTGGTGCAGAAGCGCCCACGGCAGCCAAAGCCTGCTCGCCTGCAAACCTTCCTGCAATTGCCGTATCGGCAATGTTATACATTTGCTGAAAAATCACGCTTAAAAACATCGGTATGGAAAACCTCCACAGCACGCTTGAAGGGTTGCCGACGGTCAAATCCTTTTCCAAAAAAATCATCTCTCTTCTTTTACGTTCAATACAGTATATCACAAAAAATGAACACAAACTGCGTCAAAATGTAAACAACTGTTTAATATTGGGCAATGAGGACTTAAATATAAAAAATGAGCCTTTTGCTTCCAAAAGACTCATAATATTAATTAATAGTTGTGCGCTCTATATGTAACCGCAGGCAATTGAGCATTTGTTGATAAACGCAAGTATTGTTAGGTATATATTTGTTAATCCTTCGTATAATTCATTGTGGCTTTTGTTTGAAGAGTGCTGATTTAATGTCATAACAAAATCGGTTAACTCTTTTCCAAAATGTTTCAATACATTTCTGCCATGTTCTTCCACAAATATAAACAGAGTTCTGCCCAAGGTATCTGTTATCATTTTGTTTCCGTAGGCGTTAATAATCATAATCAACGGGAACACATAGTTTTTGAGCTTGTCGATATGATGTGTGATTTGGTTGTGCAAAATTGACATGGTTTTCTTTTCGCTGACATTGTTTGTTGTATTGCATATATCTGATATAGCTGTTTGAATAGACGCAAGCTCAGCAAGTTCTTTTTCGATGATTTCAATACTCAACATAGAAAGGGCTCCTTTTTGTGACATAATAAACTATTTGTGATAGTTGTAGTCGGCAATTAATACTGCGTTATAAAAATATTGTAACACATAAGTATTCTCTTGTCAACATATGTATTCATAATTATTTCAAACTCGGTTTATTATAGCATTGAGGTGATAATATATGTATAATCCAATGCTCGATTCCCAAACGGTTGGCAAGGTGATATCGGATTTTCGAAAGCAAAAAGGCATATCGCAGGAGGTTTTGAGCGGCTTGGCGGATATCGGCAGAACGCATTTAAGCGCAATTGAACGAGGTGAACGCAAGCCGACGCTTGAAACCTTATACAGAATATCATGCGCTTTAGAAATTAAAATGAGTACGATTGTTGAAGAAATCGAAAAAAGAATATCAAATGATTAAATAAAACAGTTGACTATTTATCCGTTATCGTTTACAATAATATAGTATATATCGTTTAAACGGAGGCATTTATGAGTATTATATATAACGAAAATACCAAAACATTTTTGCTGAAAGCAGCAGATGCCCTTTACGCTGTATCCATAGTTGATGAAGGCTATGTGTGTCACACGTATTTCGGCAAAAGCGTACCCGATGAGGATTTGACATATCTTTTGAGATTGGACGAAAATCCTTTTGTCCCTTCAAAAAACAATCGTGACAGAGCGTGCTTTTTGGACGCTTCAAAGTTTGAATATCCCTGCTTTGGCATTGGCGATTACAGAGAATGTGCCTTCCGTATTCTTGATGAAAACGGATTTTCCGCAACTGATTTGCGATACAAAAGCCATAAAATCTACAACGGCAAGCCGAAATTAAACGGATTGCCCGCAACCTTTGCCGATGAAACGCAGGCGCAGACGCTTGAAATTGTATGTGTGGACAAGCGTACACAGCTTAACGTTACATTAAGATATACTGCGTTTGAAAATCTGCCGGTGATTGCACGCAGCACAAGCGTTGAAAACAAGGGCACGCTTAATTTACATATAAATAGTATAATGTCGGCGTGTGTTGATTTTGATGAGTGCGATTATGATATGATTACGCTTTACGGCTCGTGGGCGCGCGAGCGTACCGCACAGCGTGCCGCATTGCATCACGGCAAGCAGGTTATCGATAGCGCCAGGGGAGAGAGCTCGCATCAGTACAACCCGTTTTTTGCGCTTTGCACTAAAAACTGCAATGAGCAAATGGGCGAGGCCTACGGTTTTTCTCTTGTATATTCGGGCAATTTCTCGGCACTGTGCGAGGTTTCGCAGCATGGCAGCACAAGAGCGATGATGGGTATTAATCCGCTTGACTTTGCATGGCAGTTAAAACCGGGTGATGCGTTTGACGCCCCTGAGGCAATTCTTGTTTACTCCGATGAAGGTCTTGGCAAAATGTCACGCACATATCATGATCTTTACAGAGAAAACCTTATACGCAGTAAATATAAATATACCGAAAGACCTATACTTATCAACAACTGGGAAGCTACATATTTTAATTTTGATGACGAAAAGCTTATTGATATTGCAAAGCAGGCATCGGAATTGGGCATTGAAATGCTTGTTATGGATGACGGCTGGTTCGGACACAGAGATTCGGACAATTCCTCTTTGGGTGATTGGTTTGTTTATGAGAGTAAGATTAAATGCGGATTGAAAAATCTTGTAGATAAGGTTAATGCGTTGGGGCTTAAATTTGGTATATGGTTTGAGCCTGAAATGGTTTCTCCCGATAGCGATCTTTTCCGTGAACATCCCGATTGGGCGATAAGAGTGCCCGATATGGATATGACCTTGTGCCGTGAGCAATATGTGCTTGATTTTTCACGCAAAGATGTGCGTGACTGCATTTACGGCAGACTTAAAGATATATTAAATAGTGCAAATATAGAATATGTTAAGTGGGATATGAACCGCCAGCTGACAGAGGTCGGCTCGGCAATGCTCAGGGCTGAAAATCAGCGTGAGCTCTGGCACAGATACGTTCTTGGCGTTTATGATATGATGGAGCGGCTTGTTACTGATTTCCCCGATTTGCTGCTTGAAAACTGCTCGGGCGGCGGCGCAAGATTTGACCCCGGTATGCTCTATTACAGCCCGCAGATATGGTGCTCTGACGATACCGACGCCATTGAAAGACTGCGCATACAGTACGGCACTTCGCTTTGCTATCCGCCTTCGGCAATGGGTGCACACGTCAGCGTATGCCCAAATCACACATCAGGACGCTGGGCACCATTTAAGACAAGAGGCATTGTAGCAATGGCGGGTACTTTTGGATACGAGCTTGACGTAACAAAGCTTTCCGATGAAGATAAGCAGACGGTTAAGGAACAGATTGCTGATTACAAAAAGTATAACAAGCTGATGATATGCGGCGATCAATATCGTTTGGGCAATGTTAACGAGGATAGAAGCTTTGATGCGTGGGTTTTCGTTTCTAAGGATAAATCGCAGGCTCTTTTGAGCTTTGTTCAGGTCGATTCGAGAATAAGCACGCCTTCAAGAAGAATTAAGGTTTACGGTCTTGATGAAAACGCTTATTATCAATCAAGTGATGACGGCAGCGTTTTAAGCGGTGCGGCGCTTAAAAACTGCGGTGTTAACATTAAAGGTATTTACGGCGATTTTGCCGCAAAAACAATATATTTTACTAAGGTTGAGAAAAATCAGTAAATAAAGAAAGGACGCACAAAAGATGAAAACTTTTGCAAAAAAACTTGGCGCAGTTGTGCTTGCCGCTGTTATGAGCATCGGCGTGTTCGGCTCGTGTGATAAGGGCGGAGATACAAGCACCTCGCAAAGCGGCGCTGATGCAGATGCGCTCGGCGGCGCTACTGTTGAATATGTTTGGGACGGCGTTGATATCGGCGGTGGCGGATATATAACCGGTATTGTATTCAATCCTTCACAGCAGGGACTTGTTTACTGCCGTACAGATATCGGCGGAGCTTACCGTTATGACGTGGGTCAGGGCAAGTGGATTTGTATTACCGACTTTTTCGGTGATGAAAGCGAATGGGTTTACACGGGCATTGAAAGTATTGCAACGGACCCTGTTGAACCTAACAGAGTATATGCCGCTTGCGGTACTTATGGCGATGAGGCTTTGATTATCTGCTCTGAAGACTACGGCGCAACTTGGACAAGAACTTACATAGAAGCAACTTGCGGCGGTAACCAATCGGGACGCGGCTGCGGCGAAAGACTTGTTGTAGACCCCAACGATAACAGCATTATCTATTTTGGTTCAAGAAATCACGGACTTTTTGTGTCTACAGACTATGGCGTAACCTTTAACCCCGTTGCATCGTTCCCCACAAAAGGCAACTACTCTCAGGAAAGCAACACCGTTGGCTTGACATGGGTACTTTTCAACAAGGCTTCATCTGAAGCGGGCGAAGCTACAAAACAGATTTTTGTCGGCGTTGCCGATACAAGCGGAAATACAATTTACGTATCTAACGATGCAGGCACAACATGGGAATGTGTAGGCGGCGCACCCGCAGGATATTACCCCATTTCGTCGGATATTTCATCTGATGGCAAGGTTTACATTGCATACAGCAACACCGCAGGACCCAATGTTGAACCTGAATCGGGTTATGTATATAAGCTTGATACCGCAACACTTGAACTTACCGATATTACACCTACAATTCCGCAGGGCATTGCAAATCACGGCTTTGGCGGTATCAGCGTAGACCCTAACGACCCTAACAGAATTATCACGTCTGCTCTCGGTCTTTATTGGCCTGTAAAGGGTATACTTTATTACTCAACCGATGGCGGACAGACTTGGCTTGATACATCAACACACGGCAAAACAGTAAATCATTCATCGCAGGGCTGGGTTGATTCACTTGCAGGTTCAAACACAGTCGGTTGGTGGATTACAACGATAGAAATCAACCCGTTTAACTCTAACGAAGCGTTTTATACCACGGGCTACGCTGTAATGCGTGCAAGCGGTATTCAGGATATGGAAAACGGCGGCACGATTATCGACATTTTCTCAAAGGGTATTGAAGAAACCGCAGTATTTGAAGTTGTCTGCCCGCCCGGCGATCCCGACCTTTACTCAATTATGGGCGACCTTGGCGGTTTTGTTCATGAAAGCGTTGATGCTGCACCCGGTGCAGATGCGATTTTCATGACTTCGCAGGTATCAAGCGATATGGACTGCGGCTGGCTTAACACAGATGTTGTTGTTCGCTGCGGCAAGGGACCTAACGGCTCTGGTAATCCGCTTGTTTATTCAAACGATGGCGGCTACACCTTCCATTCCGCAAATCTTCCCGAAGGATGCGATCAGGCAGTGGGCGGCAGCGTTGCCGTTGCGGCAGATGGCAGCTCGTTTATATGGGCGCCAAGCGGTGTTTCGGCAACTGCTTATGTAACAAGCGATTTTGGCGCAACCTGGACAGAATGTGCAGGCTTGCCTTACAAGTGTACGCTTGCGGCAGATAGAGTTAACCCCCTTAAATATTATGCATCTGTAAATGGCGTGCTTTATTCAAGCGTTGATGGCGGCAAGAGCTTTAGTATGGTAAACGGTCTTGTGCTTGAAGGTGCACAGATGTATACCGTATCAGGACATGAAGATGAGCTTTGGCTTTGCGGCGGCGGGTATATGTTCCGTTCGACCGATGGCGGCGTAACTTTTGAAACATATAAAAATATTGATGCTAACTGCATGGGCTTTGGTAAGGGCCTTACTGATGATACATACGCAATTTACTGCATAGGCACAACCGAAGAACACGGCTACGGCTTCTATCGCTCAACAGATATGTGTCAGACATGGGAACGCCTTAACGATGATTGGCATTTGTTTGGTAACACATCTGCAAATTGCATTACGGGCGATCCCGATATCTTCGGCAGAGTTTATTTCGTTTCCAACGGCAGAGGTATTATAAGAGGCGATGACCCTGCATACTTTACGGCTGAAACCGAATAATTACACATCTGTAACCGTTGTGTAATAATTTGCCAAAAATGTAAAAATCCCGAAAACGTTTGATTTTCGGGGTTTTTCGCTTTTTTAAGTGGAATTTTGAACTGCCAAAAAAATCAAAACGGTTACGAAATCTAAGCAAAATATTCGCAAAAAATGATAAAATGCAGTTGTTTGTTTTGATGCCATATTAGGTTATATCGTGAACAAATAACAAACAGATCATGAAGTCAATTGATATAATGCACAAATCTGATTTGCCGTATTTGTAAGAAATCACAAAAAACGGCGTTTTTTGCTTAACTTAACATTTTGTACATTGTTTTTTTGCTACAAAAGGATATAATGATTATAGTGTAACTGATTTGTAATCAATTAGAAAGGAGGTTATTTCATGCAGGATTTGAAAAATCTTAACGATTCTGAATTTTTTATTGAAAGTGAAGAATTGATGCCGAAGAAGAAGCAAGGCTTTTTTGTTGGCATGGTAAAAGGTGTTGCTGATGCGGCACGCGCTTTTGGCGGCAGCATGGCAGCCTTGGGCGAAAGTATTGCTGAAATAACCGTCCTTGCAGTTAAATCAGCAGCAAAGGCAACGTGTGCCGGATTTGTAAAGCTTCTTAACGCATTAAAACCCGTAGTTAATAAGGGCAGGACGGTGTTGAAGTTACTTCTGCTTAAAGCTTTAATGCCTTTTGTAAGCGTGTATTCGGGCATGCGTACGCTTTCGCAGAGATATGAAATTGTAAACGATGGCTGCGGAAAGAAAACAGCCATTAGCGATTGCGTTAAAACCGCAGGCCACATGCTTTGGGGAACACGCAAAAATTTTGGCAAGGCATTTAATGTTGCCGCACCAATTGCATCAATCGTGTTCTTTGCAAGCCTTTTCAATTACATTTCCGGACTTGAATACGCGGTAAGCGTTGAATACAACGGTCAGGAGCTTGGCTTTATTGAAGCCGAAGGTGATGTTGAGCAGGCACAGGTTGAGGTGTTAAAGCGTATATCCTATGTTGATGGTAACGAAACCGTAAGCTTCTCTCCTAAGTTTTCTCTTAAGATTATTGACGCTGAATGTCATTACATGGGCACTAACGAACTTGCCGACAAGATGATTGTTAACTCCAGCGAGGAATTGGCGCAGGCTTATGGCATTTATATAGGTGAGGAATTTTACGGTGCCGTAGCGCAGGAAGATCTTGATGCCGTAAACGGCGAGCTTGATAAAATTCTTAATTCTTACAGTGATATCAGCGGTGCTTATAATGTTGCATTTGTAACTAAGCCCGATTTGACATCAGGTTTGTATCTTACAGAAAGCATTATCAGCGTTGATGAAGCTTCTGAGCTTTTTAACAGCAAGGTTACAGTTGACTCTTCATATACAATTGAGTTGGGTGATACACCTTCAAGCATTGCCGCTAAAAACGGCATGACGCTTGAATCTTTGACAGAACTTAACCCCAATATCGAAAATATATGCTTTGTGGGTGTAAAGGTAAACGTTACTAAAGAACAGAGCTTTTTGCCCGTAAGCTATTGCATGGAAAAAGTAAGCACAAGCAACATTGCTTACAGCTCTGTCAGCGTTGATGACAGCACCATAACAAAGGGCAATCAGGAAATTGCCGTTGCAGGCGAAGACGGCGTGCTTGAAACAACTGAAGAGGTTGTTTACATTGATGGCGATGTTCAATCAAGACGTACGGTTAGCACTGCTGTAATTAAAGAACCTGTTACAGAAGAAATTCACATTGGTACAAAGGAACCTGTTCAGTACGCATATTACCCTAACACTGAATATACAGGCACAATTGAAAATCTCGGTACGGGTACATTCAACAGACCTGTTAACACAGGTTATGTAAGTTGTCAATTCTCATCATGGCATCATGGTGTTGATATTGCAACTGATTATGGTACGCCTATTTACGCCGCAGACGACGGTACGGTTATTATTTCAGGTTGGCATGGCAGCTATGGCAATTATGTTATGATTGACCACGGCAACGGATACGTAACCCTTTATGCTCACGCAAGCGCACTTAATGTTGAAGCGGGCACGCAGGTTGCAAAGGGAACTCAGATTGCTGAGGTGGGTAGCACGGGCTATTCTTTTGGTAATCACGTTCATTTTGAAATCAGACAGAATGGTGCTTACACAAATCCGCTTAACTACATTTCCGAATAATATTCAAGCAGAGTCAACAAAGGCTCTGCTTGTTTTTTGGTAAAAATCTATAAAAGAATAAAAAACTATTGATTTTTGCATAGATAAATGTTAAAATGGTTTGTGTACTGCTTTTGAGTAAGGTGTACAGAGTTTTTTGGAGGTAAAAATTATGCTTGATATAAAAAGAACAATTGCAGCACTGTGCTGCTTTGCTGTGTGTGCATCTTCGTTTGCTGCTTGTGGCAAGAAGGATGACGACAAGAATAAGGGTGACGGTTTCTCTATTAATGAGGTTTCTGCTGATTCTGTTGAATCTGCAAATGATAATCATAACGATGATAAGGTTGACCAGCCCGAAAGTCCTAACGTGAATAATGAAGTTGTACAGGAAGATGTTCCGATTGCTCAGGAATTTGATTACTTTGGCCTTGTTTACACACTTAACGAGGTTGTTCAGTATGAATTTGACCAGATTGACGGCGTTGTGCTTGTTGTTGATCTTACCATAACAAACAATTCGGAATATGAATATGTTGTTGGCGCACTTGCAAACTTTAACGTTGCCGTTGATGATATTGAAGGAAAGACAACTGACTACGTAACTGCTCAGGCAATGACCCTTACATCGAGAATGTTCCATGAACAAGGATTGGAATATGATGTATTCGGAACATCAAATACTCCGCCTATCAAGCCCGGCGATACTCTTAGCGGATATATTCCGATTGCGCTTACAGGTGATGCTGTAAATTTTGAGAACATTCGTTTCTCTTTCTGCCCCGATGGCACAACCAACGCACAAAACAAGCTTACAGCTACAATCACTCCCGCTGATGTAAAGGCTGAATAATTGCTTGTGGATTATAACAAAAAAACACGGCACAAACCATTGTTTTGGTTTGCGCCGTTTTTTGTTTTCTGTATATTTGTTTTTTATGAGTTTGCAGACTTCTTTAAAAGCATATTTATAAGGATATAGGCTATAATCAGTACGGCTGTGCTTACGCCTAAAAAGATGTACATTGAGTTTATCTGTACTTTGTCATCAAAAAAGTATAGATTGTAATCAATGCTGTCTTGCATGGCGGTTATAATTTCTGCGGGAAAGCCTTGGTTTTCCATTTCGGCAAAAGCACCGCGCATTGTGTGATTGCGCATAAGGCAGGTGCCGTAGGTGCCCGGCAGGAAGGAGAGAACCTTTTGCAATCCTTCACCAAATTGCGATATGGGCATATATGCGCCGCAGATAAAGCCGTAGCCTGCGCTGATGATTGAGCCAACAGCAGAAATCTGTCCCTGCGAGGAAAGAAAATAGTTGATTATTGATGAAAGCGCAGTGCCGAACATTGTAAGCAGAAATACATCAAGAATAATGCAGATTATATCGGAAGCACTTAAATACCAGCCCGAATTTGAAAGATATAAAAATCCTGCGGCAACGGCGATGTAACAAATCAACAATGTAGAAATTGACGTTGCTATGTAATATGCAAGTGCCATTGTGGAACGCTTAACGGGTGTTATGGTTAAATCGCGTCTTGCGCCCGTGATTTTATCCTGTACCATGAGCATATTGGAGCAAAACGAAACCGTAACGCAGCAAACCGCCAAAAGCGAAGAAACAAGCTGACCGCCCACAACAGAATCTATCAGCTTTTCGTCAATAACAACCCCTTCGGGAATGGAGGACATAAAGCTATCGTGATATACATTTGAAAGGAATGTAGCATACAGCACCAAAAGAATAATTGGAGTAATAAGTGCTGTAAAAAACATACCCTTATCTTTAAAAAACAATTTTGTGTTGCGCTTGATTAATGCAAAAAGTTCTGTCATTGCTTAACCTCTCCCGTAAGTTTTTTGCCTGTTACTGCCAAAAATACATCATCCATTTTGCCCTTGGTGATTTCATAATCAGCAAAAAGCTCAGGATTTTTCAAAATCATTTCAGTTGCCTGCGCCGTGTTTTCAAGGCTGATGCGGTACGCATCGCGTATAGCTTCAAATGGTTTGCCAAAGCTTTCTGCCTGTTGCTGTGTTATGCCATATAGTGTGAGAAAATCACCCGTATATGTATTTTTCAGCTCCAGCGGTGTTCCATGTGCAGAGATTTTTCCGTTGTCTAAAATCACAACATAGTCCGCATCTGCCGCCTCTTCCATGTAGTGCGTTGTCAAAAAGACGGTCATATTATCGTTTTTGCGCAAATCGGCAATAACGTTCCACAAAATTTTTCTTGTTTGCGGGTCAAGACCCGTTGTCGGCTCGTCCAAAATCAGAATTTTCGGTTTGTGCAAAAGCGCCCTTGCAATATCAATTCTGCGTCTTTGTCCGCCTGAAAGCTTGCCGACCGTACGCTTTAAAAGGTCGCCAAAATCTAAAAGTTCAGCCAATTCATCAAGACGCTTTTTAAAAGCATCACCCTTGATGCCGTACATGGCCGCGCGACTTTGCAGATTATCCTTAACAGTGAGTGCGCTGTCAAGCACTGAGTTTTGAAAAACTACGCCCAAATCTGATTTTACAGCATCTACATTGCCATCAAGATTTTTTCCGTCAATGACAATTGTTCCGCCGTCCTTTGCAAGCTGCCCGCAAATAATGGATATAGTTGTGGACTTGCCCGCACCGTTAACGCCGAGGAAGGCGAAAAGCTCGCTGCGTTTTACACAAAAGCTAATATCCTGCACGGCTTTAACTTCGCCAAAGCTTTTGCTTAAATGCTCTATTTCAATGATATTGCTCATCTGTTTTTTCTCCTTTGAATTTTTGCACAGTAATTATACCGCAAAATACTTGCTGTGTCAACAATAAAAGTACCGCCCGTGGCGATTAGCGGGCGGCACTTGGCTGTTATAAAAACTTTGTTCTACTCAATATTAAGTTTTCTTGTTTCTACGGGTGTTTCTGTAATTTTCGGCAGATTTAATGTGAGAATACCGTTTGCAAACTTTGCACCGATATTTGCAGCGTCAATTCCTTCAAGGCTGAAGGTACGCTTTGATTTGCCGTAAAAACGCTCTTTTCTGATATAATTCGGCTTGTTTTCGTTATTTTCTGTGTTTTTCTCGGCGCTGATGGTGAGGTAATCACCATTAATATCAACGCTGATTTCATCTTTTTCGTAGCCGGGCAATTCGGCTTCAAGCAAAAAGCCGTTGCCTGTGTCCGTTATGTCCGTTCTGATAGCTCTCATCGGCGGATGAGCTGTATTACTGTGCGGACGGGGTGCGAAAAAGTGTCTGTCAAAATCATCAAAAAAGTCGTCAAATAAAAGGTTTGTCTTTCTTTCAAAAGGTGTAAGCATAAACATAAGTCCTCCTTTTGCAGCGTATAAAACAGCTGCTGTCAGTGCGCTAAAATATATTTTTTCTCTAAAAGCGCAGTTCGTTTCGTTTTGTTTTTTAGTTTTTGCTCGGTGCATAAGATTTATGCATCAATCTATCTGCGATAAATTTTAGGTTAACCTTTTGTCGACATCTATATGATAAACTATATATTTTAACTTGCAATGTATAAATTGTTTCTAAATAGTAAAAATTAGCACTCTCGCATGGAGAGTGCTAATTTTGCAAATTCTATTGAATTTTTCTTAAACTTGCATCAATGCAATTATCAGAGATAGTATCTCTTATTTCTGATTTTGATGATTACTATTACGGCTGCTGCAACTACTGCGGCAACACCTACGCCGACAAGAATCATCCAAGTTTTAGAGCCGCCTTCATCTTCTTTCTTATCAGCAGTTGAAGTGTCGGTTTTATCGTCTGCGGAAGATTCAGTTTCTTCAGCAACGGTTGTTGTTGCTTCTTCCTTAACGGATTGTGCGAATGTTGTTGTGGTTGTAACAGCTGCGGTTGTGGTTGTAGCCGCTGTTGTTGTGGTAGCTGCGGGCTCATCTGAACCGGTTGAGCCTGAGCCTGAACCCTGTACGCCAAAACCTGTGATTGTAAAGGTTACGCCAACGCTTTCTTCTACGTGAAGCTCCACGGGAATATCCTGAACACCGGAGCCTGCCCATTTGTCAACAAAATAAACTCTTGCTTCGGCTGTTCCGTTAATATAATCCAAAACATCTGCGTTTTCGCTTTGAGTATAATCGTAAGGCACACCGTCTACACGAAATTCGTTAATAGTGATTTCAAGGTTGGGATAGCCGATTACGCCGATATCGGTATAATTTGCTGAAGATAAGTTGGGAATAACCAACATCAAAAATTCTGTCTTGTTGGTGGGGCCAACATCAATGCGCCAGTTAACATCGTAAGTGCCGTCGCCGTCAATTACAACAACTTCGCATCCTGCTTGCAATTCGCCAAGGTGCCAAGCCTGGTTTTCGTGTGCTTCGCCCAGAACACCCGAAATGAAACAAGGATATTCAATGCCGGTTGCATTAGCCGATATGGATATAGAAGAAAGTCCGACAAGACTAAGCACAACTGCTGTCATAACGGATAAAATTTTCTTTAAGGTCATGTCAATACCCCCAAATATTTTATTTTTGTGCTAATATTATAACATAATATGCACACATTGTAAATAGTTAAATTAAACGAAATACATAAGCATTTTTTGAAAGATTGAACTTGAAATCCTTTCCAATTGTTACAAATATGTAAAAACAATATGGTTTATTGAAAATCGCTTGCATTTTAAAAATGCATATTGTATAATGACACCATGGGTGTTTTGCAAAATGCGCTTTGTTTTTTGAATTAAAATGTAAACGGTTACATAAAGCGCTGTCTTGCGAAGACAAAAAAACGAAAAAATATCTCTAGTACGGAGGGAAAAATCTATGAAATTTGCAGACGGATTTTGGCTTAATCAGCGAGGTTATGAGGTTAACTATGCAAACCAGGCATACGAAGTAACACATGATTCTCACTCGCTTACAATACTTGCAACACCGTCAAAAATCTACCACAGAGGCATGACTTTGGGCGGTCCCAACCTTGAAATTACATTCTCTTCTCACGCAAAGGACGTTATCAAGGTAAGTATTGTTCACTACAAGGGCTTTAACGATAATGCGCCCAAGTTTGAACTTAACGAGGACTGCGGCTACACACCTGTTATTAATGATTGTGAAAAATATGCAGAAATCATTTCGGGCAATACAAAGGCAGTTATCAGCAAGGAAGACTGGAGCGTTCAGTACTATTATAATGATAAAAAGCTTACAGGCGGCGCATGGCGTGCAACAACACTTGTTAATGAAAGCAAGTTCCACGCACAGAAGCGTCTTGACTTGCAGGCTGATGATACTTTCTGGAGCTACCCTGCCGACGAGCATACTACATATCTGCGTGAACAGCTTACTTTAAGCGTTGGCGAATGTATTTACGGCTTTGGCGAAAAGTTTACAACCTTTGTTAAAAACGGTCAGAACGTTGAAACATGGAATTCCGACGGCGGCACCTGCTCCGAGCAGAGCTACAAGTGCATACCTTTCTATGTATCTTCAAGAGGCTACGGCGTATTTGTAAATGATTCTGACAAGGTATCCTACGAGGTTGCTTCCGATACGGTATCAAAGGTATCCTTTACAATCCCCGGCGAAAAGCTTGAATACTTCATCATCGGCGGCGAAAATCTTACAGAAGTTCTTTCCAACTACACAACACTTACAGGCAAACCTGCGCTTCCCCCTGCATATACATTCGGTTTGTGGCTTTCCACATCATTTACAACAACTTATGATGAAGAGACTGTAACTTCCTTTATTGAAGGCATGGCACAGCGCAACATTCCCTTGCAGGTGTTCCATTTCGACTGCTTCTGGATGAAGGAATTTGAATGGACAAACTTTGAGTGGGATACACGCCAGTTCCCCGAGCCTGAAGCAATGTTGAAAAGACTTAAAGACAGAGGCCTTTCCATCAGCTGTTGGATTAACCCCTACATTGCACAGCGCAGTATTCTTTTTGCTGAAGGCATGGAAAAGGGCTATTTCATTAAAAATCTTGATGGCAGCGTATTCCAGTGCGATATGTGGCAGCCCGGTATGGCTATTGTGGACTTTACCAATCCCGAGGCTTGCGAGTGGTTTGGCGCAAAGATAAGAAAGCTTTGCGAAATGGGCGTTAACTGCATCAAGACAGACTTTGGCGAGAGAATACCCACAAAGGTTAAGTATTTCGACGGCTCCGACCCCATCAAGATGCATAACTACTACACACATCTTTACAACAAGACCGTATTCAATGTATTAAAGGATTTCTACGGTGAAAACGGCGCTTGCTTGTTTGCAAGAAGCGCAACCGCAGGCGGTCAGCAGTTCCCTGTTCACTGGGGCGGCGACTGCTCGGCAGAATACAGCTCAATTGCAGAAACATTAAGAGGCGGTTTGTCACTCTGCCTTTCCGGCTTTGGCTATTTCAGCCATGATATCGGCGGATTTGAAGCAACAGCTACACCTGATATTTACAAGCGTTGGTGCGCATTCGGACTTATGTCTTCTCACAGCCGTCTGCACGGAAGCACATCTTACCGTGTTCCGTGGCTCTTTGATGAAGAAAGCTGTGACGTTCTCAAGTTCTTCACAGACCTTAAGGGTAAGCTGATGCCTTATCTCTTCTCGCAGGCTGTAAAGACATCTACCGTGGGTGTTCCCATGATGCGTGCAATGGTTATTGACTATGCAAACGAACCTGCCGCTCTCTACTGCGATAAGCAGTATATGTTTGGTGATAATCTTCTTATCGCTCCTATCATGAACGAAGAAGGTACTGCTGAGTTCTATGTTCCCGAGGGCACATGGACCGATATCATCACAGGTGATACCGTTGAAGGCGGCAGATACATTACAAGAAAGTGCAACTACATGGAAATTCCCGCTTACGCTAAGCCCAATTCAATCATCGGCTATGGCGATTTTAAGGGCAACTTTGAGTATGATTATGTAGAAAACGCAGAGTTTGTTATCTACAACCTTGAAGACGGCAAGAGCGCAACAACAACTGTTTATGATAAGAACGCCAAGAAGGTGCTTGAAATTACAGCAGCTCGCAGCGGCAACACAATTACTGTAAATCACACAGTAACTGATGCTAAATTCAGCATCAAGATTGCAAATACAGATATCTGCGTTGCAAACAGCGCAAATGGTGTTGTAACAATCACACTGTAATGTATTATTATATAGTATATGCTTTAAAGCCCGTAAGGATAATACCTTGCGGGCTTGCTTTGTGTATTGACATATTTTGTATCAGAGTGTATAATTTGTTTGTAAATATTAGTAGCAAAGGGAGAGATATCTGTGAAAGGCAAAGCTTTTAAAATCATAAAAATTGCTGTACCTGCGGTGCTTATTTTTGCTGTTGTGGTGTATTGCTTAATGTGGTATGTGCATTACAAGCGTTTTGATAAGTTTGACGAAAATTATCTGCTGTTTTCGAAACAGGATAATCAATCAAATTATTACAATGAGGAAAACGGATTTAGCTACAACGTTGAACGGCCTAAATTCTTTGGTGATAAGGACGAGCTGATGGGAAGTCTTTACGTAATGAATTCGCCGGAAAAATTAGGCGATATTAAAACTACTGAGGATTCCTATTCGGTTTCTGTCATTATAAAACCGCAGCTTTTCGGCGGATACGAGGTGCAGTTTGAGATAATACAAGCGGTTAACATCAGATATCTTGAAACGGTCGGATATCACACCGCCGATTTTGAAAATGTCTGCAACGTGACTTTTGATGAAAATTTGAAGATTGACAAAGATGCCACACAGGAACAAAAGGAACAATTTGAGCAGTTTTATGATTTGATAACGCAATACTGTCAAGAAATTGATAAGGTATGGGATATATTCGAGCTTGAGTAAAGTTGTAAAAACACAAAAACAGTGAGGTTTGAGCGTGAACGGACAAAATCTTACCAAAGAGGAAATAAAAGCTATTAAGCGTGGGCGTGCTTACCGCAATTGGAACAAACAGACAACGCTTGTTATTGTTGCGTTTTTTGTGTGGATTTTTATTGCAATTCCACTTGGACACATAAATACAGCAACGAGAGTTATAGTTACCATAGTTACGTTGGCTGTTGTTGCAGTTGAGTTTTATACGCTTACTATTGCAAGCTGGAAATGTCCTGAATGTAAGAAAATGCTGCCATGCAAAAGTGTGGTTGGCGGGACTGCATCGTTTTGTATGCCGCAACTTGTAAAAGAATGTCCGCATTGCAGGGCGGATTTGACAAAATGATTTTGAATGTGAGAATTTGAAATTGTTTGATTGTTTGGATTTCTCACACATAAATAGTATATCAAGAAAAGGGAGAGGTAAAATATTATGATAAAGCATATTGTAATGTTTAAATTTAGGGAAGAGGCAGAGGGTTGCACAAAGCAGGAGAATATCGCTAAGGCTTTGGTGCGAGCAAAGGAAATGAACGAGAAAATTGAGTGCAGAATTTCTATAAAGCCGTATGTAAACGCAAAATCTTCAGATGATCGCAATTATGATTTTGTTTTGATGTGCGAGTTTGAAAGCATTGCACAGCTTGAAGAATACAAGGTGCATCCTGTTCACGTTGCGTTTGGTAAATTTATTACACCTTTGCGTGAAACACGTGCGTGCATTGACTACGAGGTGTGATCAGCTGTGAATTTTAAACTGATAAAAGTATTTACGTTATGCACTTGTTGTGTTATGATGGCGTCGTGCTCAAAAATTGACCACAGCGTTAATGAGTCTGCGGTGCAATCACAGACAAGCAATACGACAGCGGTTACAACAGTGCCAACAACGGCGCAAACAACAACTGTAACAACCACAACTACCGCACCGCCGATTGTTGAATATACAACGCACTTTTTTGGAGCGGGGGATAACCTTATCCACTCTTCAATATACAATCAGGCGCATGACAGGGCGCAGGACGGAACTTACGATTTTGATTACGCCTACGAAAATATTGCGCACCTTATTCCGCAGACGGGCGTTAGATTTTTAAATCAGGAAACGCTTGTGTGCAACGATATGTTTGAGCCTTCAACTTATCCGTGTTTTAATTCGCCCACACAACTTGGCGATAAAATGATAGATTTGGGCTTTAACGCTTTTTGTATGTCTAACAATCATGTGCTTGATAAAGGTGAAAGCGGTTTGCTGTATGCGCTTGATTATTGGGATAGCAGAAATCAGCTTGCTTTTGGTGCTTACAGAAATGTTGAGGATATGGAAAATATCCGCACGATGAATGTTGACGGCATAACCTTTGCGTTTGTGGCATTTACCGAGCATACAAACGGTATAAATATTCCGTCGGGCTCTGAAATTCAGGTTATATATACAGCGAATGAGGAGATGATGAAATCGCAGATAGAAATGGCGGATGCTGTTTCCGATGTAGTTGTGGTTTCGGCGCATTGGGGCGTGGAAAATTCCAATATCGTAACTGACGCACAGCGAAATCTTGCGCAGAATTTTGTTGATTGGGGCGCAGATATTGTAATGGGTACTCACCCGCACACCATACAAACGGTTGAATGGCTTGAAACCGATAACGGCGGCGATGCAATTGTTTTTTACAGCTTGGGCAATTTTATTTCGGCACAGTCTTACAGCAATTTAATGGTGGGTATGCTTGCCGATTTTGATGTTACATATAACATTGAAAGTGATACTACTTATATAGATAATGTAAAAGCAATACCGATTGTTACACATTACGATGGCAGTTACCGTAATGTGCGGGTTTATCCCAGAGAAAATTACACAGATGAGCTTGCAAATGCTCATGGCGTGGATATTTCTCTTGAATATGTAGATAACCTTGTTGCTGAGATAGTACCGCAGGAATTTCTTGAAAATTGATAGCCTTGTGATATTCAACAAAACGCGCTCTCTCAAATCATACATATAGCACAAAAATCAGGCGGGTTTAAAATAAATCTTGACAAACAAGGTGCGGTGAATTATAATTATGTTAATAGTCAGAAACTGTCGCCAGAATACGCCGCTGACGATGTTCTGAGAATGACCCGGTATATTGGCATGACTAAGGTCGGCTAACTTTGTTCATGCTTATATATAACATTATTGATTAATAATCATGTGGAGGTTTTTTGGTATGAAACTAAAAAAATTAGTTTCGGGTGTCCTCGCATGCGCACTTTCTGCAACAATGCTTTCAGCATTTGCAACAACTGCTAATGCAGCAGGTACAGTTGGAATTACTGTTGGTAGCGCAACTGTTGGCGCAGGCGAAACATTTTCCGTTGATGTGAATCTCACCAGCATACCTACCGGTGGTGTTAATGCACTTGAATTTGCTGTTGGTTACGACAGCTCTGCAATCACAATCACATCTGTTACAGCAGGTGCAATTGCAGATCCTAACGGTGCTGCCGCTGCCGAGCTTGCCCTTAATTCCGATCTTGCGAATTCAATGGTAAGCGGTTCTTCTTACTCATGCCTTGATTATGCAATTCTTGATGATCAGGTTTCAATCACATGGGTAACAGCTCTTGAAGATTCAAATTACTGGTTGAATACAACCGGTGTTCTCTGCACAATCACCGGTACTGTTGCTGATAACGCAAGCGGTACTTATGATTTGAGCGTTGAGTCTATTTATCGTGAAACATACTCCGGTTCCGGTGTATACAATTCTTCAATGTACTTTGCTACTGTTGATGCTGATCTTAATGCAACATACCACACAGCAAATGGTACAGACGGCAAAATCACAATCTCTTCCGCTACTATGTACGGTGACGTTAACCTTGATGGTAAAGTAAACGCAATGGATGCTACACTTACTGCAAGAAGCGCAATCGGCACCTACACACTTTCTGCTGAAGGCAAGATTAACGCTGACGTTAACGGCGATGGCAAGGTAAACGCAATGGATGCTACTCTTATTGCAAGATATGCTGTTAAGGCTATCACATCCTTCCCCGTTCAAAATGCTTAATTATTGAAGAACATTTTTAAAGACTTGTAAATGCTTTTGCATTTGCAAGTCTTTTTTTGTGCAAAAAAAATGCCGAAAAATATACCAAAAGTAATAGTTTGACTAAAAGTTTAATTTCGTCAAAAACCGCTTGGTAAAAATCAACAAAGCACAATTGATAAATCTGTGAATTTATACAAATCGTGGCTTTCTCTATTTACATTTGACAAAACATATACTATAATTGTAAATGTGAGAAATTGTAACTTTGGAATAGTTATCATCTCACAAAAAAAGATTTTTTGTCAACTAAATGTGTATATATTGTGAAGTTCAAAACTGCTTACATACCAAGAGCTTTGCTTATATAATTATCTGCGAAGGCGGGGTATGCGAAAACGGCAAATGCTGAAAAAATCGGCAAAAAGCCCGCAATTCCGCACAAAAAATCTGTTTATGCACAATCGGCACGGCGTAACAAAGCCGATTGACGTCAGCACCGAAAATTTAGCCGGTTGGAAGTGCTGGGCAGCAATTTGTACGGATATCGGCAGACCGCATTCACAGGGCAAAAAACAACTATCTCTAATGTTCCGGTAAAAGCCCGGAAAGAAAGGAAAAACGCAATGAAAAGGTTTATTTCATTTCTTGCGGCAATGGTGATGATTTTAGTCAACATTGTCACATTCGATCTCGGAATACTCTCTTCCACTGAAGTTGCTGCGGCTGAAAGCTACAACATCACACTTGTATCAACAGCAGGTACGACTCATGTTCAGATTGAAGGTTATCATGTGAGCAGTAGTAATGAATTCTGGGAAAACGTTGCTTTTACAAGCGGCATGGTTGTTCAGTACTATGAAAATGCAACAGCAACAATCACATTTAAGAGCAGCGAGTGGGATCAGAACGGTGTGTCATGGTCAGGCACAATAACGTCCGACATGACGCTTACATTTGACGGCTCCACAGTAACAGCTTCAACAGGCAGTACTGGTGATGTTACTACCACAACTACCACTGCAAAGGTTACAACCACAACAACTAAAAAGGTTACAACCACAACAACTAAGAAGGTAACAACAACTACTACAAAGGCAATCGATCCCAACGCTCCTACAATCAGCGTTGATGCTATCGTAGTAGATGAAGGCGCAACAACAGCTACATTCAATGTTTACATTGAAAACAACCCTGGCATAACAGCTCTCCAGTATCAGCTCGCACTTCCTTCCGGCTACACATTCAGTGCAGCAGAACAGGGTGCAGTTGCTGACAACAGCACATTCACAGGTTCTGTTATGTTTGGCGATCTTGGTACAAACACAAACAGCCTCGTATTCTTCTCAATGGCAGGTACAATTGAAGGCGATGGCATTATTGCTACATACACAGTTGACCTCAACGGAACAGAGGCTCCCGGCACAGTAATTCCTGTTACAATCACTCCTGAAACAATGGGTGATGCTGATATGAATGATGTTACATTCAATGCAATTGCAGGTTCTGTTACTATCGATGGCGAAGTTGTTGCTACAACAACAAAGGCTACAACTACAACTACCAAGAAGGTAACAACAACAACTACTACATCTGTTAATATCGGCAACGATGCTGCTGTAAGCGTTGAATCCATAACAGTTGACGAAGGCGCAACAACAGCAACATTCAATGTTTACGTTGTAAACAACCCCGGCATGACAGCTCTCCAGTATCAGCTCGTACTTCCTGAAGGCTACACATTCAGTGCAGCAGAACAGGGCGGCGTTGCTGATAGCAGCACATTCACAGGTTCTATCATGTTTGGCGAT
>JAZQJI010000043.1:0-24557 GCA_045541475.1 Oscillospiraceae bacterium
GTGCAATATTCCCCACTGCTGCCTCCCGTAGGAGTCTGGGCCGTGTCTCAGTCCCAATGTGGCCGTTCAACCTCTCAGTCCGGCTACTGATCGTCGACTTGGTGAGCCGTTACCTCACCAACTATCTAATCAGACGCGAGCCCATCTCTAAGCGATAAATCTTTGGCAGCAAAACGATGCCGTTTCGCTGCATTATGCGGTATTACCATCCGTTTCCAGAAGCTATTCCACTCTTAGAGCCAGGTTGCTCACGTGTTACTCACCCGTCCGCCACTAAGTTGTTCAAAAGCAAGCTCTCAAACAACTCCGTTCGACTTGCATGTGTTAGGCGTGCCGCCAGCGTTCGTCCTGAGCCAGGATCAAACTCTTTAAAAAGTTTGTATTAAAGACCTTTTCAAGTCTTAAATCCTTGTTCATCACGATTCGCTCGCAATTACTTGTGTGACATTTTTTAGTCTTGTCTGACTTCTCAAAGGGTATACATCTTTAAAATGCATACTCACATTTCCAAGGGTTTTCTTTAAGCATTGTTCAATTTTCAAGATACCGTCTCGCTGTCTTTCGGACAGCTTATTTATTATATCACAACTCTTTTTATTTGTCAACCCTTTTTTTCAAGTTTTTTCAAAAAAATTTGTTGTGACTTTTTTCGCCCTCTTCTCTGCTGCGGTCCATCCGTCTTATGCCTCATCAGAGAGCTTTATTATTATATCACCTCTTTACCCTTTTGTCAACTCAAACTTTGTGCAACTTTTTCGCTCATTTTTGTCTATTTCTGACAAAGCCCATCCTGTTCCTGATCAATTATAACTCAAAACTCTTCTGTATATACATATTATATAGTATATAAACTGTAACAATAAAGCCTTCGGCAACTAATACCGAAGGCTTTTGCATTTACTTGTGGCTTTCAAGGTAATCGCGGCGACCTATTTCGTACAGATTATTACCTTTTGAATCAATAATAACAATCAAGGGCATATCTTCGACGTAAAGTTTACGCAAGGCTTCAGCTCCAAGATCTTCATAGGCTATAAGCTCGGCGCTTTTAATGCACTTTGCAAGAAGTGCACCGGCACCGCCTATTGCACCGAAATAAACTCCGTTATATTTCTTCATAGCGTCAACAACCTCGGGCAATCTTGCGCCCTTGCCTATCATACCCCTTGCCCCAACACTCATCATTGTGGGAGCGTAAGCGTCCATACGTCCGCTTGTGGTAGGTCCTGCCGAGCCAATTACTGTACCTGGCTTTGCGGGAGTGGGGCCTACATAATATATAGTTGCGTCGGCAGGATTGAAAGGCAATTGTTCACCCCTTGCCAACGCTTCGCACATACGCTTGTGACCTGCATCACGAGAAGTATATATCTCGCCTGTGAGATACACTCTATCACCTGCGTTAAGTGTTGCGGCAATCTCGCTTGTAAGCGGCAATTTAATATGCTTATCCATAATCAAATAACCTCCGATTTATGACGAGTAACATGGCAATTAATGTTAATTGCGCACGGCATGCCTGCAATATGTGTGGGCAGAGTTTCAATATTAAGACCGATTGCGGTGGTTTTGCCGCCAAAGCCCTGCGGGCCAATGCCCAATGCGTTAATTTTTTCAAGCATTTCATCTTCAAGATTTGCATAAAACTCATCGGGATTGTGAGAGTCTATCGGGCGCATAAGCGCTTTTTTTGCAAGCAAAGCTGCCTTATCGAAAGTACCGCCAATGCCTACGCCAACAACCATGGGCGGACAAGGGTTAGGACCTGCGTTTTCGACTGTTTCAAGAATAAAATCCTTGATACCCTGCAAACCTGCACTGGGTTTAAACATACGAATAGCACTCATGTTTTCACTGCCAAAGCCCTTTGGGCCTACGGTAATCTTGATATTTTCGCCCTTTACAATGTCAACATAAATCATTGCAGGCGTATTGTCACCCGTATTTCCGCGGCGCACGGGGTCTTTTACTACGGATTTGCGCAGATATCCGTTTGTATAACCTCGGCGGACACCCTCATTAACAGCTTCATACAAATCGCCGCCGACAATGTGCACATCCTGACCAATTTCAAGGAACACGCACGCCATACCCGTATCCTGACAAATCGGAACATTTTCAGCATCGGCAATTTCATAATTCTTTATAATATCGTCAAGAATATCCTTTGCGATTATGCCATCCTCACACGCACGGCACTTTTGAATAGCACACTTCACATCGCACGGCAAATGTAAATTTGCATCAATGCAAAGCTTTTCTACTGTATTTATAATTAATTCAGTACTGATTTCACGCATAACTTTCATCCTTATCTTTCGTGGCGAGCATATTTGGGCAACAGCATGGGCGATACCGTATTTGTTGCAATTTCAGCATTTTCAAGCTCTTTTGCGTATTTTTCAATATGTTCAAGAGTCAATTTGCCCAAAGTAACCTCTTTTGCCTTTGCGCCTGCTTTTTTGCCTGCGTTTCTGCCAAAAACAATAATATCCAACAGAGAATTACCCATAAGTCTGTTTCTGCCGTGAATACCGCCAACAGCCTCGCCGGCAACAAGAAGATTATCTATTGTATTTGTAAAGCCTTCGCCGTTAATTTCAAGTCCGCCGTTCTGGTAATGCAATGTGGGATATACCAATATAGGCATTTTACGCATATCAATGCCGTAGTTCATATACATTCTCATCATGGCGGGTATACGTTTTTCGATTGTACCTTCTCCCCCAATAATCTCAATCATCGGGGTATCAAGCCAAACGCCCTTGCCAAGCGGTGTTTCAACACCAAGATTTCTCTCGCTGCATTCACGGATAATCGAAGCCGCAGCAACGTCACGGGTTTCAAGCGGATGCATAAACGCTTCGCCGTTGACGTTTACAAGCATTGCGCCAAGCGAACGCACCTTTTCTGTTACAAGTGCGCCGAACAACTGTGAAGGGAACGCAACGCCCGTGGGATGATACTGAATAGTATCCTGATAAAGCAAGGGTGTGCCTGCACGATAACCCAACACAAGACCGTCAGCGGTTGCACCGTAGTGGTTTGACGTCGGGAAATCCTGATAATGCAATCTGCCTGCACCACCCGTTGCAATAATAACGGTTTTCGCCCTTGCAACAAGGTAATCATTAGTTTCCATATTAAGCAGAACTGCACCTGCCGCCTGACCTTTATCATCTAAGATAAGTTCAACTGCGGATGTAAAATCAACAACAGGTATTTTTCTGTTCAAAACCTCATCACGCAGATTGCGCATAATTTCTGCGCCGGAATAGTCCTTGCAGGCGTGCATTCTCTTTCTTGACGTACCGCCGCCATGGGTGGTAACCATATCGCCGTCGGCATCCTTATCAAACATAACGCCCAAAGCGTTAAGCCATGCAATTGCATCGGGGGCTTCCATTACAAGTCTTTTAAGCAGTTCAGGTCTTGCCGCAAAATGACCGCCGCCAAAAGCATCAATATAATGCTGCACGGGTGAATCATTAGGCTTATCAGCCGCCTGAATACCGCCTTCTGCCATCATTGTGTTGGCATCGCCTATTCTCAGCTTTGTGGCAATCATAACATCTGCGCCTGCGTTGTGTGCTTCAATTGCAGCCGAGCAGCCTGCACCGCCGCCGCCGATAACAAGCACGTCAACGTCATAATCTATTTTATCAAGGTTTATATCAACACCAAGCAAACGGCTGTTTGAGTGCAAAAGCTCTGTAAGTTCCTTAGGGGCTTTTTCTCCCTTATTTGCACCGATTTTAATTTCGGCAAAGCCATCTGCACGGTAATCGGGATGAAATTTCTGCAAAAGCTCGCTCTTTTCATCAGCGGTCATTCTTCTCAATTCCGCGCCAATACGGCTGCTTCTGGTTTTTTCAACCTTTTTTACCGATTCAAGCATCTGTTCTGTAAACATATATATGTGCGCCTCCCCTTACTTTTCAATATCACGATTATTGTAAAGCTCTTTCATTTCTTCAATAGGCTTTTGCATAATCTGTTCGATAAGCTCATCATAAGCACCGTGGTTTATTTCTTCAACACGGTCTTTAAGATGAACGGTTTCAGGGGCAATATATTTACCCGTTAAGCGTCTTGCAAGCACGCCAACCATTGGGTGAGAAATGCCTGCGGGACAACGCACGGAACAGCAGCCGCAACCAACGCAGTCAAAGGATTCCTCAGCGCACTTTTCAAATTCGCCTCGCTGAGCATAAGCAATATACTGCATAACATCAAGACTCTGTGTGCAGGCATTTGTGCAGGCATTACAGCCGATACAACTGTAAATTTCGGGGTAAAGTTCCATCATAATTTTTTCGGTGGGCTTAATTTCGTTTATATCATAGCTTCGTTTATCCGTAGGGAAAAAGGGAATACTTGCAACGTACATACCCTCTTCAACCTGTTTTTGACAAGCAAGGCAGGTTTTAAGCTCGTTCTTTCCCTTTATTCTGTAAATTGTTGCGCACGCACCGCAAAATCCGTGACGGCAGCCACATCCTCTTGTAAGGGTATAGCCTGCATATTCCATTGCAGTCATCACTGTCATATCGGCAGGCACTGTATATTTTTTGCCGAAAAAGAATACATTAACCATATTTTCCATCAGTAAATGCTCTCTCCTTCTAATTAATATTCATTAGGTAATTCGTCAATCTCGTCGCTTCTGAAAACGGGGCCGTCCTTGCAGACATACTTTGAGCCGATGTTGCATCTGCCGCACTTGCCTATTCCGCATTTCATGCGAAGTTCAAGCGTGGTGAAGATTTTATCGGGCGTAAAGCCTAATTTTTCAAGCGAAGCAAGCGTGAATTTTATCATAACGGGCGGTCCGCACACAAGTGCAACCTTATCATTTGAAAATTTGAGTTCTTCAACATAATTCGGCACAAACCCAACGTGACCGCTCCAATCATCCTGAGCGTTGTCTATTGTAAGGTGCACGTTCACACCTTCGGCATTTGCCCACACGTTTTCAATTTCTTCAAGCTTTACTAAATCCTGCTTTGAGCGTGAACCGTAAACAATATCAACCTTGCCGTATTTTTCTCTGTTATCAAGCACGTAATTAATTACCGAGCGAAGAGGCGCCAGACCAATACCCCCTGCAATAAACAGCAAATCCTTGCCGAGAAGCTCCGTATCCACAGGAAAATTGTTGCCATAAGGGCCACGCACGGCAATCTGATCGCCAACGTTCATATCATGCAGATAATTTGTTAAAGAGCCGCATTTTTTTATGCTGAATTCTTGATATTCCTTATTAGTAGGCGATGACGTTATAGAAAACATAGCCTCGCTTATGCCCGGCACGCAAAGCATTGCGCATTGACCGGGCTTATGTTCAAACAGCTTGCCGCCCTGCAACGCATTAACCTTAAAGGTTTTAACATCGGGCGTTTCGTCGGTAATTTCAGTTATAACACCAACAGAAGGCACGAGCGTATCAAGTTCAAAATTTTCATGGCAATTGCACTCACACATAAATCACGCCTCCTTTTGAAATGCTTTTACAACTTTTGCGATATTAAGTGATGACGGGCATTTTTCAACGCATCTTCCGCAACCCGTGCAGGAAAACATGCCGTCGTTATTATCGGGGAAATACACAAGCTTGTGCATAAATCTCTGTCTGAACCGCTGCATTTGGCTTGTTCGGTTATTACCGTGCGCCATCATGGTAAAATCAGAATACATGCATGAATCCCAGCAACGATAGCGCACAACGCCGTTGCCCGTGTTGTAATCCTTTATATCGTAGCACTGGCAGGTGGGACACACAAAGGTGCAGGTGCCGCACGCAAGGCAGGGCTTGTAAAGCTCTTCCCAAAGGGGAGAATTGAAGATTTCTTCGGTCTTGCCCTTTCCAAAGCCATCAAGAGTAAGCTGCATAAGCGGCAGTTTGTCAACAATATTTCTTATATTCTGCTTTAATCCTTCAACTGCATTTTCGCCGCAATCCTCAAAAAGCGAATCTGTAATTTCGCAAAGTGCCTCGCCCTTTTCGGTGTTGGCACGCCAATAAAGATAGCCATCACAAAGCCATGCGCTTATATCGCCCAAACCTTCGGCGCAGTCTATTCCGTAAGCTTTGCAAAAACAACTTTCCGAAGGAGCATTGCACGCCAAAGTGACTATAACACCGTTTTCTCTGCGTGCTTTATAATAGGTATCAATAGGTTCTGACAAGAAAACTCTGTCAAGAATTTCAACACCCTTAAAATCGCAGTTTTTCATGCCGAATATAACGAATTTATCTGTATTCGGAAAATTCGGCTCTATTGTGATTTTGCCCTTTGCGCTTTGGCAGGAATAAAGATTTTCGCACTGCGGAAAAAACAAATCCTTAGGGGACTTTGATGTTTTAAGCACGTCAAGACGCACATTTGCATCAGCGGTATACTGTGCAAAGTCAACGCAGTTTTCCTTTTCTACGGGAAGATACAGCGAAAAATCCTGCGCTATTTTTGCATAAAGCTCGGGCAGTTTTTCTATGTTAATTCTTTTCATATAAAGATCACCATTTTTAATGTTTTGCACTTAAAATTTCTGCGGTTCGCAGTCATCAAGCTTAAAATCAGTAAGCGGGCCTTTTGATTCGATATCGGCACCTGCTGTAAAATCGCCGTAAAGCATATTTATATCCTTGATGAACTTGCGGTTGAACAAATGCAGCGGTATATTCTGCGGACAAACTCTCGAGCACTCGCCGCAGTCGGTGCATCTGCCCGCAACGTGAAACGCACGGATAATGTGGAACATTTTTTCTTCAAAACTATCCGAGTTTGCCTTTTGCGCGCTGTCGAATTTATCGCTGTCAAACACGCACTTGCGGCAGCTGCAAGCAGGGCAAACATTGCGGCAAGCGTTGCAGCGTATGCACTTTGAAAGCTGACTTTGGAAAAACTCAAATTTTTCCGCACTTGTCATGTTTTCAATTCTTTCTACGTCTTCAAAACGGTTCTGCGCAGGGGTATAATCAATCTCGCCGATAGTTTCATCAAAAACAACGTGTTCAGAACCCTTACAGCATTTGCACCTGTCAAGTATAACTTCGTTATAATCACACTCATGCTTGCCGTAAACGGTATCAATCTGCAAAGTGTTGTTATCGGTCGTCATCTCTGCGCCTTTGATGTCAACAATACCGCTGATACCCTTTGCCTTGATTTTTTCGATATCAAGCGTACCCTTGCAGCCAACGCCGATTATATAGGCTTTTTCACGCAAAACTCTGTGTTCCTTTACAAGCTGGTTAAAGCTGTAAGTATCGCACGGCTTTAAGCAAACAATTGTTTTGCCTTCCTTTTTGGAAGCTTCTATCATAAATTTGCTTAAATTTGCGCCGCAAAATCCGTTATATATAAAATCGTCAAGCTCGTCTGCACTTTCAAAAAAAGCAGGCTGAACATCGTAATCCATATCGCCTTTTTTCCAACCCAGAACACGCACAGCCGTCTTTTCTTCCAAAAGCTGTCTGATTCGGTTTTTCAGTTTTTCCTGCATCTGATATCCCCCAATCTGACATTTCTGCCAAGCGATTTTATTTGGTTATAAAAGCTGTTCATCGTTTCTGCAAATTTAACAGCCTCTGCCGCAGAAACCCACTCAACTCTGACTCTTTCCTTTTCCACGCCGATAAACTCAAGCATGGAGAAAAGCAAGGTCATGCGGCGGCGGGCATAGTAGTTGCCCGTGCTGTAATGGCAATCACCCGGGTGGCAACCGCATATAATAACACCATCTGCGCCCTTTTCAAACGCACGCAAGATAAACATAGGGTTAACTCTGCATGAGCAGGGCACTTTGATAATCTTGATATTTTCGGGATAAGCAAGGCGGCTGCTGCCTGCAAGGTCTGCGCCTGCATAACTGCACCAGTTGCAGCAAAACGCTACAATCTTGGGGCAAAATTCCTCATTATTCATCGGCATATAGCGTCCACCTCCGCTGTAATCTGTCTGTTGGAAAATCCGTTCAAATCCATAGCGCCGCTTGGGCAAGTTACGGTACAAGCACCACAGCCCTGGCAAAGCGCAGAATTTACAACGGCAACACGGCGGTTTTCACGCACGCCATGGTCGTTAACCTGCTTTTCTTCATAAGAAATAGCACCGTAGGGACATACGTTTGCACAAGCCGAACAGCCGTTGCACAAAAGCTCATCAGAATGGGCTGTGCAAGGGTTGGTTGTAAGCTTGTTTTTGGCAAGCAATCCGATAACCTTTGCCGCTGCCGCACCTGCCTGCGATACGGTTTCGGGGATATCCTTAGGACCTTGGCACACGCCCGAAAGGAACACGCCTGCCGTGGGAGATTCCACAGGGCGCAGTTTGGGGTGCGCTTCAGTTAAAAAGTTGTTTGTATCAATACTTGCGGTAAGCTGTGTTGCAAGCTTTCTTACCGATTTGTTCGGCTCGATAGCGGCGGCAAGCACAACCATATCCGCAGAAATTTTCAGTTGCTTATTATCAAGCAAATCAACGCCGTGTACAGTCAGCGAGCCATCTGCCTCGGGCGTTACTTTACCCACCTGACCTTTTACATAGTTAACGCCGTATTCTTCAACGGCACGGCGGTAAAATTCATCAAAATTCTTACCCGGTGTGCGCACGTCAATATAAAATACAGTAACATTAACGTCGGGATATTTATCCCTTATCAGCATTGCGTGCTTTGCCGTATACATACAGCAGATTTTTGAGCAATAGCTCTTGCCTTTATTATCTGCGCATCTGCTTCCCACGCACTGCACAAACACGATATTTTTAGGTGCTTTTCCGTCGGATATACGCTCCAGGTGTCCATGCGTGGGGCCTGCGGCATTCATTATACGCTCCAATTCAAGCGAGGTAATTACATCGGGGCTTACAGAATAAGCGTATTCATCATAATTATCAAGATTTATAACGTCAAAGCCCGTTGCAACAACAATTGCACCATAGCTTCTTGTAACAATTTCGTCCTTTTGAGTATAATCAATAGCCTTTGCCGCACAAATTTTTTCACAAAGTCCGCATTTGCCACTCTTCAGCTTAATGCACTGCTGCGGGTCAATAACGGGAACGTTTGGCACTGCCTGTGCAAAGGGTGTGTAAATTGCGCTGCGGTTTGAAAGATTGCAGTTAAACTCGCTCAACGCCTTTTTGGAAGGGCATTTTTCCTGGCAAAGTCCGCAACCGGTGCATTTATCCATATCAACATATCTTGCTTTTTTTCTGATATCAACACTGAAATTGCCCACAAAACCGCTTACATTTTCTACCTCGCTGTAAGTATAAAGCGTGATATTTTCGTGTGCGGAAGCCTCAACCATCTTGGGCGTTAAAATACAGGCAGAGCAATCAAGCGTGGGAAAAGTTTTATCAAGCTGTGCCATTTTTCCGCCGATGCTCGGCGATTTTTCGACAATATCAACCTCGTAGCCTGCGTCTGCAATATCAAGTGCGGTCTGAATGCCTGCAATGCCGCCGCCGATAACAAGCGCACGCTTTACAACGGGGCTTTCGCCCGCAAAAAGCGGTGCGTTAAGGTTAACCTTGGCAACTGCCGCACGGGCAAGAATAATTGCCTTTTGCGTACCTGCCTCAATATTTTTGTGTATCCACGAACACTGTTCGCGAATGTTTGCAATTTCAACCATGTAAGGATTAACGCCTGCCTTTTCAGCGGCTTTCCTGAAGGTTGCCTCATGCATTCTCGGTGAACATGAGCAGACAACGATACCTGTAAGGTTATGTTCGCTAACGGCCTGCGCAATTTTAAGCTGACCTGCTTCGGAACACATATACGGATAATCATCGGCATAAACAACGCCCGGTTCATCAAGCATTGCCTGCGCAACCTTTTTTACGTCAACCGTTGCGGCAATGTTGCTACCGCAATGACAGACAAAAACACCAATTCTCTGCATATATCTCACCTTTTATACTTTCTGAATGCGCTTACAAGCAGCTGTTGAGGAGTGCCATCATCAATAAGCGCAGGTATATCATCAGCCGATAAAATATCGCCATTGCGTTTGCGCACTGCCAATTGACGTGCGGCATCAACAATTCTTGCGGGTTCAACCCCTCGGGGGCAGCGCTCTGCGCACGCAAAGCACGACAAGCACTTTTCTGTTGATTTTGAAGCCGCAAGCTTTTCTATATCATTATTAATCACGCATGAAACAAACTGATGCGGTTTTATATCCATTTGCTCAAAATTCGGACATGAAGCTGAGCATTTTCCGCATTTCATGCATTTTTGCGGTGCAGCGCCGCTTATTTCAACAATTTTTTCTCTCAAATCGCTCATAACACTCACGCCTCGCTTTCGTCAACGCCCAAAGCCTTAGCAAGCAGTTCTGTAAAATAATAAACAGGCACATTGCTTTGCGAATTTTTGTTAAGATTGTAAAGGCAAAGCGGGCAAGCGGTAATAAGCATATCAGCACCAAAATCAGCCGCGCTGTTGGCAACCTTTGCGCTTAAGCGTTTTGCATCATCGGGCGATTTTAAAGCAACGTGACCGCCGCAGCATTCATTGCGATAGGGATACACAACGCTTTTTGCACCGATAGCATCTATAAACTCTTCAAAAATTTTAGGATTTTCGGGGTTATCAAACTGCATGATATTTGAAGGGCGCAGAAGCATACAGCCGTAATATGCGCCGATTTTTACATCGGTTAAAGGATTTTTTACTGCCTTTTTTATATTTTCAAAACCGATTTCATCACGCAAAACTTCAAGAAAATGCAAAACCCTTGTTTCGCCCCTGTAAGCTTCATCAAGCTTGAGATAATTGTTAGCTCTTTCCGATATATCGACATCATTTTTCATATCATCATTAACGCGCTTGATAACATGATGGCAGGCTGAACAAAGCGTAACAAGCGCCTGCCCCTTTACTTTTGCATCGTTAAGGGCGCGCACGCTTGAAAGCTTGGTTGCAATTTCGTCCCTGCCGAGTGTGTAAACACCGCCGCAGCACTGCCAATTTTCAATTTCTTCAAGCTCAAAGCCAAGGGCGGCGGCGCATTTGCGTGCGCTTAAATCAAGCTCCTTAGCTTTGGTTTTTAAAGTACATCCGGGATAATAGCTGTATTTCAAAGCCATGATTATTTCCAAAACTCCATTCGGTTTACTTAAATTTTAATCTGCGCAATTACGTCTTTAAGCTTGTTTGCGCTATCCTGAAGCTGTGCAATTTCGTATTTTGTCAGCTTTACGGGCACCTTGCCCACAATGCCCTTGGGTCCCATAAGCGAAAGCGTGCTTATGCACACATCATCAATGCCATATTCACCATGCATCATGCTTGAAACCGTAACGATGGAATCGTAAGCGGCAAGCAGCATGCTGCATATACGGCAAATTGCAACCGAAACTGCATAGTAGGTTGCGCCCTTGTTGGCAATAATGCGTGAGCCGGATGTGTGAATCTGCTCAGTGATTTCAATCTTGTTAGGTCTTGTTGCGATTTTGCCCTGCGAATACATCAAATCAACATAGGCATCAAACTCAGAGCCGGAAACCTCGCATCTAGACCACGGCACAAACGAAGAATCGCCATGTTCGCCAAAAACATAGGCATGAATATTCTTCTGCGAAACGTTGAAGAAATCAGCCAATGTTGAGCGCAAACGGGTTGTATCAAGCAGCGTACCCGAACCTATTACCTGCCTTTCGGGCAGTCCTGAAATTTTTGTAAATACATAGGTTATAATGTCAACGGGATTGCTTACAATGATATAAAGCGCATTGGGTGCTTGCGAAACGATTTTCGGGGTGATATCCTTAATGATATCAACGTTTGTCTGCACAAGCTCAATTCTTGTCTGACCTGCCTTGCGCGCAACACCCGATGTGATGATAACTATATCGGAATCTTTGGCGTCCTCATAATCGCCCGCAACAATGGATATGGGGTCACGGAAACCCGTACCCTGAGCGATGTCCATCACCTCGCCCAAAAGCTTTTTCTTGTCGATATCAATTAAAACGATTTCAGATGCAAGGTGCTCCTGCGAAAGTGTGTATGCAATTGTAGCTCCTACGTTGCCTGCTCCGATTATTGTGATTTTCCTGCTCATAGGTTAATCTCTCCGTTATCATAAGATTTTAAGTTTTTGATGTTCGTTGTGTCAAAATATGCGCTGTAATTTTGTGATAATCGCCTTTGATTTTTATATATTCCAAAAAAAGTAAATCTCTGAATTTTGCACAATCAGCCCGAATCCGCAAAGCAGATTTGGGCTGTTTGTCTATTAAAATCAAAATTCCATTTTTGCTTCAAGATAAGCAACAAGGTCTTCGATTTTTACTCTCTCCTGCTGCATTGTATCTCTGTCGCGAACAGTTACGCAATTGTCTTTTTCAAGTGTATCAAAATCGTAAGTAATGCAGAAAGGTGTGCCTATTTCGTCCTGTCTGCGATATCTCTTACCGATTGCGCCTGCTTCGTCATATTCAACGTTAAATTTCTTTGCAAGCATTGTGTAAACTTCCATGGACTGATCTCTCAGCTTCTTTGTAAGGGGAAGTACGCAAGCCTTAACGGGTGCAAGTGCAGGGTGGAAGTGCATAACAGTTCTTGTTGTGCCGTCTTCAAGCTCTTCTTCATCATAAGCTTCAGTTAAGAAAGCAAGCAGAACTCTGTCTGCGCCGAGAGAAGGCTCAATAACATAGGGAACGTACTTCTCATTTGTTTCGGGATCAAAGTATTCAAGCGACTTGCCGCTTTCTTTAATATGCTGGTTAAGGTCGTAGTCTGTTCTGTCAGCAATGCCCCAAAGCTCGCCCCAGCCAAACGGGAACATAAATTCAAAGTCAGTAGTTGCTTTGGAATAGAACGCAAGCTCTTCAGGCTCATGGTCGCGAAGTCTGAGGTTTTCGTCCTTTATGCCGAGCGAGTTGAGCCATTCCTTACAATAGCTGCGCCAAAATTCAAACCATTCAAGATCGGTGCCGGGCTTGCAGAAAAATTCAAGCTCCATCTGCTCAAACTCTCTTATTCTGAAAATAAAGTTGCCGGGTGTGATTTCGTTTCTGAAAGATTTACCAACCTGGCACACGCCAAAAGGTACTTTTTTACGTGTTGTGCGGGCAATGTTTGCAAAGTTTACAAAAATACCCTGTGCGGTTTCGGGACGCAGATAAACCTCTGTTGAGCTATCTTCGGTAACACCCTGATGTGTCTTAAACATCATGTTAAACTTGCGTATGCCTGTAAATTCGTTCTTGCCGCACTTGGGGCATGGAATTTTGTTTTCTTCAATAAATGCTGTAAGCGCATCGTTGTCCATAGCCTCAACGCAAACGCCTTCAATGTTATTTTCAGCGATATAATCTTCAATAAGCTTATCTGCTCTGTATCTTGCCTTGCAGGCCTTGCAGTCGATAAGCGGATCATTAAAGTTTGTAACGTGGCCCGAAGCAACCCACGCCTGCGAATTCATCAATATAGCACTGTCGAGACCAACATTGTAGGGACATTCCTGCACGAATTTTTTCCACCATGCACGCTTGATGTTGTTTTTAAGCTCAACGCCCAAAGGGCCGTAGTCCCACGTATTTGCAAGACCGCCGTAAATTTCGCTTCCGGGGTATACAAAACCTCTGCCCTTGCACAGAGCCACGAGTTTATCCATTGTCTTTTCGGTGTTTTTCAGCATAACTGCTCCTTCTCCGCCGTATGTTGTGATATTTATTGAAGCTGTCTGCGCTTTTTGGCGGCAGCGCAAACGCATATTTACACATTAAAAATTATAGCGTATTATGCCAAAAAAGTCAAGGCTTGACGCAATTTTGCGGATTTTGCATTATAATCAGCCGCGTGGTATGTTAAATTTTTAACAATAATGCACAACACCGCCTAAAAAATTACAAATTCAATGCTTTTTGATGCGAAATACATCTTGCAATGTTTTGCAATTTGTAGTATAATCATTGTGGGTTAATATTTTATATATTAAAGTGTAGATATATTTTCACCCTAAACCCAAAGGAGAATTATGTTTAAAAGTCTTAAAGAAGATATAGCCGTAATTAAAGAACGTGACCCTGCGGCACGCAGCACGCTTGAAATTTTGCTTACCTATTCAAGCTTAAAGGCAGTGCGTGCATATCGCAAGGCGCATTGGTTCCACAGTCACGGCTTTTACACAATCGCGCGCATCATTTCTCAGCGTGCAAGGAATAAAACGGGTATCGAAATTCACCCCGGTGCCACCATAGGCAAAGGCTTGTTTATAGATCACGGCATGGGCGTTGTTATAGGCGAAACCGCCGTTATCGGTGATAACTGTCTGATTTATCAGGGTGTCACTTTGGGCGGTACGGGTAAAGATAAGGGCAAGCGTCACCCAACCTTAGGCGACAATGTGCTTGTGGGTTCGGGTGCCAAGGTGCTCGGTCCGTTTACCGTGGGCAACAACGTAAAAATTGCCGCAAATGCGGTTGTTCTAAACGCTATTCCCGATAACTGCACCGCTGTGGGCGTGCCCGCGAGAATAGTAAAGCAAAACGGCGAAAAACTCCCCGAACGCAAGGTTACTCAGGACATCGACCAGATTCATATCCCCGACCCCGTTTCTCAGGAGCTTTGCCGCTTGCAGCATGAAATCAATAAGCTCAACAAGAAAATTGCGCAGATGAATCAGGCAAAAGACGAATTATGAAAACATTTGAACCTATCGAACGGTTAAGGCAAAAAACCGCGTTATATATCGGCGAAAAAAGCATAACTCGCCTGTATGCATTTCTTACAGGATATGCCACCGCAGAGCATGATTACGGTCTGACCGAAAATGCCGAGCCAAGCAACAGTCTGCTTCCGCTGAATTGGTGGTTTATGCATGAATTCGCAAAGATAAAATGCGGCGAAAAAGAAAGCACATCGGGCTGGTGTGAAATGATACTTCGCTATTGCAACGGTGATGAATCAGTCGCGCTTGATAGGTTTTTTGAACTTTTTGATGAGTTTAAATCTCTTAAAATGGCAAACGGCAAAAAAGCTGTTCTAAACGCAGAAAACAGATATTACAACAGCAGCATGAAACATTGTCACAAAGAAGTTGCAGGCAAAGCAGAGCCCTGCTATAAAAATCCGATTGCTGTTTATATATGTAAGCTTTCGGGCAATAACGGATTTATTGCCGCCGTTGAAACGGAGGAAAAAGTCGAAATCGCAGACTGTATTTTCCGCAGTCTTAATCAAGCCGAAGAATTTGCAAAAATTTTTTTCGGCAAAATAGAATATTGGCAGAAATTGCAAGGCGATAACATAGATTTTGGCAAACCCGTGTTTTAACATTCGGAGCGGCTTTAGCCCTAACCGATGAATACAGATAAGTACAGAAAGGAAAATAAATATGCAGTTATATAACTCACTTACAAGAAGAAAAGACGAATTTATCCCGAGAGAGCCCGGCAAGGTTAGTATGTACACCTGCGGGCCTACGGTTTATCATTATGCGCACATAGGAAACTTAAGAAGCTATATCATGGAGGACGTTCTCGAAAAATATCTCAATTTTTCAGGACTTAAAGTTACCCGTGTAATGAACATTACCGACGTGGGACACTTGACCAGCGACGGCGACACAGGTGATGATAAAATGCTTAAGGGCGCAAAGCGTGAAAATAAAACTGTGCTTGAAATTGCAAAATTCTACACGGATGCCTTTTTTGAAGACTGCCGCAAGCTGAACATCAAAAAGCCCGAAATCGTTGAGCCCGCAACAGGCTGCATCGATGATTTTATCAAGGTGATTGAAGGTCTGCTTGATAAAGGCTTTGCTTACGTTGCAGGCGGAAATGTTTACTTTGATACTTCAAAATTAAAGCAATACTATGTATTTAACGATTTTAAAGAAGAAGACCTTGCCGTAGGCGTGCGCGAAGGCGTTGAAGAAGACACCAACAAGCGCAACAAGGCAGACTTTGTTCTTTGGTTTACAAAATCAAAATTTGATGATCAGGAATTGAAATGGGACAGCCCCTGGGGCATTGGCTACCCCGGCTGGCATATCGAATGTTCATGCATCAGCATGAAGCATTTGGGCGAATATCTTGATATCCACTGCGGCGGTATAGATAACGCATTCCCCCACCACACAAACGAAATTGCACAGTCCGAAGCATATATCGGGCATGAATGGTGCAACTACTGGTTCCATGTTTTGCACCTTAACACAAGCGGCGGAAAAATGAGCAAATCAAAGGGCGAATTTTTGACCGTATCTCTGCTCGAATCAAAGGGTTACGACCCGATTGTTTACAGATATTTCTGCCTTTTGTCACATTACAGAAAATCACTTGTTTTCAGCTATGAAAATCTTGATAACGCAGTTGTATCTTATGATAAACTTATTGCCCGTGTTGCCGCTTTGAACTTTGATGATAAGGATATCGACAAGGAAGCTTACGATGAACTTATGGGCAAATTTAACTGTGCTTTGGATAACGATTTGAATACATCACTTGCAATTACCGCAATTTATGATGTGCTTAAGGCAAAAACAAACGATGGCACAAAGCTTGCGTTGCTTGATGAATTTGACAAGGTTTTGTCGCTTGATATTAAGGCGCACGCAGAAAAGGTTAAAAACGCCGCTCCGAAGAATGACATTCCCGAGGAGGTTGCGGCACTTGTTGAAGAAAGAGCGCAGGCAAGAAAGAACAAGGATTTTGCAAAGGCTGATGAAATCCGAGCAAAAATCACTGAAATGGGATATATAATTGAGGAGACAAGACAGGGTACAATCGTTAAACCTGCAAACTAAAACAAAATGAACAGAAAATATCTGATAAAGGCATTAACAATAGCAATGGCTGTTACAGCTTTCATTTCCGTGCTGTTGGGTATACTTTCGGTAATCGGCAAGGATACTGAATATATCGACATGAACGAGGTTGAACTTGTTCAGCTGCAGGAAATTGAAGAGGGCGCGCCGATAGCGATTATTACAACCTCGCTCGGAGAAATCCGAGCAGTGCTGTACCCTGAATACGCACCGAATACTGTTGAAAATTTTATTGAAAACGCAAACAACGGTTTTTATAACGGCACCTATATCTATTCCGTATCTAAAGAAAGACAGTTCATTGCAGGCTCGCAAAATCCCGATGGTACGGGTGCTGATGATAACGATGACGGATTTGATTCGGAAATTCACAACAACCTCTGGCCCTTCAAGGGTGCGTTTATCTCGCTTAACAGCAAGGGTACCGTGCTTAAGGACAAAACATCGGCATCGGGCGACCGCTTTATAGTGTGCGGCAGTATTGAAATGACCGACGAGGCAAAATCTGCACTTTTGGGCGATGGCAGCGACAACACCACACTTGCACAGGCGTTTATAGATAACGGCGGCATACCGAACTATTCACGCATGGCAACCGTTTTTGCCCAAACATACGAAGGCATGGACGTTGTAGACGCAATACTTTCTGTTGAAACCTCGCAGAAAAAGCCTAAGGAAGATATTATTATAGAAAGCGTTGTTATATCGCAATATTCATCAGCAGATACAAGTGATAACGCAAACGAGGACAGCAATGCGCAATCTTAAAGTAATAATGGCGTTCAAGGGCAGCAATTATCACGGTTTTCAGCGTCAGAACGGCGTTAAAACCGTTCAGCAAACGGTTGAAGAAGCCGTTGGCAGCGTTTTAAACGAAAAAGTGACGATTTTCGGCTGTTCACGCACCGATAAAGGCGTGCACGCAAACGAATATTGTTTTAATCTTAAAACAGAAAATCAGATACGTCACCGTAATTTTCTGCGCGGCATAAATGACAGACTGCCCGATGATATTTCGCTGATTTCATGCGAGGACGCAGAGCTTGATTTTCACGCAAGATATGACACAACCGCAAAGGAATATGTCTATCTTATCCACAACAGCGAAAGCAAAAACCCGTTTACGCGTGATTTGGCTCTGCACTATCGCAGACCTATGGATATTGAAAAAATGAAGCAGGCGGCAAAGCATTACTTAGGCACGCACGATTTTTTAAGCTTTTGCTCGCAAAACGGCGTTAAAGAGAACACCGTGCGCACTATTTATAAATTTGATATTGAAAAGGATGGCAATACCGTAAAAATGACAATTTGCGGCGACGGCTTTTTATATAATATGATAAGGATTATGGTAGGTACACTTTTTTGGGTTAATGAAGGACGTCTTGAACCCGATGACATACCGCAGATTATTGAAAAGCGCGACCGCATTTTTGCCGGCAGAACAGCCCTTGCTCACGGGCTTTATTTGAACAAGGTCTTTTACTGATGTTAAAGAAAGGCATAAAAAATGGCACAAACCACAGATATTAAAGAAATACGCAAGCAAAAACTGCGTGAAAGATTTTTAATAAAGGTTATGATAGTGCTGTTTCTGGTTCTTACCGTGGTTTTTATTTACGCCAACAGGGATAAATGGTTCCCCAAGCTTGAAGGCATAGGCGGAAAGTATGAAGATGCACTTGAATCGGACGGCACCTTTCCCATATCCGTTTCCGGCTCGGTTGAGTATCAGCTTGACGTAAGTGGAGATAACCTTGTTGTTTTAAGCAACACAGGATTAAAAGTTTACTCCAAAAACGGCAGTTTAACAGCAAATTTTCAGCACGCATATTCAACGCCTGTTATGCACACATCGTCAAAGCGTATTCTCGTTTATGATAACGGCGGTGTAAAATTCCGTGTGGACGCAAAAAATAAGGCTATATACGAAAAAACTCTTGACGATAATATTCTGCTTGCAAGGGTAAGCGATGAAGGCTATGCGGCAGTTGTTACAACAAGCGATATGTACGTATGTCTGCTTTATGTTTTTGACGAAAACGGCAAGAATATATACACAAGAGGCTGTACCGAAAAAATAACCGATATAACCTTTGCACAGCAATCCACAGCCTGCTATGCGGTTTCAACCGATGTTTTAAACGGTCACCTTGTTTCGCAAATTCAGCACTTTAATTTCTTTGAAGATGAAAACGACTCTCTGCCCAAGGATAAGACAATCGGCGGCAACAGCGCAACCCTTGCACTTGATTCCGTATTCTTTGATGACGGCGGATATCTGATTATCGGCGACACAATGGCGGCTTATTACAATTCTGTCGGCAATGTGGATAAGATTTATTCATACAGCGATGAACTTATATCTTACCGCACCGACAGCGAAGGCAGAGCTGCACTGCTTTTTGAAAATACCGATATGCGCTGCACAAACCTGGTTTTGCTGCAAAGGGGCGCGCAAAACACACCCGTGCTTACCCTGCCGCAAAGCTGCAATTGCATAACCATTAACAACGGCGAGGTTTACACCTGCGTTGACGGTGCTGTGGTTTCGTATAAATTTGACGGCACGGCTTCAAAAAATATCGGTGTTTCGCTAAAGGCTTCGGATATAGCAATTATTGAAGATTTTGCATATCTTCTCGGTTATGATAAAATCGAACGGTTTGATTTGGTTTTATCTTCAAATCAGTAATCTTTTTTAATGTATTGGTAGGTAAAATTTTATGGCAAGCTCATTATGGTGGTTTCTCGATGCACTGGTTGTGTGTGTTGTTATAGTATCAGCATTTGCAGGTGCAAAGCGTGGGTTTTTAAGCACACTGGCATCGGCAATAGGCTGTGTTATTGCAATGGCACTTGCAGTTGCGGTATCGGGCGATTTAAGCGTTTCTATTTATGATTCGCTTATTCGTGATGAGGTTTTAAGCAAAACAAGTACGGCAATTTCTTCATACAAGGGCTCGGAAGAAATCTCGCTTTCGCTTTCTTCTCATTATGAAGGCGTTACACTTTCAAGCGAGTCTGTTTCTCAGGCACTTTCAAATTCCGAAAATATCAGCCAAAGCATTAACGAATTGCTTTGCTCGGGTACGGGACAACCCCTTACCCCTGAAGAAACTGACAAGCTTTTGCAGGACGCTTTTGAAACGACCTTTGGTAACAAAATCGAAGAAAATCTGCCCGCTTTTTGCATGCAGAAACTGAGAGAAGACACAAGAAACGATAATTCCGATTTGGCAACGGCTGTTTTCAGCGTTGTTTCAGGCAACACGCAGGAAGCCGCAGAATTTATTGAATCAACATATATAAGACCCGTAATTATTTCGGTAATAAAAACAATCTGTATTATTGTGATTTTTACCGTGGTAGCGGTAGTTTTCAGGCTGGCAAGCGACTTTATTTTAAAAACCATAACCCCTGCGCCTATAAAAACTGTTGATAAATTTGCAGGCCTTATCATCGGTGCGCTTTTGGGTGTTCTCGCAATCATTGTAATCGGCATGGGCATTGACGCACTGATTACCATGAGTGACGGCGAGTTGGTTTTTTTAAACGAAAGCACAATCGAAAAGACCAGAATTTTTAAGCATATTCTGCTTTGATATTTCATATGCAAACGGTGCGATATAAATATAATGCACCTATTGGTTTTTTACAGATATATTCAAAGAACAAGAGAAAAACAAAACAAGAAAGGTTTGGTGACGTAGCATTATGATGATGTGTACAAGATGCAAAAAGCGTCCCGCAACGGTGTTTATTACAACCATGCAGGGCGAAAACAAAAAGAACGAGGGCCTTTGCCTTGTGTGCGCAAAGGAACTTAACGTTCCGCAGATATCGGAATATATGCAAAAATTAGGCATTTCGGACGATGAGCTTGAACAATTTGCCGACCAGATGGCAAGCGCTTTTGATACTAGCGATATGCCCGGCACTGAAGGCGACAGCTTTGAAGTCGGCGGTGCGGGTACGTTTTCTCCCTTTATTCAAAGCATTTTCGGCAATCCGCAGGCAAACGGAGAAAATGGCGAAAAGCGTGACAAGCGTGCCGAAAAGCAGGAAAAAGCAGAAAAGAAAAAACTTAAATTTCTTTCTTCTTATTGCACAAATTTAAGTGAAAAGGCCGAAAACGGCAAGCTTGACGCTATTATTGGCAGAGATAAAGAAATTTCAAGAGTTATACAGATTTTATCAAGAAGAACCAAAAACAACCCCTGCCTTATAGGCGAGCCGGGCGTTGGTAAAACTGCCATTGCTGAAGGCATTGCACTTAAAATAGCTTCGGGCAACGTGCCGTTTAATCTGCGCGGCAAAAAGGTGTGGTTGCTTGATTTGACAGCACTTGTTGCAGGCACGCAGTTCCGCGGACAGTTTGAAAGCCGTGTTAAAGGCTTGATTGACGAGGTTAAGCGCGAAGGCAATATAATTCTGTTTATTGATGAGGTGCACAGCCTTGTGGGCACGGGCGACTCCGAAGGCAGCATGAACGCCGCAAACATTTTAAAGCCTGCGCTTTCAAGGGGCGAGGTACAGGTTATAGGCGCTACCACTTTTGACGAATACAGAAAATATATTGAAAAGGACGGCGCACTTGAAAGACGTTTTCAACCCGTACCCGTAAACGAGCCGACTATTGATGAAACAATTGACGTTTTGCTTGGTATACGCAAGTATTATGAAGATTTCCACAGAGTTAAAATCAGCGGCGATATGGTGCGTATGTGCGTTATCCTTTCCGAAAGATATATTCACGACCGCTTTTTGCCTGATAAGGCCATAGACCTTTTGGACGAAAGCTGTGCCTGCGCCGAAATTCGCAGCAAGGAGCTTGACGAATACAGCGAGGCAAAACAAAATCTTGATACATTTAACAATGCTTTGAAGGAACTTGAAGAGCAGGAAAGTCCCGATTACGAGCAGATTGCAAAAATCAAGGCGGAGATTTTAAAGGCGCAGGAAACTATTGATAAGCTTCAAAAAACAGTTGAAAATATCTATGTAACCGAAAACGATATTGCTAAGGTTATTGAACTTTGGACGGGTATTCCCGCAAAGAAAATTGAAGAAACCGAATTTACCAAAATCGCAAATATCGGTGAAAAGATAAAAGAAAAAATAATCGGTCAGGATGAAGCGGTAGAACTTGTTGCAAAGGCTGTCAAACGCACAAGAGTTCGCCTTTCCAAGCGCAAAAGGCCTGCATCTTTCATTTTTGTAGGCCCTACGGGCGTGGGCAAAACCGAGCTTGTAAAGGTTCTTTCGCAGGAACTTTTTGACACCGCCGACCCGCTTATCAGACTTGATATGTCTGAATTTATGGAAAAGCACGCCGTTTCAAGAATTATCGGTTCGCCTCCCGGATATGTGGGATACGACGAGGCAGGTCAGCTTACCGAAAAAGTAAGACGCAAGCCTTATTCCGTTATTCTTTTCGATGAAATTGAAAAAGCACACCCCGATGTTATGAATATATTACTGCAAATTCTTGATGAAGGCAAGATAAACGATGCGCAGGGCAGAACGGTAAGCTTTGAAAATACCGTTATCGTGATGACTTCAAACGCAGGTTCAACGGATAAATCCACGGGCATGGGTTTTGCAAAAACAGCGGGCGATGTTTCCAAAGAGCGTGCAATGAAAGGCCTTGCAGAATTTTTGCGCCCCGAATTTTTGGGACGTGTTGACGAAATTGTTGTATTCCGTCCGCTTGATATTAAAGACTACGTGCGCATTGCAAAGCTTATGCTTGAAGAAATGCGTGAGCCTTTGGAAGAAAAGAAAATTGCACTTGAATATGACGAAAGCGTGCTTGAACTTATCGCTAAAAAGGCTTTTGGCTCAACCAAAAGCGGTGCAAGAGATATTCGCAGGGTACTGCGCAAGGAAATTGAAGACAAGGTTGCAAGTGCCATTATTGATACAAGCGCTATAAGCAAAATCAGCATTGCCGTAAACGGCGAAGAATTTGAAGTAACAACACAGTAAATCTGCAAAAGAGGAAATAATTCATGAACGATACCGCCGCAATTATAGTCAGCGCAGGAAAATCCACAAGAATGAACGGCATTAACAAGCAATATGCAGAAATTGCCGATAAAAGCGTTATTGAAATGAGCATTTTGGCATTTGACAAATGCCAAAGCGTTATGCAGATTATTATTGCGGTGACTCAGGAAGAATGCCAAACCGTAACGCAGATATGCGAAAACCTTGAATTGACAAAGCCGTACACTGTTTGCGCAGGCTCTGATACCCGTCAGAAAAGCGTTTTTGAGGCTTTAAAGCATATCGACAAGAATGCAAAATACATTGCCGTACATGATGGTGCAAGACCGCTTATCAAGCAGGCGCACATCGAAAACACCATCAAGGACGCAAGGGTTTTCGGCGGCGCGGTTTTAGGTGTGCCCGTTAAGGATACAATCAAGCTCTGCGACGGTGGATTTGTAAAGGATACCCCGCCGAGAAATGCGCTGTTTATCACGCAGACGCCGCAGGTTTTCTCCAAAAGGATTTACTTTGAAGCGGTTGATTTTGCCTTGGAGCATGAGCTTGATTTTACTGATGACTGCCAGCTTGCTGAGGCTATCGGCACTAAAATTTACATGACTGTGGGCGATTACACAAACATAAAAATCACAACGCCCGAAGATATCAGAATTGCGCAGGTCATGCTCGGCTATTGATTTAAGGGAGAATTGCTATGACAAACATAAGCGCATGGTTGTATACCGGGCTTTATTCTCTTGCAGGCGCAGCAATATGGTACGGGTTTTACTGTCTTTCTGCAAGAGTACGCATCCGCAAGGCAAAGAAAGAAGGCAGCAAGCCTGAGCTTTCATCAATACGGATAATATATCTTGTAACAGGAATTCTTGGGCTGCTATTATATTGGTGCATGGTTATGGGATTGGCAAAATTTGCCGAAAGTGGCGGCATGAAATGATGCGGCGGATTTTTCCGTTGTAAGTACAATAAAGGAGAAAACATAAATGTTCAGAATAGGTCACGGATATGATGTGCATAAATTATGTGAAAACCGCAAGCTGATAATCGGCGGTGTTGAAATTGAGCATGAACTTGGACTTTTAGGACATTCCGACGCAGATGTGCTGACTCACGCCGTTATGGATTCGCTGCTTGGTGCACTTGCTCTTGGTGATATTGGAAAACATTTTCCCGACAGCGACGAACGCTACAAGGGTGCAGACAGCATAAAGCTGCTTGAGTACGTAGGTGAGCTTATAAAAGCAAACGGATTTGCCGTTTGCAACATAGACACAACCATTCTGGCGCAAAAGCCGAAAATGGCTCCGCACATTGAAAAAATGCGCCAAAACATTGCAGATGCGCTTAAAATTGATGAAAACCAGGTAAGTGTAAAAGCCACAACCGAGGAAGGCTTGGGTTTTACGGGCAAGTGCGAAGGCATTGCGGCACACAGTGTTTGTCTGCTGACAGCTATCGGCTGAGCAATTGTCGGGTGCGCCCGACAGCGCAATTCGGGGCTTTGTTGACTCATTAATATTTGTTTTTGCACGACTATATAACAAGAATTGCCCTCCCATTCGGGAGGGCTTATTTATTTTTATGTTTCATTCAACTATAATTGGGTGGGGAAATGCTAACCGCCGAGCACGGCGGCCCCTTCCCCTTGATGTTTTCCCCCTTACCAACCCCCTTTCCTACATCCCTATCCTCACCTTTGGGTTGCAACAAACATATAAAAACTCTTTTGAATGTTTTGTTTTTGAAAAAC
>JAZQJI010000044.1:0-25730 GCA_045541475.1 Oscillospiraceae bacterium
AACTGCTCTTTACAACGATATTCTCGCAACAATTGATTTCTGCGAAGCTAAGGATATCACTTCCATCGCTACACTCGTTGTAAACGGTACAGAAGTTGACGCTCTCGACCTTACAAAGCTTCCCATGGAAGATAAGGAAGAACTCCTTTCTCTTGCTAACACAATGTGCGAAGATATCGGTCTTACATTCTCATACTACCCTGTTTCCAAGAAGGCTGTAGTTACCGGCGAATCCGGTACTATCGTTGAAATCACACACGCTGTTAAGCAGACAGGTTCCGCTGCTGGCGTTGTTGCTGTTTCCGCTGCTCTTGTTGCTGCTATGGGCGCTTGCGCAGTTGTTGCAAAGAAAAAGGACCTTGTTAAGTAAGATTTTTTGATCTGACTTGATTTATGAAAAAGAATATTTTTATTGGATTAGCGACAAATATTATTTTGTCGCTAATTTATTCTATATTAGCATCTTTGCTGATTTATTACTGTGTTTCGCCCGTGATTTCACCATTAAAATCGGTGTTCTCTCTCATAACAGGCAACAATACACAGGATAATATCACCATAGGATCAATTTACGTTCCCAATGACGAGGTTGAACCCGAATTCATCTATGATGATATCACCGGTGCTCTTGTGGAAGTACATCAGCACCTTGAAAGCAACATTACATACACATCTGAGATACAATTTCCAAGATATGGGGAAATGTACGGCGAGCTTAGCATCGAATCTGCAGGTATTACGCTTGACTTATACATGGGTGATAATCTTTCGCTGCTGAAATTAGGCGTAGGACAGTTTTACGCAAGCACCATACCGGGCATGGCAGGTAAAACAATAATTGCAGGACATAACACATCACCGTATTTTGGACCACTTGCTGAAATTGTAGATAACGATGAGCTTGTCGGTCAGATAATTAAAATCAGCACAAGTTACGGCAATTTTTATTATCAGATTTATGATTATGATATTAAAAATATGAATGATACATCTGCGTTTTTATCCGATAACAGCGACAAAGAAAAGGATACACTTGTTATGTACACGTGCTATCCGTTCACTTTGGGATATAAATCTGAAAGAATTTATATGTATGCTGAAAAAATTGCAGGAAGAGATATTGTAATAGGTTAAATTTTCTACTTTACAGAAAGGTTTGATTGCATGAAGTTTAAAAACATGCTTGCCCTTGCGGCTGTTTGCAGCGCGATGATATTTGCAGGCTGTTCAGATAAGGACAAATCATCATCACAGTCTGACAGCGTTGCGGATACAACAACCACAGCTGTTACTTCTGTTGTAACTGTTACAGATGATAGCGGCAACGCCGTTACCGGTGAAGATGGAGAAGCGGTAACAACTGTTGTTACCGTAACAAAACCGAATAAAGATGACAGCATTTCTGTTGGTGACGATACAACCGAAACCGAAAAAGTCGTTGTTACTGATGGCAATGGTCAAACTGTTACCGATACAAACGGAGATGCCGTAACAAGCATTGTAGATATTAAAAACGAAGTGACCACTGTACCTTACGTAACATCTGTTTCCGAAACAGTTGTTACCACAAAGGTTACCGTTACAGATACAAAAGGTGAAGCTGTTACCGATTCTGACGGCGCTGTTCAGACGCAGGTTGTAACAACCGTTTCGCAGGTTATTGTTACAGTAACCATGCCGACAACCACAACAACTCCTAAAACAACAACAACTGCTGCTACCGCCGCTACAACTACTACAACCGCTTCAACTACGGCTGTAAGTGGTACTGCAACCGATACTACCAATTCAACAACCACAACCACCACAGCTGCAACAACAACTACAACCACTATCGGCACAACTGCTGCAACCGACATAACTTTAAAATTCTCTGAGATTGATTATCCTTCAGCGGGCGATTGCTTCGGCACAATTTCCATCCCCGTTGTTGATACTACAATGGATTTGTACATGGGCGATACCAACAAAATCCTGCGCAAAGGTGTTGGACTTTTCTACGGCAGTTATCTGCCCGGATACGAAGGCAAAAGCATCATGTGCGGTCATAATTCCACAGGATATCTTGCAGATTTGGTTACATACGCAAAATCTAACAGCATGATTGGCGAGCAGATTCTTGTAAACACAACTTACGGCGATTATGTTTACGAGATTTACGAAACAAAAATACTTGACAACGAAGATACAACATATTTCACCACATCATACGATACATCGACGCTGATACTTTATTCCTGCATGGAAACCACTTACACGAATGAGCGTATCTACTTTGTTGCCAAAAAGCTTTCGGGTCCCGTACTTACAAGGTAGATTTTATGAACGAAAAAACTTTACTTTCCGTAATCCGCGGGTTTGTTAGCTTTGTGCTATCGCTTACAATAACAGTTAGTGCAATTGCTTTTTGGGCGCAAACATCAATTCTTCAATATAATAAGGTTGAAAACTATATTGAAGACAGCTTTTACGATATGCTTTATGAAGAAGTTTGCGATAACATCACCGAAAATACAGTATCAACAGGTTTGCCTGAAGATTTACTTACCGCACCGATTACAAGAGATATTGTAAAGCTTGAAATGGACAGCTCCATAAAAGCACTTTATAATGGCGAAAAATATTCCTTGCAGACAATCACTCTCAAAGAAGATTACAAAGCGCTTATCAACGAATACATCGAGCAGAATAATCTTGAACTTGATGAAAAATCTGCCGATGCATTGGTAAACTACATTGTAAGACTTGTTGAAAACAGCGTAAGGTTGCCGTTTGCAAATACACTTTCTCCCTATTTTACGCTGATTAAGGAATATATAGGATATGTGGCATACGGTTTGCTTGCTGTATCCTTATTAATCGCATTGTTCCTTTTCTTCCTGTGCAGACCAAGAAAACTTTTATTGCGATATATAGGGCGTTCAATGATGTGCTTTGGTGTGCTGGGTGCATTTGTTGCAATTTATGTAACATCAAAGAATTTAACAGGCAGTGTAAACATTGCCTCTGCGGCATATTCTCAAATGATTTTGAATATATCGCAAAAATCGTTTGGTTCGCTTTTGATACTATCGATAATATTCTTTGTATCGGGTGCGGTTTTCTCCGCAATAGGACAGCTTGGATTAAAACAAGCATCTGCTGATAATACGGCACAAAGCGATAACGTCAATACCGAAAACAACGCAGATACGAATGATACCGATAATGCGATGCAAACTATCGAGGAAATTGCCGAAAATGATAAAACCGATTATTAAAAAGCTTAAATATGCAAAAATTCTTGCAATATGCACATTAGTGCTTTTTGTCGCTTTAATACCTCTGTTTGTCAACGGCTCGCTTTTCGGTTGGACTTTTACGGCTTTGATGATACTTTCGATTGCTTTCGTAACCTGCACCATGGTTTTCTTCAAGGATTTTTATCCCGTAATACGAAATGTAATCTGGCTGAAAAACAATGGTTTCGAAGATGTTGCCGATGATATTGATTTGAATACCCCGACTTTTGAATTTTCAAAGCTATATTGCGGCAGCAAGGCTTTTTTCTCAAAGCAAAACTGTTTAGTTATCCCCTATTCCGAAATTGCATGGGTTTATGTAACAAGGGAAGTTATTGGTTTTGTGCCGACCGCACAGCATATTAACATTGCATGCGCAGACGGCAAACGCTTTGTTTTGTTAGCCACCACAAAAGATATAACCGCTCTTGTGCAGAATTATGTATCAAAAGTTTCTGATAAAGTAATTATCGGATATGGTCACGAGCAGCAAAAGCAGTATAACAAAATCAAAAGAAATCATAAAAAACAAGCGGTCGATAAGTAAACCTTACCGACCGCTTAACTTTTATGCAAAATTAAATTTTACGCTTCAACGCCGTACTGTGCTCTGTATTCAATCATCTTGTCGAGATATTCCTGACCTTCGATTACGCCGTTTTTGATAGCATCAATAATATCATTAATATTTACAATTGAATAAACGTTGATTCCAAAATCACGCTTTACTTCGCCAACTGCACTCAAATCGCTGTTAAGACCTTTTTCCATGCGGTCCACGGTAATAACCATGCCCGAAATTTTAACGTCTGCGGCAGATTCAAGCTTGGGCAATACTTCACGCAGTGCCTTGCCCGATGTTATAACGTCATCTATGATAACAACCTTTTCGCCGTCTGTAAGGGTTTTGCCTACAAACACGCCGCCCTCGCCATGATCTTTTGCTTCCTTGCGGTCAAAGCAGTAGTGGCAATCAACATCATACTTTCTGCTAAGTGCAACAGCTGTTGCAACTGCAAGCGGAATACCCTTGTATGCAGGTCCGAAAATGGTGTTAAAATCAAGATTGTTATCCATTATGCAATCGGCATAAAATTCGCCAAGAATTTCGAGCTGTGCACCTGTTTTGTAGTTACCGCAGTTGATGAAATACGGTGCTTTTCTTCCGCTTTTAAGCGTAAAATCACCAAAGGTAAGCACCTTGCATTCTGCCATAAATTTGATAAATTGTTCTTTGTAGCTCATTATTACTTCTCCTTTTAAATATCCAAACAGACCGTAAACGGCCCGTCGTTTTCAAGATTGACCTTCATATATGCGCCGAAAACGCCACATTCAACCTTTTCTACCTGTGTTTTGCACACCTGCACGAAGTATTCGTAAAGTTCGTTGGCAATATCAGGCGGGGCTGCATCGGTAAAACCGGGGCGTCGCTTTTTGCAATCGGCATAAAGTGTAAACTGTGAAACAATAAGCAATTGACCGCCGATATCTTTTAGCGAAAGATTGATTTTGCCGTTTTCGTCCTCAAAAATCCGCAAGTTTATAATTTTATCAGCAAGCTTTTCACACTTTGCCTTATCGTCTTCCTTGCCGACGCCAAGCAGAATAAGATAGCCTTTATCTATTTTGCCAACGATTTTATCATCAACCGAAACGCTTGCAAAATTTACCCTTTGAATAACTGCTTTCATAGCTTAATCAATACCCTCTTGTGCCTTCAAGCGATTCGTCATTTTCAATCCAATCGCTTACTTCAACAACCCTGTAATCATTCTCGTTATCGCGCACAACAACCCTTGCAATGCCTGCATTGATAATCATGCGCTTGCACATTGAACAGCTGTTTGAATTGCTGATATACTCGTTGGTATCAACCTCTCTGCCTGAGAGATACATGGTAGAGCCAATCATTTTTTCACGCTCGGCACTGATAATTGCGTTTGCCTCTGCATGCACGCTGCGGCAAAGCTCGTATCTTTCCCCACGGGGAATGTTAAGCTGCTGACGTATGCAAGTGCCCAAATCGGTGCAGTTTTTTCTGCCCCTGGGCGCGCCGACGTATCCTGTGGATATAACTTCATCATTTTTTACAATTACTGCGCCATAGCGTCTGCGCAGACAAGTACCGCGTTTGGAAACAACATCGGCGATATCAAGATAATAGTTGATTTTATCCCTGCGTTCCATATAAGTTTACGCTCCTTAATATCATTATATCATGCCGATAGAACAACATGATTTCGGCATTTGTTTAATCATAACACAATAATGTGTATATTTCAAGCCTTTACAAACACTTTTTTTAATGGTACAATATATCTTGATATTGATTTGAATTGCGAAAGGTATACATATTTATATGGAAAATTTGACAAACCCGAGTGTTATAAAGCCCATTATGCAAAAGCACGGCTTTGATTTTTCCAAAAAGTTAGGGCAGAATTTTATTGTAAACAGCGGTATTTGTCCCAAAATGGCGGCTATGGCAGAAATTAAAGGCGGCGTTATAGAAATCGGTCCCGGCGTGGGCGTGCTTACCAACGAACTTTCAAAATATGCAAAAAAGGTTGTTTCGTTTGAAATCGACCAACGGCTTATACCCGTTTTGCAGGAAACCTTGCAGGATTGCGATAATGTAAAAATCATCAACTGCGATGTAATGAAGGCAAATCTGGCACAGGTTATTGAGCAGGAATTTGGTGATATGCCCGTTTGCGTTTGTGCAAATCTGCCGTACTACATCACCTCACCCATAATCATGATGCTGCTTGAAAGCGGCTTGCCGATTGATTCTATTACAGTTATGGTTCAAAAGGAAGCTGCTCAAAGGCTCTGTGCCCCGATACCAAGCAGACAGTGCGGAGCAATAACAGCGGCAGTTAACTACTACGGCACGCCGAAACAACTGTTTGACGTTTCACGCGGGAGCTTTATGCCCGCTCCCAACGTTGATTCTGCCGTGATAAAAATTGATATTGAGAAAAAATTTGATTTGGATTTAAAGCAAGAGCAAGAGTTTTTTAAATTTATCAAGGCGGCATTTGCTCAACGCCGCAAAACCTTGCCCAATACGCTTTCATCTCAGCTGCCGTATTCATCGGCACAGATTGCGCAAGCAATGCAAAATTGCGGATTAAAACCCACTGCCCGTGCTGAAGAATTAAGTCTTGAGCAAATGGTGGAATTAAGCCTTGCGTTAACTTCTCTCTAAATCCTAAACACACCGAAAAAGCTGTGATAAACAGCACACTCGGTGTGTTTATTTTTTTGTACGCTTACTTAGCTTACAACACTGCACTACAAACCGACAGCTTTCGCATACTTTTGGTCGTATAATAGAATCATCATGTCAATTTTCAGAATATAAAAATGCGGAGGTAAACAAAATGCAGAACACAAAAGCTGAAGAAAAGCAAAAATCACTTGCCTACGCCGCTGTGGCGTTTGCAGTAAGTGCGCTTTTAAACGGGGCACAGATACTAACCTTTCCCACACCGCTGTGTATTTCGCTTTGCGCTGTGTGTTCGCCGATATTCAGCGTATTTTTACTGCTCAGTACCGTAATTTCCACATTTTTGTACGGAAATTTTGCATTGCGGTTTTATATTCTTTTTTCGCTCGGTGTCTGCTGTATTATAAGAACAATTCTTTTTTCTGCTAAAAAAGAAAGCAATTTCAATCTTGCCGCTTCGGCATTTATCAGCTGCCTTGCAGGAATGTGTGTATTGTTTTTATCAAAACCAAGTGAAAATTACAGTATTCTTACACATCTTGTATGTTCGGTTATTTGTGGTGTGGCTGCATTTTGCTTTAAATCTGCTTATGATTCATTTGTGCAGAAAAAATATATTTCGCTTTGCCGCAGTGATGGTGTATATATCGGGGCAAGCTTTGTTTTTGTCGTTTCAGTGCTTGCTTCAGTAAATGCAAGTGCAGTCAACATCGGCATTATCGCCACAATGATAATTTCACTTTACATCGGCAGGATTTTAAGCCAAAGCGCAGGTTGTGTTTGTGCAGCATTGGGCACATTGGGTGTTTCGCTTTGTTCTGCCAACGCCGGCAGATTATGCGTGCTTTTGCCTGTATTTGTGCTGATATCTTCCCACCTGCCACAAAGAGATAAACGTCTTGGGGCAGCTTGCTTTGTGCTTACAAACCTTATTTTCTGTATATTGACAAATTTAAGCGTGGACAGCCTTATTTATCTTTTAAATGTAATTCTTTCCGCTGTTGTTTTTTGCATTTACAAAAATCAACAGTTTGCTTCACTTTTCAGAGCTTTGCCGCACAAAGCACAACACCGCGAGCTTTTGCTTGAAAACCGCATGAGATTTGCGGCTTCTGCATTAAAGGAATTGCGTAAGGATACCGTATATATATCGCAGATTTTGCAACGCAAGGATAAACTGCCAAGCACGCCAAATCATATTGCCGCAAAATTTTGCAAACAATGCGAAAACCGCAAAAACTGCTGGGAAGACCGCGAAACCGAAGCTTATGCGGCTTTTGGCTGTTTTATACCAAACGCTGCCATAAGTTCTTCAACGTTGCCCACCTATTTTGATGATTGTCCGAACAGGCTTGAAATTGCCAAGGAATATGGCTTTTTTGAGCAGGAAAAAGCACTTGAAAAAGCAAACGACAACTTGCGAAAAGAGATACAATCCGCTGTGTTTTCGCTGCTTGAGGCGCAGGCGCAGACCTTTGTACAGTCATCAGAATATATATGCAAATCCGAGAATTCGGATTATGATTTATCAGCAAAGGCTCATTACGCTTTGCAGCGCTTCGGCGTTAAGGAATCTTACGCCTGCGTTTTCGGAGAATCAACGGAAAATCTGAAAGTTGAAATATACCTTAAAGGTGTTGATTTGCCCGAGGTTGATGATATAGTAAAGGCGGTTAGCAACGCTATTGACTGCGATATGCAAGCTTCAAGCATAATGCGCACAAGCGATTCAAGCAAGCTTACACTTATTTCAACACAAGGACAAACAAATATAGACCTTGCATTTGCGCAATCATCTGCTGAAGAAGATATGTGCGGCGACCATTGTCTTATTTATTCCGACGGCTTTGGCAATCAATACATGGCTTTAAGCGATGGCATGGGCCACGGCAGAGATGCCGCCTTGAACGCTCGCTTTTGTCTATCTCTTTTGAAAAAACTGACTTGCAGCGGCATACCTGCTTATGCCGCATCGATGTTGATAAACTCAGCCATGATGATTAAGGATAATGCCGACAGCTTCGCTACGCTTGACGTTACCAAAATTAACACAAACAGCGGCGAAACCGAACTGTTAAAATCGGGGGCATCGGCAACGCTTTTGTGTTCGCAAAATAGGGTTATATGTATAAAGGCGGCGTCGTTTCCGCTGGGTATTGTCGGCACGGCAGAGCCTTACAAAAAAGTGATGAATTTAAAAAGCGGAGATAGGTTTGTGGTGCTATCTGACGGGGTTGAGGAAGAATACTATCAATATATTAAATCACTGCTTTTGCACAAGAAGGATTTTAACGCAAAACAGCTTGCAGATGAAATATGCCAAACGGTTAGCGACAGCTACCGAACAGGCAAGAAAGACGATATTTCTGTATGTGTGGGTATTATCGAATAATCTTTGTTTACTATGCACAAATATTATAGTTTGCACTATCGCATTTGTACGAATTTTACAACAAAACACTCAAAAACCTTGAAAATATATTGCATTTCTGATAGAATATAAATATATAGGTGGTGTTGCAAATTGAACATATCCTGCAGCACAAAACAACACCTTTATATTGCTTTTTAACCAAAAGAGAAAGTGGAGAAAAGATGAGTAATAAGCAATACGATTTTCCTTTGTATTTGTTCTATCAGGGCAAGAATACACAGGCGTATAAATTTTTCGGTGCGCACAGCGCCGAAAATGAGGGCGAATATTATTTCAGAGTATGGGCACCCCACGCTCGTTCAGTTTCTGTTGTGGGTGATTTTAACAACTGGGACAGAACCGTTAACAGAGCCGAGCTTATCTCGGATGGCGTGTGGGAAGCAAAGGTTGCAAATCTTGCACAGTTTACTGCCTACAAATACAGCATTGAAACCGCAAAAGGCAATGTTATTTTAAAAGCTGACCCCTACGCAACTCACGCAGAAACCCGTCCGAACACCGCTTCAAAAATATTTGAAAGCAGTTTTGAATGGACTGACGAAAAATGGTTTGAATCCAAAAAGAAATCGTCAATCTACAAAAGCCCTGTAAATATTTATGAGGTTCACCTCAGCTCATGGAAGCAGTACGACGACGGCAATTTCCTTAATTATGTTGAATTTGCAAAGAACATTATCCCCTATTTAAAGGAAATGTCCTACACCCACGTTGAATTGATGCCGCTTGCAGAGTATCCTTTTGACGGTTCATGGGGTTATCAGGTTACGGGCTATTATGCACCTACATCACGCTTTGGCACTCCTGATGATTTCAGAACCATGGTAAATATGTTCCACGAAGCAGGAATAGGCATTATTCTTGACTGGGTGCCTGCGCATTTCCCCAAAGACGCTTACGGTCTTTATGAATTTGACGGTGGTTTCTGCTATGAATATGAAGATGCCCGCAAGCGCGAGCATTACACATGGGGAACACGAGTTTTTGATTATGGCAAGGGAGAAGTTCGCTCTTTCCTGATATCAAACGCTTGCTATTGGCTTAGCGAATTTCATCTTGACGGCCTGCGTGTTGATGCGGTTGCAAGTATGCTTTATCTTGATTATGACAGGCGCGACGGCGAGTGGATGAAAAACATCTACGGCGGAAATGAAAATCTTGAAGCTGTCGAGTTTTTAAAGTTACTTAATGAATCTGTATTTGCGCAAAGCCCCGATACATTGATGATTGCTGAAGAAAGCACCGCATGGCCGCTTGTTACAAAGCCTACCGATATAGGCGGATTGGGCTTTAACTTTAAGTGGAATATGGGTTGGATGAACGATATGCTGTCATATATGTCACTTGACCCGATTTACAGAGCGTTCAACCACGATAAGCTGACGTTCTCGTTCTTCTATTGCTTCTCAGAAAACTATATTCTGCCTATTTCTCATGATGAAATAGTACACGGCAAATGTTCCATGATAAACAAAATGAGCGGCGAATATGAACAAAAATTCGCTCAGTACCGTGCATTTTTGGCTTACATGACTGCACATCCCGGCAAAAAACTGCTGTTTATGGGGCAGGAATTCGGTCAGATAAAGGAATGGGACTACAAAACCGGCCTTGATTGGCAGTTGATTGATGAATTTGATTCACACAGGAAGCTGCACAATTACTCAAAGGATTTGAACAAGTTCTATCTTGAAAACAGCCCGTTCTGGCAGAATGATGATTCATGGCAGGGCTTCTCGTGGATTTCGCATGATGACTACAAGCAAAGCATTATCTCTTTCCGCCGCATTGATGATGACGGTTCGGAAATTGTTGCGGTTTGCAACTTTGTTCCCGTTGATCGTGAAGATTATAGAATTGGCGTACCCTACCCCGGAAAATATGTTGAGGTTTTCAACTCCGACGACGAAAAATACGGCGGCAAGGGCATTACAAACGGCACGGTTGATACCGAGGAAGTTATAATGCATGGCTACGACCACAGCATCACACTTAAAATACCTGCATTTTCGGTGCTTTACTTCAAGCACATACCTGCACCCGCTAAAAAAGCACGAAAAACAACTGATGCTTCTGCAAAAGCAGGAACAAAAAAGAGCGTTTCGGTAAAGGCTAAACCCATTGCCGAAGCTGAGGACAAAAATGACTGATTAGGCAGATTTTAATCCTGCCAAAAAATATACCGACGTGCCGTCCGCCGAAAAAAAGACGGCACTGCGTAAGCACTTTTTGCACAAACGCAGTAACGGAGAGACTATGTACATTAAAAAAGAATGTGTGGCAATGCTGCTTGCCGGCGGTCAGGGAAGCAGACTTTATGCCCTTACGCGCGATATGGCTAAGCCCGCAGTGCCCTACGGCGGAAAGTACCGCATTATCGATTTTCCGCTTTCAAACTGCACAAACTCAGGTATTGATACGGTAGGCGTACTTACACAGTATCAGCCGTTGGTACTTCATGATTACATCGGCAACGGTCAGCCGTGGGATCTTGACAAGCTGCACGGCGGTGTTCACGTTCTGCCACCCTATCAGACATCTCTCGGAGCTTCCTGGTATGAAGGCACAGCTAACGCAATTTATCAGAACATGAGCTTTATTGAGAGATACGACCCTGAATACGTTATTGTTCTCGGTGGCGACCATATCTACAAAATGGATTATTCACTCATGCTCGATTTCCACAAGAAAAAGGAATCCGACCTTACAATTGCCGTTATCGACGTTCCCCTTGAGGAAGCTTCAAGAATGGGAATTATGACCTGCGACGATACAGGCAGAGTTGTTGACTTTACCGAAAAGCCTGCACAGCCCAAGTCCACACTTGCTTCAATGGGTATTTACATTTTTACATGGAGCAAGCTTAAGAGATATCTTATTGAAAACGAAGAAGCTAACACAGGCTCTAAGGACTTCGGTAAGGATATTATTCCTGCAATGCTTAATAATGACGAGCGCCTTTTTGCTTATGCATTTGATGGCTATTGGAAGGACGTTGGTACTTTGGACAGCCTTTGGGAAGCTAACATGGATTTGCTTTCTCCCACTGTAACATTGGACCTTTACGATCCCGAATGGAAGATATATTCACGCAACCCCATCATGCCGCCGCAGTATATCGGCAACAGCGCAAGGGTTGAAAATTCTATGATTTCTGAAGGTTGCAACATCAACGGCAATGCAGATTTTTCGATTATTTTTGAAGAAGTAACCATTGAAGAAGGTGCAACAGTAAATTACAGCATTGTAATGCCCGGAACAGTTATTAAGGCAGGCGCTGTGGTTGAATATGCAATCGTTGGCGAAAACTGCGTTATTGAATCAGGCGCGCACATTGGCGCAAGCCCCGAACAATACGAAAACCGTGACGAATGGGGTATTGCGGTTGTAGGTCACAATGTTAATATTTCGGGAGATGCCAAGGTTAATCCCAAGGATATCATCTCTGAAGATATGTAATTATCTGCCAAATTATATTTTTTGAAAGGAGCAGCCTTTTTGCTGCTGCAAACAGCATTAAGGCTTTGTGAATATAAATGATTTCCAGCATAAATGTTCTCGGTCTTATTTTCGCAAATATGCACGAAAACAATGTTTCTGACCTTACCAAACAGCGTACATTGGGTTCTGTGCTTTTCGGCGGAAGATACAGATTGATCGATTTTCCTCTTTCCAACATGGTAAACTCGGGTGTTTCCGAAGTTGGTGTTATTACAAAATCAAATTATCAGTCCTTGCTTGATCACCTCGGCAACGGACGTGAATGGGACCTTTCCCGCAAGAACGGCGGTCTGCACCTTTTGCCCCCCTTCTCACACGTGGGCAGCGGCATTTACAGAGGCAGACTTGAGGCTATTTACGGCGTTTTGGACTTTGTTGCTTACTCTAACGCTGATTATGTTGTAATGAGCGACTGCGATGTTGTAACAAACATTGATTACCGTCCCATTATCAAACAGCATATTGAATCCGGTGCTGATATTACCGCAATTTACGCTAAGGGCGTTTACGATGCCGCCAGCCAGAAGGCTACTGTTTTTGGCATTGCTGATGACGGAAGAATTACTGATGTAACCATCAATCCCCTTATCTGCGGCGAATGCAATATAAGCCTTAACAGCTTTGTTTTGAGCAAAAAGTTTTTGGAAAAAATCGTGCGCGAGGCTGCAAGCCGTTCTCTTTACAGTTTTGAAAGAGATATTTTGCAGGCAAAGAAAATGGAATACAAGATTTTTGCGTACGAACACAAGGATTACTACGCACGTATAGACAGCATGCAGAGCTACTACAACGCAAACCTTGCTTTGCTTAATGCTGATAACAGAAATGCGCTCTTCAAAAAATCCCGTCCTATTTACACCAAAATCAGAGATAACGGACCTGCTAAATTCGGTCTTGAGTCTTCTATCAGCAATTCACTCATCGCTGACGGCTGTATAATCGACGGTACAGTAGAAAATTCGGTCCTCTTCAGAGGCGCAAAGGTTGCAAAGGGTGCAGTTGTTAAAAACTGTATTATTATGCAGGATACCATAATCGGCAAAAACAGCCAGATAAGCAACGTTATTACCGACAAGATGGTAAGCATTGCCGCAGAACGTACTCTTACCGGTTCGGAAAGCTACCCGCTTTATATTGGCAAAAACGCAACTATCTGATTTTAAAATCAACACAAAAGCCCCGCATTATATGGGGATTGGAGGAATATAATGAAAATACTTTATGCAGCAAGCGAAGCGGCTCCTTATGCGGCTTCGGGCGGCTTGGCTGATGTTATCGGCTCTCTGCCGGCAGCTATAAACGAACAAGGTCACGATGCGAGAGTTGTGCTTCCGCTGTACAAATCTGTAAGCTGGGAAATGCGCCAGCAGATGAAATTTGTTGCAAACTTTACCGTTGATGTTGCGTGGAGAAAGCAATATTGCGGAATTTTTGAGGTTAAAGCGCCCAACGGCGTAACATATTATCTGCTTGATAATGAATACTATTTTGGCAGAGATGGTATGTACGGCTTTTATGACGACTGTGAGAGATATGTTTTCTTCTCACGCGCTGTTCTTGAAATGCTGAGATATATAGACTTTATGCCCGATGTTATCAACTCAAACGATTGGCAGGCTGCTCTTGTGCCTGTTTATTACGAGGTTTTCTACAAGTATCAGCAGGGTTATGAAAATATAAAGCACGTATTTACAATACACAATATTCAGTATCAGGGCAAGTATGGTCTTGAGGTTTTGAGCGAGGTTATCGGCATACCGCTGTACCATTCCAACCTTTTGGAGTACGACGGCTGCGTAAACCTTATGAAAGGCGCATTCGAAACCGCTGCAAAAATCACTACGGTAAGCCCGACTTATGCTTGGGAAATTCTTGACCCGTGGTTCTCACACGGTCTGGACAGAGCGCTCGCAAACAAGCGTTACAAGCTGACAGGCTTCCTTAATGGTATCGACACAGTGCGCTACAACCCCGAAACCGATCCGTTTATTCCCGCACATTACAGTGCAAAGAACAAAAAAGGCAAGGAAGAATGCAAGAAGAATCTTCTTGAATCGCTTTGTCTCACCCCCGGTGAAGAACCCGTTATTGGTATTGTTACAAGATTTGTTTCGCACAAAGGTCTTGACCTTATCAAATATGTTTTTGAGGATATCCTTAACTTAGGCTATAAATTTGCTATTTTAGGCTCCGGCGAAAAGATTTACGAAGACTTTTTCTGCGAAATGCAGGCTCGTTATCCAGATAGAGTTAGTCTTACTCTTGGATTTAAGCCCGATTTGGCTCAGCGTATTTACGCCGGTGCAGATATGTTCCTTATGCCTTCGCAAAGCGAACCTTGCGGTCTTGCACAGATGATTTCGCTGCGTTACGGCACCATCCCGATAGTACGTGAAACAGGCGGCTTGTGCGACAGTATTCACGATGCAGGCGACGCTAGCGGCAACGGTTTTACTTTTAAAACCTACAATGCTCATGATATGCTTGATGCTTGCCGTCGTGCAAAGGACTACTACTGGAGCCGTGCCGCATGGGGCAAGCTTGTAACACACGCTTTGAAGGAAGATTTCAGTTGGAGCAATTCTGCTAAGCTTTACCTCGGTCTTTATCAGGAAATCGTATCCTGGCAATAACGCCGTGCTCGGTGTGGAGCAATTGACGACTACTTCCAGCATGAGATTTTGGGCTTTGTCGATTGTTTAATAAATGCAACTGCTCAATTTTATAACAGAAGCTGTGTAAATATGAACACAGTGATCGGGAGGTAATGTTATGTTTTTTCCAAAGGATAGCACTAAATTAACAACCATGCTATCTGCAAAAGAAATTTACTTGACTATGAAAGAAAATACAGTGCCTCCGACAATTGTTGATTTATCACTTTTTGATGACGTGACATTCATTGGAACGTTTGACGAAAAATCATTTTCCATAGCAAAACACAAAATCTTTAGCAATTACTTGCTTTCACCTGTTGCTTGCGGAACATATACTCAGTGTGATAACGGCACAGATATTCAATATGAGTTCAGATTAAGAAACACGGACAAAATTGCCTTCGCTATATCTTTAGCTATTTCTTTGATTATTATATTGATTTTAGCGATAAATAAGTTTTGGCTTGCAGGCATTGCACTTTTGGTGTTTGAATTTGTTATTTATGCAGTTTTTGCGCTAATATGGCATCGCAACATCAAACTTTTTACAAAGCATTTCAATAAACTTTTTAAGCAATAACAAAACGCTCCCTATACAAAAGGGAGCGTTTTTTTGCTATATGAAGACAAAAACATATAGGGGGCGGATGATATCCGCCCCTACATTGTATTATTTTATTATATAGTTGCGCTGTAACATAAATAAATTAGTCAACGAAAACCCGAAACGCTCAGCCGACAGCAGTCGGCTGCACCTGATCGGGCTGGTCCGCCCGACAGGAATTGAACCTGCGCACCCACGGTCGGAGCGTGGTGCTCTATCCACTGAGCTACGGGCGGGTGTTAATAAATATTATATCATATATTCTTGCTTTTTTCAAGTATATTTGCTATAATGTATAATAGAAATCTTATGGAGTGGTAAGGAATGTCCAATTCAATATATCTTGTTTTTTCAAATACAAGTACCTATGTTGCAAAAATGATACGGATACTCTCACGCAAGTCATTTTCTCATGTATCAATTGCAAGTGATTCACAGCTTCAGGATATGTATTCATTCTGCCGCAATTACCGCAGGACACCTTTGCCTGCTACTTTTAATAAAGAAGATATCACCAACGGCACTTTCGGCAAATATATCCCTTGTGAAATATATAAAATCAACCTTTCAGATGAACAGCGCGAAGAATACGAAAAAATCATAAACTATTTTATGGAACACAGATGCGAATACGGCTACAATGTTCTTGGCTTGTGCACTATACCGCTTAAGAAAAATATCAAGCGAAAAAACAAATACGTTTGCTCTCAATTTGTGGCGCACGTTCTTAATTCACTTGATATTGAACTTGAAAAAGATGTTTTTTTGAATGCACCTGAAGATTTGCGCCATTTAGAATGTGCCCAGCTCGTTTACAGAGGCGATTTGCACGAGTTTGTAAAGAAAAAATCCAAGCGTAGAGAATGGAACTCTGCAACAGCTTAACCGCTGAAATAATTAAAAATTATTTCAAAAACCGAAAAAACTATGCTTGAATCATCGGGCAGCAATATTAAATACACAGCGTTTTTATCATCCACATTGCTTAAGCTTTCAATATCTATATTTTGAGAATAGGCAAGAATGGAAAATTGTGCTTCTCCTTCATCGGTTTTTTGCACAATCGGCAAAGCGAGTGAAGTGTAGTTTAATCTGTTGTGTATTCTCACAAATGCGGTAAAAATACCTGCAAATAGAATTATTAAGCAAAACAAAGCCGCCGCAGTAAATGTGACGGCTCTTTTTTGTAGCTTTTGTCTTTGGATACAATTCATTTTTGCGTTCCTCTTTTGTATTATACTATGTATCTGACGCAATTGAAATCAACGCCTGCGAAATTGTATTGCCCAAAAGGTACCCTGCATATTTTGCCTGCTCAAGCGAATTTGCCGCACTGCCAACCTCAATTACCAAACTACCCGGCGTTATATCCTGATTATATTTCTGATAATCAAACAAAATCGGGCGCATCAATTCACTGTAAGTTCTTTCCGTTTTGTTTTGTATAAGACATGCTAACCGAAAATTTTGCATATAATCGGGCATATTCATCGTCCCGTCATCACAGCCGGATATTATCATCACCTGCGCCGCCTTCTTTCCGTCAATTTCTGCAACAGGTGCAATTCTTGTGCCGTCAAGTGCTGTTATTGAATCTCGATGAATATCAAGAACTATCTTGATTGAAGGGTATTGCTCAAGAATATTCTGTATGGTTTCTGCACTGCGCCCGTATGAGCCCGTGTGCGTAGGGTAATCATGCAGAGTTGTATCATGCACAACGCCTATACCGTTTTCTTCCAAAGCCCTTGAAATTTCATCGCCAACGGCTATCACATTCTGCGTTTTGTCAGTCGTGCGCGAGTTAAATTCTTCATCATAAAAATAGCTTTCAACGGGCATATAGCTTTCGGTTGCGTGCGTGTGTATAATAAGCACCAACGGCTCGTTGTTTATATTAATGTCATACTCGGGCAAGAGGTTGCTTTGCGCATAAAGGCATTGAGCAGTTTCGGTGGTTAGATTTTTTACCTGTGCACCGCTTGCAAGCCGCACAAATGCTCCGCCGTCACCATCGCCGTAGGTAATCTGTCTTATAGTTGCATCGTTTTCACTGCCCTGCACAGCTTCAATATCTTCTATTTGATCAATAAAAAGCTTGTGCCAATCATTTTTTGTTTTATCGGGCGCATATTCGCTTATAACATATTTTTTGTTTTCATCATCGCTATTTATGCCAACGTGAACAATAACACTTTGTGTGTTTTGCTGATTAGTTTCATCATTTTGACACTTGCGCGCAATATCAAACAAAATCAGAATAAGTGCACACGCCATTGCCGCCAACAACACCACAAAAAACACTTTTTTTAAGCTTTTTTTCATAACAGCGCTCCCTTGCGTTATTATATCTTTATGCATATATTTTATGCGTTTGTGTTGCATAAAAAGAACGGTGTTTTTGTTGATTTTTTAAAGAAAGGAGACAAGCCTTGATTGTATTTACAGTTATATCAATTATTCTGCTTTTGATTATAATTACAGAAAATCTGTGCGTTTTCACAACGCACATAAAGCTTGCGCACAAAAACTGCCCAAGTGAACTTGAAACCAAAAGAATTGCCTTTATTTCTGATTTGCACATAAACAAAAGCACCAAAACCGCAATGCGTGTGGCAAAAAAAATTAAAGAGCAAAAGCCTGATTATATCTTTATTTCGGGCGATTTTGTAAGCAGACATATAAAAGATATTTCGCTTGCAAAGCAGGTTTTGAACGAGCTTTGCAAAATTGCAAGGGTTTACGCCTGCGTTGGCAATCACGAGCTTGATTTGAATAACGATTTATATTTACAGCTTTGCAATGCATTTGAAAAAAGCAGTGCTATTCTGCTTGATGATAAATCTGAAATGCTGCTTGAAAACACGAGGATTTACGGCATAAGCTGCAAGCGTGAATGTTATATAAACCAAAACGGCGGATATTCAAATCTTGCTCAATATAATCTTGAAGATATGCAAAACGCAACACCGAAAAATCATGGTTTTTCCATAGTTTTGGCGCACAATCCGCTTTTTTTTGAAACTTATGAAAAATGGGGCGCAGATATTGTTCTTTGCGGTCACATTCACGGCGGTTCGGTACGCATACCGTTTTTGTGCGGTCTGCTCTCGCCTGAAAGAAAATTCTTCCCCAAATATTCAAGCGGTAAGTACACAAAAAACAATACCATTATGTTTGTTGGCCGAGGCATTGCCAAACCGAGAATTTTCTGCCCTAAGCATATTGTTATGATAAATTTTGCAAAAAGCGAATAAAACAGCTGCTTTTGCCGAACAATACCTTTTACTACGATAAATTATCGAAAGGTGTTGTAAAATTATGAATGTTTCGCAAAACGAATACAGCGAGATGACAAAAAAAGCCTCGCCCAACTCAAAAAGCTACATCAACATTCCGTGTGCGTTTGCCATCGGTGGTGCTATTTGCGTTGTGGGCGAGTTTATAAGCAATGTTTTTTCATACTACGGCTTTGAGAAAACGCAAAGCAGCGCATGGACATCAGTTATATTGGTTGTTTTAAGTGCCATTTTAACGGGTTTGGGTGTGTATGAACGCATTGCAAAGCACGCAGGAGCAGGCACTTTAGTACCTATCACGGGCTTTGCAAATGCCGTTGTTTCTCCCGCGCTTGAATTTAAAACCGAAGGCTTTGTTTTGGGCGTGGGCGCAAAGGTGTTTTCAATTGCCGGGCCCGTTATTCTGTACGGCGTGGGTGCAAGCGTGATTTATGGCATTGTTTATTGGGTTTTGGGTGTGTTTTGAGGGGAATAGGAAAGGCTCGCCATTGCTAGCAAGCCTTTTATCTATATCGTTAGAAGAGCTCGAATCCGTTTATGGATATACGTAATTATAGTATTCCATTAAAGCATCCAAATAATCCCATGCCTCTTCTCCGTTAGCACTAATATAAACAACTGTTCCATCTGTATCATAAATATAATAGAATACATTGCAATGCACCCCAAAATCATTAGCTAAACGGACAGTCTCCAGACATAAATTATTATATATGGATTCCTGTTCACAATGGAGCTGCTGGGTTTCCTTGGCGCGCTCATAAACCCCACTATCGTATCCAACTAAATCAATCAAGTTGTTGTAGTCAGAAAGCATTTGAAATTCTACGGCTATGCCGTCTAATTTGTTGTCGAAATATTGTGAAACGGTAAGGTATTCAGTTCCGTCTTCGGTTGTATTTACTTCAAAGTATATATCATAAACGCCTTGTTCTCTAAAATATTGAGTCAAGTCTTCACACAATTCATATATATCTTTTGCGGGTAGAGTATTATCATCTAAGATATCATCATTCGAATTTTGTTCAGCATCACCAAACGATACATACAACGAACTAACATAACCTGGTTTTCCGTTGTATTCTGTATAATACCATTGCAAATCACCACAATCATAAACTGTTATCGAGCTGCCTTTAGGAATAGTGGTGATGACTTCGGCGTTAGTAGTTGGCGATTCTCGAAGATTAAGGTTATCGCTTTGCGTATCAACCCATCCTATTCCAACATATGTATAATCTAAAGCCGAACCGATCGTGTCGTTACATATAATACAAGTTTTAGGCTGATTAAGAGTTGCTTCTTCCCAATCGTGACCCAAAGGTTCTCCCTCTGTAGTTTTGCAAAGAGAGCACATTTTAGGCGAGATGCAAGTTGCGGATTCCCAACTATGACCTAACGACTCGCCATCCGTCTTACCGCAACGCGAACATACTTTTGCAGTTGTGCAAGTTGCAACTTGCCAACTATGACCTAAAGACTCTCCGCTTGTTTTTCCACATTCGCACATTTTCGGTGATGTGCAATCTGCATCCAAATAATTATGCGTATGAGATGTTGTAGTTGAACGAGTTGAATCAGAATAGTTTGATTCCGCTTCAAAATTCTCACTTGAAGATGCAGATGAGCTACTAACAGTTTGCGATGTTTCTTCGGAATCTAAGTTCCCACAAGAGCATATTGATAATACTGTCAGTACAGAGAGAAGTAAGAACAAGCTTCTTTTCACGGCATTACTCCTCCGTTTCTTTATTGACTGTTGATTTTTCTCGTTCTTTTTGTACGCATCTCGGACAAGCTGGATTTCCGTTGTCTAGAAATTGCATTTGAGAACTTTCAATTCGTTCGCCGCAGATTGGACAAGTATTGTCTTTCATTTTTTATATCCTCCTAAAATAAAAAAGTGCGCAGCCGAGGCTACGCACCGAAAAACGCAGCTCCGATTGCTGCGACACAATTTTCCACGTACTAACAAGTATGCGAAAATAGAGCATGCATTTTTACCAAAGATAAAAACACATACTTGTACTTATAATACGTGGTTATTAAATTGTGTCGCAGTTTCATTATATCATTCCCCGATTCCTTTGTCAATATTATGTACAATAGAAAATATTGATTTTTGCAAGCATTTGCTATATAATAAGTGTGTATAAAAATAAGGAGAATTAAAATGCTCACAAAAATTCTATCAAAAAAATCATGCGCCGCTTGCCGCCTGTGCTGTATATTTGACCGCTACGATTTATGGGAAACCCCGAGTATCGAGAACGATTTAAAGGAATATATCAAACAGAATATTTCGGATAGTATTGAATATATGCCAAAGGGCGATATGTGGCTGTTTAAAATGAAAGAGGATAAATCCGATGGGCTTTACCGTTGCCCAATGCTGACCGAAACGGGCTGCATTTTGGGCGATAAAAAGCCGTTTGAATGTGCTATCTGGCCGTATAGAATAATGGAAGTTGAGGGCAGGCGCGCTATATCCATTGCGCCGATTTGCGACAGCGTAAACGAACTGCCGCTTGCCACGGTTTTATCGTTTGCAAAGGAAATAGCACCGAAAATTTTTGATTATGCCGATAAAAATCCGGGTATAGTCAAAGCCTATGATGGAACCTACCCCGTTTTGTTTTTTGAAAACGATTTTAAAAAACAAGCGTAACAATTGCATAAACAACACCAAAGCCGCAGCCTGATGCAAACGCTAACATAAGCGTTTTAAGCGATATTATGCGGCTTTTTTTGTAGGGAATTATGTTGTTTATATAATGCTGCGCTTCCTGTGCAAGCGCTTTTGATGAAAAATCCTGCATGGAAGGCTTTACATACAACACCGCTTTTTCAAAAAATGCGCTGTTTGTACTGTTAATCTCCACAATCTGCTTGTTTACGCCCTTTATCATTTCAAAAACCTCTCACTTAATTTATCGTTGCGATAATATTATGGGCGGCTTTGTTTTCACCTATACATTTTGTATTATCTTTTGCCGATATTTAAATTATTGCGCCAAATTTTACTTTTGAAAAACTTGAATTTGTTGAAAACTTCGTTGAAAAGGTTGAAAACCCCACAAATCCGCACATCGCTTTCACACGCTAAATGTTGAAACTTGCAGAGCAAAAATATACTTTCAGTAAGCTAAATTTCGACATTATTTTTTACAAAATTTTCTGTATGATATATGCAAAAAGCTCCCCTTGATTAATATCAAAGAGGAGCTTTGTTATTACTGATTTACAAGCGTAATTCAAGAAAAAATCTTAGCAAACGCCCTGCCACTTCATAGCTTCTGCAACCTTAATAAAGCCTGCAATGTTAGCGCCGGCAACAAGGTCACCTTCCATGCCGTATGTCTTAGCAGCCTCGTAAGAAGCGTTGTAAATGTTCTTCATGATGTTCTTAAGCTTTTCATCAACTTCTTCAGCTGTCCAGCTGTAACGCATTGAATTCTGAGACATTTCAAGACCGGAAACTGCAACGCCGCCTGCGTTAACTGCCTTGGAAGGAGCAACAACTACGCCGTTAGCCTTAAGGTATGCAACAGCTTCGTTTGTGGTAGGCATATTAGCAACTTCAACGTAGTACTTAACGCCGTTAGCAACAATCTTTTCAGCTTCTGCCATGCCAACTTCATTCTGAGTAGCGCAGGGCATAATGATATCAGCCTTAACGCCCCAGGGCTTTTCGCCGGGGAAGAAGGGAACGCCGAACTTATCAGCATAATCCTGAACCTTATCTCTGCAGGAAGCACGCATTTCGAGAAGGTAGTTAACCTTTTCTTCTGTGGAAATACCATCTTCATCGTAGATGTAGCCATCAGGACCGGAGATTGTTACAACCTTACCGCCAAGCTCGTTAACCTTTTTAACTGTACCCCAAGCAACGTTACCGAAGCCGGAGATAGCAAATGTCTTGCCCTTGATATCTTCGCCAAGAGTCTTGAGCATTTCAACTGTATAGTAAACTGCGCCGTAGCCTGTTGCTTCGGGACGAATGAGAGAACCGCCGCAGGTTATGTCCTTACCTGTAAGAACGCCTGTAAATTCGTTGCGGAGTCTCTTATACTGACCGAACATATAGCCGATTTCTCTTGCGCCTGTACCGATATCGCCTGCGGGAACGTCAGTATCAGGACCGATGTGCTTAGAAAGCTCTGTCATGAAGCTCTGGCAGAAACGCATGACTTCTCCGTCGGACTTGCCTCTGGGGTCGAAGTCAGAACCGCCCTTGCCGCCGCCCATGGGAAGACCTGTAAGGCTGTTCTTGAATGTCTGCTCAAAGCCGAGGAACTTGATTACAGAAATATTTACGGAAGGATGAAGTCTGATACCGCCCTTGTAAGGACCAATAGCAGAGTTAAACTGTACTCTGAAGCCTCTGTTTACCTGTACCTTGCCGTTGTCATCAACCCACGGTACTCTGAAAATAACCTGTCTTTCAGGCTCAACCATTCTGTCAACAACGCCTGCTGCAACAAGGTCGGGTCTCTGCTCGATAACAGGCTCAATGCTTTCGAGAACTTCTTTTACAGCCTGGAGAAATTCAGGCTCGTTAGCGTTTCTCTGACAAACCTTGTCATAAACGCCCTGTAAATATTCGTTTTTGAATGCCATATTGGTATCCTCCAAAATAAAGATTGCCGAAAAAACAACAAAAGCCGACCAGACCCCGTTGAGAAAAAAATCATCGACATCTGCACGGGACTGAATCGGACTAGATGCCCTATTCGGTTGCGTGAAAATTATAGCACAGAAATTTTATTATTTTATGTCGCTTTTTTTAACATATTATATACAAGCAAATTTTTTTGAGTGAATAATCCCATGAATACGATAAAAACCGTAAAATATCCGGTGCGCACATAAAATACAGGTTCAAATATGCTATAAAGTGTTAATTTTTGAGAAAAAAAGCGTTATAACCATTGACAAAACCAAAATGATTTTGTATACTTAAATGTGGTGCGTTGTAAAGCAAAGCGCGCCGTGTAAAAAAGTTTAATTAATCTAAAAACTATATAGGGGGACTTAAACTTATGGTAACTGCAATTGTCGGAGGCAACTGGGGCGATGAAGGTAAGGGCAAAATGACTGACCTTTTTGCCGATACTGCCGATGTCGTAATCAGATTTCAGGGCGGTGCAAACGCAGGCCACACTATTATTAACGAGTATGGCAAGTTCGTTCTGCACATTCTTCCTTCAGGTGTTTTCCACCAAAAAACAGTAAACATCATTGGTATGGGCGCTGCTTTTAATTATGATTGCTTCTTTAAAGAGCTTAGCGAGCTTGAGGCAGGCGGGGTACCTACTCCCGATATCAGAATTTCTGACAGAGCGCAGTTTGTAATGCCCTATCACATTCTGTTTGATAAGCTTGAAGAAAAGCGCCTTGGCAAAAACAGCTTTGGCTCTACTCAGTCAGGTATTGCACCTTTCTATTCTGATAAAGCCCTCAAGATTGGTTTCCAGATAAGCGAACTTTACAGCGAAAATCTTAAGGATAGAGTTGAAAAGGTTTGTGAAGTTAAAAATGCATATATTGACGCTATTTACGAAGGTGCAGAGCATATTGACGCAGAAAATCTTTACAACTGGCTCAAAAAGTGCGCTGAAGATTTGAAACCCTATGTTTTTGATGAAGCATATTTCATCAACGATGCACTCAAAGCAGGCAAGAATATTCTTCTTGAAGGTCAGCTTGGCGCACTTCGTGATACAACAAACGGCATTTACCCCATGGTTACATCTTCATCAACATTGGCAGGCTTTGGTGCTGTTGGTGCTTGTATTCCTCCCTATGAAATCAAGAAGATTATCACAGTTGTAAAAGCATATTCTTCATGCGTAGGTGCAGGTCCGTTTGTTTCTGAAATTTTCGGCGAAGAGGCTGAGACTTTGAGAAGATGCGGCGGCAGCGCAGGCGAATACGGTGCAACAACAGGCAGACCCAGAAGAATGGGTTGGTTTGATGCAGTTGCAACAAGATACGGCTGTATGTTGCAGGGTGCAACAGACGTTGCACTTTCAATTGTTGACGTTCTTGGATATCTTGATACAATTCCCGTTTGTGTGGGTTACGAGGTTGACGGCGAAGTTATCGACCGTTTCCCCACATACGACAATCTTTTGAAAGCAAAGCCTGTTTACGAATACTGCGAAGGTTGGAAGAGCGACATCACAGGCATTAAGAAATACGAAGATTTGCCCGAAAACTGCCGCAAGTATATTGAATATGTTGAAAGCAAAATCGGATACCCGATCACAATGATTTCTAACGGTCCTGACAAAAACGATATTATTTACCGCTAATTTGGGTGCGTGCCCGCACAGGGCATTTCGGGGCTTGGTTGATTGTTAGATATTTGCACCATCACGACCTTATAACGAAAATAGTCCTCGCCGTTGGCGAGGACTTATTAGTTTTTGGCAAAAGTAAGCAGGGCGGATAACATCCGCCTAAGAAGTTGCAGAGAATAATGAGTTACGCAGCGTCGCTGCGAGTTCCGCAGAAAATGCTACTTTTGTTGCATTTTCGAGGACTGTTTGAGCAGCAGCGTTATTGACACCGACAGCAGTGTTATAATGGGAGAATTGACAAAAAACAAACTTTGCAACACAGCGTTAAGCCGCGAGTTTGAAAAGGTCTAAAAGACCTTTTCACCTTGTTTGAGCGGCAGCGGTAAGTGGTGCATAATGTTTTGTTTCTTTTTAAAA
>JAZQJI010000045.1:0-2689 GCA_045541475.1 Oscillospiraceae bacterium
GTTGCAATTATTCGATATGAGAACAGCCCCATTTCAGAACGCAAAGCCAAAACTGCATTGTATAGAGTCATTCAGAATCGTGATTTTCAGCAAATGAGTTTGGACAATGAATTTGCTGCCGCAGACTATGAGCAAGTGAAACAGTACCCGCTGCAAGAATTCAATATGATTGTTTCAATTGGTGATTGCACAATCTGCAAGCATAAATCGAAAAACATCTATTACACAATTTCAGGTGCCAAGGCAAACACGCGTTACAGTCTGCTGCCGATTGAAAAGACTGCATTTCAGAAAGCATTCTATTATATTTATGGAGCATATCAAAAGCAGCGTGTATTTTTCCAGAATGCCACTTGCAAAATAGAATTTGAGAAGGGGTTTGATGTTTAAATGGCACGTTGGATTAGGGACGCAGAAATAGCAGCAATGACCTACAATCAGTTAGGCAAAGCGGTTACAAGCGGGAAATTGACTGAAAAGCGTTTGAGAAGCTATTATACAGACGCAAGACGAAAAGCAGTTGACCGACTGAGAAGGGTTTCATCTGAGAAAGTAATGCAAGAATTTGGAAATGAACCAGACGAACACTTTACAAAGTTGCGTAACTTGAAAACAACTGCTGATTTATTACATGAGGTTGCAGATGTTAACCGCTTTTTGAAAAGCAAAGCATCTACCATTACAGGACTAAAAGAACAGCGACAAAATATTATAGATTCAGCAAACGAAATGGGTTTTGATGTTAATACAGACAATTACGCTGAGTTTTATAATTTCATGAAATGGTTTAAAAAGTCAGAGTTTGCAATTGCCTATGATTCTGACAGTGAAGAAGTAATGGAAGTATTTAACGCTGCAGAAAGTGCAAGTCCTGAAGAATGGACGCGGTTATTTAATGAATACAAACGAATGCAAAATAATAAACGCGAAAAATATTAAAACTGTGGCAGATATGCCACAATTCCATATGTTGTATTCTTCCAACAGGGGACGCAGTAAAAAGCTATACAACAAGGAAGTCTGCGCTTTTGACATTGAAACAACTGTTATAGATGAGATTAATCAAAGTGTTATGTACCTGTGGCAATTTGCGGTTGAGTCATTTGTTGTCATTGGTCGCACATGGGAAGAATTCAAGCATTTTGTAAAACTCTTGAAAGCTGTTTCAGGTGGAAGAACTATAGTTGTATTTGTGCATAACTTAAGTTATGAAATACAATTTCTGTCTGGTATATTCCACTTTGAAAATGAAGACGTATTCCCGACAGAACCGCGGCACGTTCTGCGCGCAAATATTGAAAACATAGAATTTCGTTGTAGTTACCGTTTGACCAATCTGCCATTAAAACAATTCTTGCAGCGGTACAACGTTGAGCATCAGAAAATTGATGATTTCATTTACACTGAAAAGCGCTATTCATGGACAGAATTAACAGAGCATGATTTGCAATATGGTGTAAATGATGTTCTCGGTCTTGTGGAAGCTATACACGCTATTTTGGAATTGAATAATGACGATTGGTACAGTCTGCCTTTAACATCAACAGGATTTGTACGCAGAGAGTGCAAACGCGCAATGAAACCGCAACACTTGAAGATAATGGAATGCTTTCCCGATTATGCAGTTTTCAAGATGCTGCGTGCAGAATTTCGCGGAGGCAATACACACGCAAACCGTTATTATGTTGATGAAGTGCTGACCGATCCAATCACAAGCATGGATATATCATCAAGTTACCCATCACAGCAGTGCAACAGGCTTTATCCCATTTCACCATTTAAAGAGATCGTTAACCCTTCCTGTCGTTTGGTAGACCGTCTGATTGATATTGGCAAAGCTGTCCTGTTTGAGGTTGAGTTATATGACATTGAACTGTGCGACAAATACACAGCTATTCCCTATATCCCCATAGCAAAATGTAGCAAGATAACAGGAGAGGTTAACGATAATGGGCGGGTGCTTTCCGCTGCATATTTGCGCATAACAGTAAATGAAATTGACTGGAAGATAATCATATCACAGTATACGTTTTCCGCTGAGGTTCTGCGCGGCTATAAGGCGAATTTAGGAAAACTGCCGCAAGGTCTGATTGACTGCAACGTTGAATTTTTCAGGAAGAAAACAGAGTTGAAAGGCATTGAAGGACAGGAACTGTTTTATTTAAAAGGTAAAGAACTGTTGAATGGGATATATGGAATGAGCGTACAGAACCCCGCAAAGACTTCCATACTGTTTAATGATTGTCTGTATGAGGAAGATACCAGTATGACAGAAGAACAGTTGTTAATAGCCGCCAAAAAGCGAGCATTTACGATTTATCAATTTGGCTGTTGGACAACAGCACACGCACGTGCAGCGCTGCAGACTGGTATAGATTTGTGCGGGGATAGGCTTGTATACGTTGATACCGACAGTTGCAAATTTTTAGGTTCTGCAGACTTTACCGCATACAATGAGGAACAGAAACGGCTTTCCCTGCAGTCTGGACTATACGCAACTGATAAACATGGGGTAACTCACTATGGCGGGGTATATGAGCATGACGGAACATATCAGGCTTTTATCACGCAGGGCGCGAAAAAATACGCGTATGAAGATGACAGCGGTATTCATGTAACGGTTTCGGGTGTTGGTAAAGCTAAAGGCGCTGCGGCTATAATTGCCGCAGGCGGGTTAGACGCGTTTAGG
>JAZQJI010000046.1:0-57120 GCA_045541475.1 Oscillospiraceae bacterium
CAGATTTGCTTAAACCAAGCTGTGCCGCAAGTTCACGAAGATTTGTGCCCTTATAGCCGTTCTCGGCAAACATTATCAGAGCTTCATCGAGTATTCTGTTTTTAGTTGAGTTTTCCATTGTGCCCTCCATAGAAATACAAAGGTGACCGTTTGGTCACCTTTATTATAGCAAAGATATTATGGGTTGTCAATAGTTGAATATCACCCATTCTCAAATCACGATTTACTATATCGTGATTTGAGAAAATTCATCAATACTCCTTCTCTGATATTGTAAGCCACAATCAAAAACTAACACACAACTAACAACTCCAAAAGAAAACCGCTCTGTAATGCGGATATAAGTTACCCAAGCGATAAGAAATCTTCTCCAAGAGATAACTTTCTTCAATTTACAAACACACAAAATCCCCGATTCTTTCGGGGATTTTTTATTTTATAATCAGTCTGAAAATGTACGAAAAATCACCAACCACAAACAACAAAAAGGCTTCACCTGAATTTCAAGTGAAGCCTTTAATTATATTATTATTCAATTTCCTCGTTTCAGATTATTCAAAAGGAGTATACTTAATCCACTCGTATTCAGCTGTAAGCGGCAATGCAGTATCATTAAATGCGTTCAGCCAACCATCAACGCCTTTGCCGCACCAAGTATTCATCATAATTTTACTTTCGGTAACAGGAATGCTTTCGGTTGCTCTGTGAACTTCAATACCGTCAACGTACCAAATAATTTTGTCTTCGTACCATTCAAAAGCATAGGTATGAAAATCCTCTGATGCATCAAAACCAAGGTTATGCATATATTCGTGATCGCCCTTACCGTTGGTAAAGTAATTAAACTGTACCTTTGTTGTATCTTTTCCGAGAATTTCAACGTCAATTTCGTCCCATGGATTATTGTCTGAAGGACCTGTGTATGTAAAAAACGATGAAACTACACCATCATTTTTAATAGCCTTCATCGATACTTCGTAACGTCCGTAGCCGTAAAATTCTCTGCTTCTGAATTCGCCTCCGGAATAGGGGATATCACCTGCCGGCGTTGTGTCTTTGTCAATAGTTAGCTGCATTTTCCCTTCATTAAACATCACATTGCTTTTTCTCCAAGTAACGTTGAACATATTTCCGTTTGTCCAACCGTCAGCGCATTCCCATCCGTTAGGCATGCCGTTTGTGAATTCAACATAAATTGAGCCCGTTGGCGATGCATTCTCTGTTACAGCTTCAGTCGATGTATTAGTTTCTGAAGCCGATGATGCTGTTTGGGCAGACTCCTTAGTGCAGGCGGTGAGCATTGTAAGGGATAATATGACAGGTAAGAGTTTCTTTATTCTATTCATTGGTTTTATCTCCTTTTTGTTGTAACAATTATAATCAATTATACCACTAAGTAAAAAATACAAGTGTCATATATTTGTCCTATACATTAAACATTTGCTACCGTTTATAATTGAATTTCGTCAAACAAATGATATAATGAATATGATTTTGATATTATTGACCACAAGGATATGATATATTTTAATCACAACAAATCAATGAAAGGAACAAAAAACAATGCTAAAGAACAAGGGGTTTTACAAAGGAATAAATCTTGGCGGCTGGTTTTCGCAGTGTGATTATAGCGAAGACAGGTTGAATAATTTTATAACTGAGGCTGATTTTGCAACGGTATCACAATGGGGTATCGATCATGTACGTATTCCCGTTGATTACAACATTTTTGAAAATGATGACGGCACTTATAAGGAGGACGGCTTTGCAAGGATAGATAAGGCGTTTGAGTATTGCGAAAAGTACCAGTTGAAAGCTGTTCTTGATCTGCATAAGACAGCGGGCTTTTCCTTTGATAGTTATGGAGAAAGCGAAACAGGCTTTTTTGAAGATAAACAGCTTCAGGAGCGTTTTTATCGTTTGTGGCAGGAGTTTGCCAAGCGTTACGGCAAGTTAAGCGACAGAGTTACTTTTGAACTTCTTAACGAAGTGACTGATAAGGCATTTATTGATGAATGGAATAGAATATCAAATGAGTGTATAAAACGTATTCGTGTTTATGCACCCGATACGCTTATTCTTGTGGGTAGTTATCACAACAATAGTGCTCAAGCTGTTCCTGATCTGACAAAGCCTTTTGATGATAAGACTATTTATAATTTCCATTGTTATGAACCACTGAAATTTACACATCAGGGGGCATACTGGACTGATATGCTAAATAAAGCTGACCGTTTTACCTTTGAAGAAAGCAATATCACTGCCGAATATTTTGAAGAGCTGTTTGCGCCTGCGCTTGAAGCGGCAAAACGAAATAATACTACACTTTATTGCGGTGAGTACGGCGTTATTGATATTGTACAGCCTGCTGAAGCTTTGAAGTGGTTTAAATGCATTAACAGCGTGTTTGAAAAGTACGAAATACCAAGATGTGTGTGGAGCTATAAGGAAATGGATTTTGGCCTTGCCGACAGCAAGCTTGATGATGTGCGCGATGAACTGCTGAAATATATTTAATATTAATTAACTCCGTATCTGTTAAGGTGCGGAGTTTTTTGTGGGGACAAAGAATAAATGTGTGTATTATCAGCTGTTGCTATTGCTGCTGTATTGCAATCTAATATCGTTTGTGTTATTATAAAACTATTAAATCTACGAATGCAAAAGCAACGTAATGGAGAATTATTATGAGCGATAAGATTTTTATTCCGCAGAATAAAAAAGCACAGGAATGTGTTAAAAATGTGATGAAATATCTTTCTGATATAACTTATAAAAAAGTCATCACAGGTCAGCACACACAAACTATGGCGCAGGAAGAACTTCGCTATATTGAGCAGGTTACAGGTAAACAGCCTGCACTGCTTGGCTTTGAGCTTCTTTCCTATTCGCCTAATATAAATTATTTTGATACTGATGATGAATGTATGAAAGAGGTTGCCCAAAACTACGGTACGCTTAAAAAGGCATGGGAATGGGCTGAAAAAAGGGGACTAATCACATTTACATGGCATTGGTTTTCGCCTCTCGGCGGACGTTCAAAGTCTTTTTTTAGCAATAACACTGACTTTGACGCAAACAAAGCTGTAATTGATGGTACTCCCGAAAATATTGCACTTATTGCCGATATGGATATGATGGCAGGCTTGCTTCGTCCGTTCAGCGAAAAACACATACCGATTTTGTGGCGCCCTTTTCATGAAGGTGACGGTGATTGGTTCTGGTGGGGTGCAAAGGGTGCCAAGCCTTTGAAAAAGTTGTGGAGAATAATGTATGAGCGTTACACTAACGTTCATAAACTCAATAATCTCATCTGGGTTTGGAACTCGCCTGATCCTGATTGCTACCCGGGTGATGATGTGGTTGATATAATTTCAAGGGATATGTATCCGCCTGCGCATGAGCATACAAGTCAGAGTGAGATGTATTACGAACTTACAAAAATTACATCACAACCAAAAATTACACTTATCGGAGAAACAGGAACGCTTCCTTCTGCAAAGGCTATTGCAGAGGAAAGGGTAGGTTGGGCAAGCTATATGACATGGTCGCATGAATTCTGCACAACTGAACGTTACACCACTAATGAGGTGTTGAAAGAAATGTACAACTGCCCTTATGCCATAACTAAAGAAACGTTGCCAAAGCTTTATTAGTAGAGTCTTTTGTCGGCCTTTAACTAAATACCGCAAGAATTTTGTTGCATAATTTTGTAAGCTATGTTATAATTAATTGTTAAAGAAATTTAATCCAATACCTATATCATAGAAAGGATATAATGATGAAGAAGGTTTTAAAAAAGGCATTGGCAAGTTTAACTTCAATTGCTGTTTCACTTTCGTGTGTTGCTTTATTACCGTTTACAGCATTAAACGATAATAGCGCGGATAATTATGAAATGGTTGCGGATGCAGCTAATATACCCGAATTGGAAATGGGTACTGTCGAAATTTCAAGCGATGACCTCTATTTCGCAGAATATCGGGTAATAATTCCGATTTATATAAACGATGCTGCTTGGTCAAACGCTACTTGTGTTATTGAGTATGATCCGCAGGTGCTGACGTATGAACAAGCTTATAGGACTTCGCTGACTTCTGATGCTATGTGGGCTGACAGTAACAACGCCGATGATGGTTTGTGTTGTGTTGTGTTTGTTGCTTCCACAGAAATGAACCCGGGACATATTGCTGATATTGCTTTTACTGTAAATGCTGATATGGCGTATGGTGATATTCCTTTGGTTTGGAATACTGAAAGATCGAATGTAGATGAATTAGGTACATATTTTGTAGATGGTGCAATTTCGATAGATTATAACCTTGAAGAAACCACTACCACAGGTCTTGATGATTACACAACAACCGACGGTACATACACAACCACCACCACCACAGGTCTTGATGATTACACGACAACTGATGGTACATACACAACCACAACTACCACAGGTCTTGATGATTACACAACAACCGACGGTACATACACAACCACAACCACCACAGGTCTTGATGATTACACAACAACTGATGGTACATACACAACAACTACCACCACAGATGGCAATATGTGTGTAACTACGTATGATACAAATGTAACCACAATTCCTCCGCAAAGTTATTGCGATGGCTGCGGTAAGGCACTTGCTGACGGCGAAGGTGTGAGAACTCCTTTGGGAATGTTTTTGTGCAGTGATTGCATAGGTGCAGGCATGGGTGGTACTACACCACCAACCGGTACTGACGTAACAACTGAGGTAGTTTCAATTGTTACCACACAAAACAGCCAAACCACAACAACAGCAACTGTAACTGAAAGAGAAATTCTTGCAAACGCTTTTATGTTTGGTATGATAGGCAACGATACTTGTTGGGCAATTGACGAAGTTAATGATAATTCCACTGCGGCTTATGTAACGGGTGACGGACAGTACACTGTTGAGTGGGTTCTTGAAGGCGGCGGAACCGATACGCTGCAGTTTCTTGCTGTTTGTATAGCCCCCACAGAAACCTCGCAAAGCTTTACAAGTACTTTTTACCCCGATTTGTTTGTAACCGTAAATCAGGTTTGGATAGACGGTGTACTGTATGAGGATTATCAGACAAGTGATAATGCTATAACTTACAACTATTACGAAAGTTCACAAGGCGTTACAAGGATTTATTTGCACGACCAATGGTCAGGCACAGGCGTTGCTGATATCCCTGCGAATACCTCTATATATCAATCGGTAAAAGTTGTGTTTACTATTGGTGGATTGGGTGGAGATCAATCTGAAACAGTGGTGAATATTGCGGCAGAATCAAATACAGGTGAAGAAATACCTTTGTTATATGCCGATGATAAAACACCCATTTCGCTTGAAAATTACACAATTACAGCAATAATGGGCGATGGTTCAAAGCGTGATATTACTCAGGATTGTTTTGTTTTAGATGACGTGGCTCCTTATTCGCTTTATTGGGATGCTTATAATACGGGAAGTCCTGCATTGGATTTTAAAGCATACTTTGGTTATATCGGAAATGATGGAGCTGTGCTTGAATATCTTGAAAACAAGGCTACTGACAAACTTTGCGGTGTGGATTTTAAAATTGCGCAGCGCGGTGATGCAAATCTTGATCATTTTATTGATACCAAAGATGCCGCTTTAATGGCAAATTACTGCAGTTTGGAAGCAAGCGGAGCAGAACCTCCCACGCTTTCAGCAACTAATAATTTACTTGCATTTTTTGCAGGCGATAATAATACTGATGGTGTTATTGATACAAAAGATGCGGCAAAGGTTGCAAGATACGCAAGCTTGTATGCAGCGTATAGCCCTGCTGATGATACGGCTCAGCTTTATTATGAAATTTGGAGCGAGATTTTCGCATAATGATAAGGTGCATTGTACACAACTAAAACGGATATCACTTAAAGTGGTATCCGTTTTGTTTAGTTCAAAGTTATATATAAATATATTGCTTAAAGAATACAAAAGTGACGCATGAAACACATAAGCGAAAAATTACATTATCAGAGCATATAAATGATAAAGTGGATAAATTTGTAACATTATTTTGCTTTGCATAATGATACAATTACCATAATATCATAATTTTGTTTTGCTAATTGTTATTTTTAGCTGTTTATATCATTTTCTTGTTGTGCTTTGCATTTGAATAGTGTAAAATGGTTTTGTGGAGGGTGATGATATGGACATTGAAAAAAATCTCTCGCATACTGAGTTTTATAATCGGGAATACAGTATATCGCATTTGTCTTATGAGCGTGAAATAGCATTTTTTCAAAGTATTAAGGAAGGAAATTTTGCTGAGGCAAGGCGTTTGTTCAAACCGCTTAATTGTGATGAATTGGGTAAACTTAGCGATGATGAACTGCGCAACCTTAGATATCACCTTATTATAACCGTTGCGCTTATTACCAGATATTGCATAGAAGGCGGAATGGAAACGGAAGCAGCGTACAATCTCAGTGATATTTATATCCGCAGTATTGATAAATGTCGCAGTAAAGATGAGATAAATCTGCTGCACCGAGAAGTAGTTGAAGACTACGCGCAGAGAATGAATATTATACGCAACAAAAGGCGTTATCCAAAATCACTTACAATCTGTCTTGAGTATATTTATGAAAATTTGCACAAAAAAATCACCCTTGAAGACTTGGCCAAGATTTCAAAGCTAAGTCCCGCATATCTTTCAAAGCTGTTTCACAAGGAAGTTGGTTTTACAGTTTCTGAATATATAATGAAAAAACGCATTGAAGCCGCTGAGAATATGCTGAAATATTCTGAATATTCCTGCCTTGAAATTTCTGAATATTTATGCTTTTGTTCTGAAAGTCATTTTATTCAGGTTTTCAGAAAACACACGGGCTATACGCCAAAAAATTATCGTCGTACTTTTTGGCGCACTCATAAATCATAAAAATAATAAAAATGAGGTGGATTATGAAACACAATTATTTCAAAAGGTGCATTGCAGCTCTTACCGCGTGCATTGTTATGGCAACGGGTTTGGCACCTATAACCACTTATGCCGCAGCAAATATTATAAAAAATTCAACTTTCGATAGCGGAACATCGGGTTGGAATTCTTACAAACAAAGCGGCGGTGCTTGTTCGCTTTACACCGATAACGGCAGGCTTGCCCTTAATATTACATCGGTCGGCAGTGTTAACTACGCCGTGCAGATGTATTACGACATAGTGCCGTTGTACCAGAATGGTGTTTATCACTTGAAATATGATATTTCGTGTTCCACAAATCGTTATATCGAAGGCATGATTCAAGAAAACGGCGATGATTATACCGCTTACACTTGGAAAGGCCTTAACCTTACAACCTCAACACAGACTGTTGATTATACCTTTACCATGACGTCTGAAACAGATATCATGGCACGACTTGTATTCAACTGCGGAACGCAGGGTACAAACCTTTCAACACACACTATATATCTTGATAACGTCGTACTTGAACTTGTTGATGACAGCAATGTTGATTATGGCGATGTCGGGCCGTACGAGCCTTCAATCATGACTAATCAGATAGGCTATAAATCCGATGCTGAAAAAATTGCAGTATTTCGTGATGTTACAAACGAAACGCAGTTTTCTGTTATAAATGCAGATACAAAAGCTGTTGTTTATACGGGCAACCTTTACGGACAGACTTCAAACTCAAGTGCTGACGAAACTGACTGGCTTGGTGATTTTTCTGCCGTTACGCAGGAAGGTAAATATTACATAACCTGCGGTAATCTTGATGATTCATATACTTTTGAAATTGCTGATGACGTATACAGCAGCCTTTTGGACGACTCAGTGCGTATGCTTTATCTGCAACGTTGCGGTTGCCAGGTTAACGACAGCGTTTTCGGACACAGAGCATGCCACACAGGCCAAGCAAAAATTTACGGCACAAACCAAACTATTGATGTAAGCGGCGGCTGGCATGATGCAGGCGACTATGGCAGATATATTGTTCCTGCGGCTAAATCAGTTGCTGATTTGCTTTATGCTTACCAAGCAAACCCTGCACTTTACAGCGATAATATAGGCATACCCGAAAGCGGAAACGGAATCCCCGATGTTCTTGATGAGGTTCGTTACGAGCTGGAATGGATGCTGAAGATGCAAAGCGGTACGGGCGGTGTTTATCACAAGGTTACTTGCGCAGATTTTCCCGGTTATATTATGCCCGAGAATGAAACGGCACAGTTGATTGTTACTCCCGTTTCAACAACTGCAACAGCGGATTTTTGTGCTTCAATGGCACTTGCTTATGAGTTCTATTATGATATTGACCAGACCTTTGCCAACACTTGTCTTGAAGCAGCCAAAAAAGCTTGGACTTTTCTTGAACAGAATACAAGTCTGATTTTTACAAATCCTTCAGATATAACAACTGGCGCATATAATGATACAAACGATAATGATGAGCGTTATTGGGCGGCAGCACAGATGTACAGAGCAACGGGCGATAGCAAATACTTTACATATTTGCAGAATACTTATGCTCGTACAGGTCTTGATTGGTCAACCGTGGGCGATTACGGAAACATTGCTCTGCTTACTATGGAAGGAATAGACACAAGCTCAACAGTCTACAAAAATGCTTTAAGCGCAGTAAAAAAACAGGCAGATAAGTTTGTTACCGCAACAAACAACAGCCCATATGGTGTTGCTATATCAAAATTTAACTGGGGCAGCAATATGACTGTTGCTAATGCAGGTATTATTCTGGGACTTATGTATCATCTTACAGGTGAAGAATCGTATAATCTTTGCGCAAATGATAACCTGAACTATCTGCTTGGTAAAAATCCTAACAGCGTTTGTTATGTTACGGGTTACGGTACGGTTTCGCCGCAAAATCCACACCACAGACCTTCAATGGCAAAGAAACAGGCGATGAAGGGAATGCTTGTAGGTGGTGTAAACTCCAAACTCGAAGACAGCGCTGCTTTGGCTTATCTTGCAAACACACCTGCTGCAAAATGCTATGTGGATAATTCTGAGAGCTATTCTACAAACGAAATAACAATTTACTGGAACTCTCCGTTGACATATCTTCTTTCGCTAACCGAAACAGAATATACAGAGGAAGAAATATTAGGCGATGTTAACGTCGATGGTAAATTTGATGTGCTTGATGTAACCATGTTGCAGCATTACATCAACCGAATGGGAAGTCTTACCGATTGGCAAGCAGGCGATCTTAACGATGATGATATTATAAATACAATTGACCTTGCATTGATGAAGAAAATGCTTATATATGCATAACGTAATTAAATATTTGGCGGGGAGAAAATGCGGCAATAATATTGAATTATTGCAATTTTAACCTTTGCGTTAAAACCAGAACCTGACTGCAATTTGCGGTCAGGTTTTGGTTTGTCTATAAGACAGACAAACTGATATAAACAAATTAATACTGTTGCAGACGAAAAAGTTGATTATAAATAGACTTACTAATTCGTCAGGAGCATACACAGGTCGGCTGAGAGTAACATCGCAGATGACTTTTTGTTTTAATATATAGTATGTCTTCTTTACTTTTTTTGAAAATTATGCTATAATGTTTAAGTTGCAAAAAAATATTGGAGGTTATTATTTTGAATATTAACGAAATGCTTGCGCAGGAGTTTAAACTGAAGCAAGAACAGATTGACAATACTATTGCGCTTATTGATGATGGTAAAACAATACCCTTTATCGCACGTTACAGAAAAGAAATGACAGGTTCTCTTGATGACCAGATTTTAAGAGAAATATTTGATAGATTAAACTATTTGCGAAATTTATTAAAGCGCAAGGAAGAGATTACTAACTCTATAACTGAGCAAGGCAAAATGACAGAAGAAATTCAGCTTGCAATAGATAAAGCGGTTACTCTTGTTGAGGTTGAGGATATTTACAGACCATATAAACAAAAAAGAAAAACTCGTGGCTCTGTTGCACGAGCAAAAGGCCTTGAACCGCTTGCTGAAATTCTTCTTGCACAAGATGAAAACACCGTTCCCGAAAAGGAAGCGGAAAGCTTTGTTGTGGAAAGCGATGAAGCGGATAAGTCGGTTGCAACTGTTGAAGATGCTTTGCAGGGTGCAATGGATATTATCGCTGAGGATGTTTCTGACAATGCTGTGTTGAGAAAATATATAAGAGAAATGTTCTCTCAAATCGGCAAAATATCATCAAAGGCTACTGATGAAGAAGCAGAAACCGTTTATAAAACTTACTATGATTATTGCGAAGGTGTTGGCAAAATTGCAGGCCACAGGGTGTTGGCGCTCGACAGAGGCGAAAAGGAAAACGCTTTAAAAGTTTCTGTGGATATTATTGAAGGTGCCGGCGAAAGAGCCTGCTGTCAAAAATACGTCAAGAACGAGTCAGCTTGCGGTCAGCTTGTAAAGCTTGCCTGCGAAGATAGCTACAAGCGCCTTATTTATCCTTCGATAGAAAGAGAAATCAGAAGCGACCTTACAGCAAATGCCTGCGAAGGCGCAATTAAAGTTTTTGGCGAAAACTTAAAACAGCTTTTAATGCAGCCGCCGATTAAAAACAGCGTTACTCTTGGACTTGACCCTGCATACAGAACGGGCTGCAAAATTGCCGTTGTTGATGGAACGGGAAAGGTGCTTGATACAACTGTTGTGTATCCCACACCGCCGCAGAATAAAATTGAGGAAGCAAAGAAAAAGCTTGTCGCATTGATAAGAAAGTATAATGTAACTACAATCTCAATAGGCAACGGTACGGCAAGCCGTGAATCTGAAAGCTTTGTTGCCCAAATGCTCAAAGAAATCCCCGAACAAGTTAGCTATGCAGTAGTTTCGGAAGCGGGAGCTTCAGTTTACTCCGCATCAAAGCTTGCGGCAGAAGAATTTCCTGAATATGACGTTTCTTTGCGAAGTGCGGTTTCTATTGCAAGGCGCTTGCAAGATCCGCTTGCTGAACTTGTTAAAATAGACCCCAAGGCAATCGGTGTTGGGCAGTATCAGCATGATATGCCTAAAAAGCGAATGGACGAAGCACTTTGCGGTGTTGTTGAGGATTGTGTAAACAACGTAGGTGTTGACCTTAACACAGCCAGCCACAGCCTGCTTTCGTATATTTCGGGAATTAATGCAACAGTTGCAAAGAATATTGTAAAATATCGTGAGGAAAACGGCGCTTTTACTGATAGAAAACAGCTTTTAAAGGTTGCAAAGCTGGGCGCAAAGGCTTACGAACAGTGCGCAGGATTTTTGCGAGTACGTGACGGAAAAAATCCGCTTGATAACACCTCTGTACATCCCGAAAGCTATGCGGCTGCAAAAATGCTGCTTGAAAAATGTGGTTATACACTTGCTGATATAAATGCAGGTCAGCTTACAGATCTTTCGAATAAGGCTTCAAAAACAGGAATAGCACAGCTTGCCGATGAAATTGGTGTTGGTGCGCCTACGTTAAACGACATCATCAAGGAACTTCAAAAGCCGGGACGAGATCCGCGTGATGAGCTTCCCAAGCCGATTATGCGCAGCGGCGACGTTATGGAACTTAAAGATCTGACGATCGGTATGGAGCTTGTCGGAACGGTTAGAAATGTTATTGACTTTGGTGCGTTTGTGGATATAGGTGTTCACGAGGACGGACTTGTTCACATTTCTCAGATGACAAATCGCTACATAAAGCATCCTATGGAAGTTGTCAAGGTAGGCGATATCGTTAAGGTTAAGGTACTTGACGTTGATGTTAAACGCAAGAGAATATCACTTACAATGAAAGTATAAAACTGCATTTTGCAGAAAATAGCATAAAAACATTTACGGATACCACGCTAAGTGATATCCGTAATTTTTTATGTCGCAATTATGCCGTTGTTGTCTTTATTGCTAAAAATAGATGACCAAAAAGGTCGTAAAAAACAAAAACGGATACCACGTTAAGTGATATCCGTTATTGGTCTGAGTGACTGGACTTGAACCAGCGGCCTCTACCACCCCAAGGTAGCGCGCTACCAGCTGCGCCACACCCAGATTTCCAACTCGTACATTATATCATACTAATAATCATTTGTCAACCCCTAAATCGAAAAAAAGGAAAAAAATTTTTTTTCTGCATTAAGGGATTTTACTGCATAAAATTTGTCGATTTTAATGCTGTTGTATTCTTATTGCTTGGTTTGCGTTCTGTGTTTTATCTGTGTGATTAGTTTGTTAAGCATACATATTTTTGTTATATTAAGTGCTTCACATAACTATTATCAATGCAATTTGAGAAAAGTATTGACATTTGATGAATATTGTGTTAGTCTTAATAACATGAACGAGTTTTATCGTAATAAAGTCTTAAAGGAGATATAATTTATGATAGCAGGTATTATAGCTGGTATTACATGGGCAGTAGCAACGGTTGTTTTAGGCATTGCTTTGGGAATGACACCGTTTTGCTCAACAGAGCAAGCTGTTTTTTTAGCACCTTTTGTAAGCACATTTTTGCACGACGCTTGCTCTGCCGTATGGGCAACCGCCTACAACGGAGTAAGAGGAAATTTAAAGAATGTATGGAAAGCATTTTGCACCAAAAGCGGTAAATGGGTTGTTGCTGCTGCGGTAATCGGCGGCCCTGTGGGAATGACGGGCTATGTAATGGCTGTAAATTACATGGGTGCTTCCATTGGCGCAGTTGCAAGTGCAATATTCCCTGCAATTGGTTCGATTTTGGCGTACATATTTTTAAAAGAAAAAATGAAATGGTATCAGTGGGTATTTTTGATATTCACATTAATCGGCGTGTATGGTTTAAGCTACACCCCTGATTTGAATGTGGAAAACTTCTGGCTTGGCTTGCTTGGCGCGGGAATGTGTGCGTTTGGCTGGGGAATTGAAGCAGTTGTTCTTGCAAAATGCCTTAAAGATCCTGAAGTTATTGATGAATACGCTTTGCAGATACGTCAGACGACATCTGCTCTTGTTTATGGTGCAATTCTGCTGCCTATTCTTAAAGGTTGGGGATTTACTGCCGATTTATTCACTTCCGGCACAGGTTGGCTTTTGCCCACAATAGCTATAGCAGGCTTATTTGCTACTGTTTCTTATTTATTCTACTACAAGGCAATTGCACAAATCGGCGCTTCAAAGGCTATGGCACTTAATGTTACATACTGCGCATGGGCAATTGTATTTACGGTATTAATTCTGCGTGATACTTCTGTACTGACAGCTCCTACAATAATCTGTTCAATAATCGTTTTGGTTTGCGGAATATTCTCAGCTGCAGATTTTAAAGAAATTCTTTCAAAACGTAAATAAAACGCATTTAAACGCTTTGATTAAACTCAAAGCGTTTTATGCTGTTTAAACAAACTGCAATCGATTATTTTGATTTGCAAAAAATGTGATGTATTATTGCAAATCCTTATGTTTTGTGTTATACTAAAGCAAATATGCATGGCTTTGATATTCTTTTAGAAATTCATTCGGATGATTATATATATTTGTTTTGACTTCAAAAAAACGCTTTGGGTTAACCTTGCGCAATGTAAGCACTAAAGGAGGATTGACATGATAGGGGAAATCATATTTAATATAATGATTTATTTAATGATATTCGGAGTGCCGCTGGCAACGCTGATATGGTTTATTGTTTCATTGATAAAATATTTGACAACACCCGCACAGGAGGTTGAACTGCGTAAAACAAGAAGAACAATGCTTATATTTTCCGGTGTGCTCACGGCGTTTTTTGCACTTGTAATTGTCGGATTGATTGTGCTTGTAATGATGTCAATTGCCCACATGTGATGAGGTGTTAAGATGAGCGACAGACTTTTTAAAGCTATAATTGCAGCAGTTACAATTCTTGGTATGTTAAGTGTTGTGGCACTTGTTGTGTATACATACTATCTGCATGAGGATTGTTCAATCATCTCCTATATAGCAAACGGAAGGTGATTGATATGAAGTTACATAAACAAATTGGGTTAATTGCTTTGCTTATCGGTGTATTTGCAGGTTTTGACCTTGCCGTTTACAATGCGATTACAAAGCGATATATCGACAACACAAGCGAGGCTATGCAGGCAAAATCAATTGAGCTTGATAAATATCTTCCGTTTGTGAGTGATACCGAAATAGTAAGGATTGATTCAACGCTTACCCTTTCGGGCGATTTGCCCGTTGTTGATGGGGCGGCGGCTCTTTATCCTGTGTTTTCTGCGTTTGTTGACGCAACCTACCCCGAAAACAGCGTTTCGTTTGATGGCGAAAACTTTACCGCAGATAGTGCATTGCAATATACCAATACAAGGGGTGCGTATAAATCCATTGTTGATGGTGATGCTGATATAGTATTCTGCGCAAAGCCATCAGAAGAACAGCTTGATTATGCTGCGCAAAACGGTGTGGAGCTTGAATTGGTGCCAATTGGCTGCGAAGCTTTTGTTTTTATAGTAAATGCGGATAATCCCGTTGATAATCTGACAATAGATCAGGTTAAAGGGCTTTATTCGGGTGAATTTACAAGCTGGTCGCAGGTTGGCGGAGATAATTATTTTGTTGATGCCTTGCAGAGAAATGAAGGCAGCGGAAGCCAAACCGCCATGCTGTCATTCATGAACGGGCAGGAAATGAAAAGAAATCCCCTTGGATTTATGGGCAGAGCAATCGGATTTTCTTTCAGATACTATGTTTCGGGAATTGTTGAAAACGGCGAGGTGAAAATGCTTTCTCTCAACGGCGTTTATCCGAGTAAGGAGAATATATCAAACGGTACTTACCCAATTGTAAGCAATTTTTACGCCGTGTACCGAAAAGATAATAATAACGAAAATATTGATATTTTGCTTGATTGGATTTTATCGCCACAGGGTCAACAAATTGTTGAAGAAAGCGGTTATGTTCCGCTTGGGTGAGTAATGATATGCATTAAACGCCTTGCAAACAAACACATGGCATTGTGTGCAATTATATGCGCATATTGATTTTATCATCATCAGAATTTCTTGCGAATATAATTTCATCTTTTGGGAAAATATATATAACAACGGGCTGTGCAAAAAGCGCAGCCTTTAATTATAGTATATATTTTTACGGAGGATATTTTTATGGGCAACTCTGCTGATGATAAGAATTTAAGCGTTTTTTCGCCCTTAAACGGTAAAATTGTTGCACTTGGTGATGTTCCCGATAAGGTTTTTTCTGATAAAGTGCTTGGTGATGGCTGTGCAATAATCCCAAGCGATGCAAAAATTTACAGCCCGGTTGATGGTGTTGTTACTTCAATTGCAGATACATCTCACGCATACGGTTTTTTAAGCGATTCGGGACTTGATATACTTGTTCATTTCGGTTTGGAAACCGTTGCACTGAAGGGAAAGGGGTTTACATCACACGTCAATGTGGGTGATAAAGTTAAAGTAGGTGACCTTATTGCTGAGGTTGATATTGATTATCTCAATGGGCAGGGTGTTAACCTTATAACTCCCGTTATTGTCTGCGATGGAGCGGATAATTTGCAAATGCAGTTAAGCAAAGGCGACATAAGAGCGGGACAGAAGTTGATTGCATTTGAAGAAACATCAAAAAATAATATATCTGCAACAGTAGATGAAGCCAAATCAAATAAAAAGCAAAAAGTCAGTTTTGATTTTTTGCAAAAGCTCGGTAAGGTGCTAATGACAGTTATTGCCGTTATGCCCGCCGCCGGACTTATGATAAGCCTTGGCAAGCTTGTTGCAATGGCAGGTGCGGATATTGGGCTTGTGGTTTCTATTGGCAGTGTTATGGAAAACATTGGCTGGGCAATCATCAGTAATCTGCACATTTTATTTGCCGTTGCAATTGGTGGTAGCTGGGCAAAAGAAAGAGCAGGGGGAGCCTTTGCGGCACTGCTTGCATTTGTATTGATAAATAACATTACAGGTGCGGTTTTTGGCGTTACAAATGATATGCTTGCCAATCCACAGGCTGTAACCCACTCTTTTTTTGGGCAGGAGATGCTTGTTGAGAATTACTTTACATCAGTACTTGGATCACCTGCGCTTAACATGGGTGTGTTTGTGGGTATTATTTCCGGCTTTGTTGGCGGCATTGTTTACAACAAATTCTATAATTTTCGCAAACTGCCCGATGCACTTGCGTTTTTTAACGGAAAACGTTTTGTTCCGCTTGCGGTGATTTTTTACTCGGTAATCGTTTCGTTAGGTCTTGCGTTTGTGTGGCCGCTTATTCAAACAGGCATAAATACTTTTGGTATATGGATTGCAAATTCTGCTGATACTTCTCCCATACTTGCACCGTTTATATATGGAACACTTGAAAGGCTTTTGCTGCCGTTTGGTTTGCACCATATGCTTACAATCCCAATGAACTATACTTCCTTTGGCGGAACTTATACAATATTAACAGGGACAAACGCAGGTACGCAGGTTTTCGGTCAGGATCCGTTATGGCTTGCGTGGATAACAGACCTTATTAACCTAAAAAATTCAGGCGATGTTTCATTATATGAAAATCTGCTTGCAACGGTAACGCCTGCCCGTTTTAAAGTAGGGCAGATGATAGGCGCAACGGGCTTGCTGCTTGGTTTTGCGCTTGCAATGTATCGTAGAGTTGATAAGGATAAACGGAAGAATTACCGTTCCATGTTTGTGTCGGCATCACTTGCGGTATTTCTTACAGGCGTTACTGAGCCGCTTGAATTTATGTTCATGTTCTGTGCTCTGCCGTTGTATATTGTTTATGCGCTTTTGCAGGGTGTGGCATTTGCATTGGCAGGTGTTATCGATTTAAGACTGCACTCGTTCGGCAATGTTGAATTTGCGACAAGAATACCCATGTCCTTAAAGGCCGGTCTTTTAGGTGATATAATAAATTTCGTCATTTGTGTAATTGTATTTTTTATAGTTGGATATTTTGTAGCATATTTTATGATTGGCAAATTCGGTTACGCAACACCGGGCCGCTTGGGCAATTATTCTGCTGAAGGTGACGATAATGAAATATCTGAAAGAAAAACTGTTTCTTCAAATTCACAGCCCGAAAGAATTATTGAGCTTTTGGGTGGAAGAAATAATATCATTCTTGTTGATGCCTGCATGACAAGACTGCGTGTAACGGTAAAAAATGCTGACCTTGTTGCTGATGCTGATGCATGGAAAGCGCAAGGTGCACTCGGTCTTGTGAAAAAGGGCGAGGGCATACAGGCAATTTACGGTCCAAAGGCTGATGTTTTAAAATCAGATATTAACGATATACTTTAAGGTGGATTATGAAATTACTGACCTTGAATACGCATAGTCTTATTGAAGATAATTATCAGCGTAAGCTATTGGATTTTGTTGATGCAGTTTCTTTGCAAAAACCTGATATCATTGCCTTGCAGGAGGTTAACCAAAGTATTTCTGCAAATGCGGCAGGCGATGAATTTAACAGATATTTTCCGTGCGGTGATAATATCACAATCCGCAGCGATAACCATGTTTTAAATGCTACGCTGCTGCTTTGCAAAAAAGGTATTGATTATTACTGGACATATCTGCCGATAAAAAACGGATATGGAAGATTTGAAGAAGGCCTTGCAGTGATGAGCCTTAATCCTATAATTGAAACGCAGATTGCAACTATCAGCAAAATTGATGATTACAATAATTGGAAAACACGAAAGATTATTGGGATTAAAACACAAAACTACCCTGATGAATGGTTTTTCAGTGTGCACTACGGCTGGTGGGATGACAAAGAAGAGCCGTTTGCTAAGCAATGGGAAAACACCAATTTGTATATGAAAAAGTTTAAGCGTGTGTGGCTTATGGGCGATTTTAATAATTCATCCGATGTGGCAAATCAAGGCTATGATATGGTTTTGAACAGCGGCTGGTATGATAGCTATATACTTGCTGATAATAAGGACAACGGAATTACCGTTGCGAAAGCTATTGACGGCTGGAAAGATAAGAATAGCTTTGACAATGGCATGAGAATTGACCAGATATGGTGCAGCGAAAAGGTATCTGTTTCAAGCTGCAAAGTGATTTTTAACGGGCAAAATTACCCTATTGTTTCAGACCATTTCGGTGTTGTTATAGATTATGACAGGGGAGATTGATTATGAAAAGAAACGCCGGTATTTTGCTTGCAATTTCAAGCTTGCCATCAAAATATGGGATAGGCTGTTTTGATGAAAGCGCATATAAATTTGTAGATTGGCTGAAAAAATCAGGGCAAAAGTATTGGCAGATTTTGCCCATTGGCCCAACAGGTTATGGCGATTCACCGTATCAAACTTTTGGCGCATTTGCAGGCAATCCGTATTATATAAGTCTTGATGAATTTATAAAAAAGGGCTGGCTTACGCAAAGCGATTGCGATAAAAGTGATTTGATATCTAATGTTGAAAGCGTTGATTATGCAAAACTGTATAAAAATAGATTTGCATTGCTGCGCAAGGCTTACCGCAACGGCAAACATTATATCCCGCATGATTTTTCGGACTTTGAAAGTCAAAACCCCTGGCTTGATGATTATGCACTTTTTATGGCACTAAAGGATAAATTTGGAGGAAAAGCATTTTGCAATTGGGAATATGATATCCGTCTGAGAAAGGCTCACGCCGTTGAAAAATACAAATCCGAGCTTTGTGATGATATAGGCTTTTACAAGTTTTTGCAGTATAGTTTTTTTAGTCAGTGGAACAATTTAAAAAAATATGCCAATAAAAACGGCATAAAAATCATTGGCGATATTCCGATATACGCCGCAGCGGATAGTGCTGATGTCTGGGCAAATCCATTGCTTTTTCAGCTTGATGAAAATAATGTACAAAAAGCTGTTGCGGGTTGTCCGCCTGATGCTTTTGCACCAAACGGTCAGCTTTGGGGCAATCCACTTTATGATTGGGAGAAACACAGAAAAAGCGGATTTGCCTGGTGGATTTTACGGCTTAAATCATGCTTTGAATTGTTTGATGTTGTAAGAATTGATCATTTCAGAGGATTTGACGAGTATTTTTCAATACCTTATGGTGATTTTGATGCCAAAAATGGACATTGGGAAGACGGTCCGCGTATGGAGCTATTTAATGCAGTTGAAAAGGCAATCGGCAAAAAAGAAGTAATTGCCGAAGATTTGGGCTTTGTCACCGATAGTGTAAAGCATTTGGTAAAAGAAAGCGGTTTTCCGAATATGAAAGTGCTTGAGTTTGCATTCGACTCAAGAGATACAGGAAATCGTGAAGATTATCTTCCGCATAACTATACTGAAAACAGCGTTGCTTATACGGGCACGCATGATAATCAAACATTAGTTTCGTGGATTGATACTATTACCGAGGAAGAACGAAAAGCTGTGCGTGATTATCTTTGTGATTATCATACACCGCAAGATAAACTGAATAAACCGCTTATTGCCCTTCTTATGAGAAGCAAGGCAAAGCTTTGCATTATACCGATGCAGGATTGGCTCGGTCTTGATGACAGTGCCCGCATGAATACGCCGTCTACTATGGGAAACAACTGGAAATGGCGTGCAAAGCCAAACACGTTTACAGAAGAATTTGCGGCTGAAATTGCTCATATTACTAAAATTTACGGCAGAAATAGCTGATTGATGTTATAATTTAAAACTTTTTTGAAAGGGGATTTAGATGTGAGAAGCTTTACCTACACTATTAAAGATGAGCTGGGAATACACGCAAGACCGGCAGGTATGCTTGCCAAAGCTGCAAAAGCGATGGATAGTGAAATAACTATAACAAAAGGTGAAAAAACGGTTAACGCTGTTAAGCTTATGGCGCTTATGGGACTTGGTGTAAAATGTGGTGATAATATAACCGTTACCGTAAACGGCGGCGATGAAATGTTTAACGAGCGAACAATCAAAGGCTTTTTAGAAGCAAATCTTTGATAGAAAAATGTATCGACGAAAACAAAAAGCCTTCCCATACGGGAAGGCTTGATATTTTTTAGGTGTGTGAAGTTAGGGTTAGTTCTGTGACTGAGATTTTGAACGTTTGCCCTTTGAAGAATCGTTTATAGCCTGCTTTGTGCGTTTTACATCAGCAAGACCTGTTGTAAGATAAACTTCTGTCTGGGTAAGAATGTTATCGATATACTCATTTGCGGCGTTGCGCATTTCTTTTGCTCTTGACTGTGCCTGAGCAAGAACATCATTTGCACGCTGTTTTGCTTCTTTAAGGATTTCTTCCTGCGAAACAATAACCTTTGCACGTTCTTCGGCACGTCTTACAATGTTTTCTGCCTTACCTTCAGCTTCCTTTAAGATTCTTTCACAGTCAAAGTCAATAAGCTTAGCTCTCTTGATTTCCTGCGGAAGATTCAGTCTGATTTCGTTGATAAGGTCACGCATTCTTTCAGCGTCAATAATGCATTTTTGAGAAGAAAAAGGTACGGTGGGTGCTTTGTCGATTTGTTCGTCCATCATTTCGAGAATGTCGTCAATGTTCATGGTGTTCTCCGTTTCCGCCGCAATGGGCTTTTTAGTTTATTTTAAGTATTATCCTTTTTGGTAAGTCTGTCCTTGATATCGTAAAGTATACTTGGTGAAACAAAGTGGCTGATATCACCGCCAAAGCTTGCAATTTGCTTAACAACGCTTGAGCTTAAATACATATTTTCAGCGCTTGTAGTTAAAAACACAGTCTCCGCATCGGCGTAAAGCTTTTTGTTTGCAAGCGCCATCTGAAATTCATATTCAAAGTCACTAACAGCACGTAAGCCTTTTACAATTGCAATAGCGCCTTTTTCACGCACATAATCTGCCAAAAGCCCTTCAAGAACGTCAATTTCTACATTATCAAGACCGCTTGTTACTGTTTTTAGCATTTTTACGCGTTCTTCCGTTGTAAAGCTGTATGTCTTGGCAGCGTTGATAGAAACCAAAACGATTACTTTATCAAACAGTTTTGACGCACGGGTGATTATATCAACATGGCCGAGTGTTACCGGGTCGAAACTTCCCGGGCAAACCGCCAGCCTTTCACGTTTCATATATATATCAATCCTTTCGCATAAAATTTAAATTTATGCTTTGTATATGCTCACTTCTATTTTGCCGTATTTGTAGCGCTTTTTAAGTGCAATGCCGTCATATTCATCGCAAAGCGGACATTTAGGCTCATGCTCGCACACAACAAGAGCATTCTCGTTGCATATAGAGCTTATAAACGGCAGCAGCTTTTGCAAATTGTCCTCGTTATATGGCGGATCTAAAAAGATTATATCAAATTTTTCAATTCTGCTTTTAATGTACGAATAAGAATCAAGCGGAAAAACCTTGGATTTGTCATCAAATCCACAAGATTTAACATTGCTGCGTATGCAATCAAGCGCGTTTTTTGCATTATCAATAAACACGCAGCTGGCAGCGCCGCGACTCAAAGCTTCAACGCCCATTTGTCCGCTGCCTGCAAACAAATCAAGCACTTTAGCGCCTTGCACATCAAATTGAATTGCCGAGAAGATAGCTTCTTTAACCATATCCGTCGTCGGACGAGTGTCCAAGCCTTCGGGTGTAACAAGCTTTCTTCCTCTTGCTGTTCCTGTAATAACTCTCATAATTTTCCTTTCAGGATGGTATCCTACACATTATATCACAATATTTTTTATTTGTCCATATTTTTACATCATATTTTCGATAATTTTTACTACCTCAACAGCTGTTTGCTGTGATACACCGGCAATTTGGGCAATTTCATCAACGCTTGCTTCCTTTAAAGCGCTTCTGGTTTTGTAGTGCGATATTATTTTTGCGGCTTTTTTGGGGCCAATTCCGTGAACCTCCGTCAGCAACGGCTCAAAGCTGTCTTTCGAGTGCTTTTTGCGCTGATATCCTATTGCAAATCTGTGCATTTCGTCCTGTATGCGTGTTATCAGCATAAATGCAGCGGATTTTGAAGAAATTTCAATTTCGCCGCCACCTGTTGCTATCGCTCTGGTTCTGTGTTTGGAGTCCTTTACAATACCAAAAACGGCAACGTTTATGCCCATTTGACGCAAAATCGGCAAAACAGCATTTATTTGTCCCTTGCCGCCGTCAACAAAAATCAAATCCGGCAGAATTTTAAAACCGTCGTCAGTTTCATCATTATTGCAATAGTGCAAAAAGCGTCTTTCAAGCACTTCACGCATACTTGCGTAGTCATTTTGTATATCAATAGATTTAATCGAAAATCGCTTGTAATATTTCTTTTGCGGTCTGCCATTTTCAAAAACAACCATACCCGCAACCATTGCCGATGATGAAAGGTTGGAAATATCATACGCTTCAATATATAGCGGTGTTTTTGGCAGACCTAACGCCTTTTGCAATTCTTCCAATGCGGTAATTTCTGTACTAAGCCTTTGCTTTTTCAGCGATATTTCTTCGTAGGCGTTGTTTTTGCACATTGAAAGTAGTGCCTTACCCTGACCGCGCTGTGCAGTAGTTATTTTTACCGTATGACCGCTTTTTTCTTTAAGCATTTTTTCAAGCAGTTCACTGTCATCGGGCATAGTTTCAACAATGATATTTTTGGGTATATCCCTTGTGGTTGCGTAGTAGCTTGCCACAAACTCGCTTAAAAAGCTTTCCGGCTCAATAATGTTATCAACAAAAAATGTGTTTTTATCAAAAAGTCTGCCGTTGCGATAACACAGCACCGATACGCATAAATCATCAACATTGCGTGCAAATGCGAAAATATCGGTATCGCGCAGTGCTTCTTCAATGATAAGATGACTGTTTGCAGCCTTTTCAATTGCCGATATTTTATCACGCAAACTTGCCGCTAATTCAAATTCAAGATTTTCTGCGGCCTCTTCCATTTTTGTCCGCAGTTTTTCAACTGTTTCTTTACTGCCGCCTTTAATAAAATCCACAGCCTGTTCAATAATTTTGCTGTATTCTTGTTGCGAAATTTTGCCTTTGCAAACTCCCATGCATCGCTTTATGTGATAGTTTAGGCATGGCTTTTGTATTTTTTGAAAACTGCGGTTGCAAGTAGGAAGCATAAAAATCTTGTTTACTTCTTCAACAGTATTTTTGGTTACAAATCCACTGATATACGGTCCTAAATAAGTAGCGCCGTCATTTTCGTACTGCAACGCCGATTTTATGCGCGGATACTTACCCGCTGTGATTTTAATATAATGATAGCCCTTATCATCCTTTAAAAGAATGTTGTATTTTGGCATGTGCTGTTTTATCATACTACATTCAAGCAAAAGGGCTTCGTACTCGCTGTTGGTTACAATAAAGTCAAAATCATCAACAAGACTTACCATTTTTGCAACCTTTGGAGTGTGGTCGGGATTTTCACGAAAATAGCTTGAAACACGGTTATGCAGATTTTTAGCTTTGCCAATATATATTATGTTCCCTTCAGAATTTTTCATAATATATATTCCGGGCGACTTTGTAAGGTGGCTTGCCTTGTCTCGTAAAAGCGGCAGTTTTTTATTCATATAATTAGTTCCTATAAGATAAATCAGGTATTTGAGAATGAGCAGGAATTAAGCACAAACGAGCCGTTAAAGCTCTTTACAAAGCTTAGTTGTGCGTTAACATCATAACGATTGTTGATATATTCCTCAGTATTTTCCGCATCTGCAACAGGTACGTCATAAGTGAATGAAACAGTGCATTTGTACTGCGTGCCTGATTCATCTACTGTGATTTCAGGTGTTACGTTGTCAAACTGATAAAAGTATTTTTCCGAATCTAAGTTTTCGCCCAGCAATACTGAATCGTCCATAAGTTCATCCTTGTATTTAAAATCGTTGTCACCATAAAAAAGTGCTTCAATATAATCGCCGGATTCATTAACAAGATTTATGTATTCAAGCGCATGGGCGTATGTCACAGGTTCAGGCAGTACTAACTCAATAAGCTTGTTTGTTGTGTGTATACTGCAGTTTATTTGCAGTTTTTCAATAAGTATACCGCTCTTTTGCACTCTTGCGGTGTATGTAACTGACTTTGCCGCAAAATCATAAGTTCCGTCAGTGTTTTTTAAAATTTGCGAAAATTCTTCGTTGCAAAGAATATTTAAAGATGTGTCATAAACAGCAAATTTGTTTTCAAAGGTTTCTGCAGATAGTATTTCACTGTTTAAAACATTAATCTTTGAATATACAACGGGTATGGCAATACTGCCTTTTTCGTCAACGGCACCGTATGACATAACCCCGTGTGAAGATTCACCCACAATGTACTTGCCTTTTCCAAGCGAATACAGATAGTCCCATTTTGCATCCATAATAATTTCGTTGTCAGAATTTTTAATGCCGTACAATCCGTTTTCGCTATAAATCGTCCAATCTGTATATTCATTGGCAATTATTTGTGTATCGCTAAGCGTGGTTATTGTTTTGCTTTTTGATTTTGTTGTGTAATAGATGGTAAACGCCATTATCAGCGCAATAAAAAAAAGAGCTGATGCGACAATTCGAATTTTTGAATCCACACAATCAACTCCGTTTCATTTAATTATTTAAATTACCAGTTTTGTTTTTTCTTGTGCCGAAATATCTCTTAAAAACTGTTTTATTCTCGATTTTAGAAAATATCGGTGCACCGATGATAAATACAACTACAAACTCGCCTAAAAACACGCTTGAAGCCGAGATATAAAATGGTTCGTTGTACATTATCGTCAATTCCAATCCCACAAGAATTGCGTTGGCAAGGCTGCACAATAAAGCTGAAACATACAGATTTTTGTTTTTGCACATAAAAAATGCAGCGATTACTGTTGCGGCTGTACCTATGGGAACATCAAATACAGCGGTCGGGCTGAATATATTGGAAATAAAACAGCCTAAAGATAAGGCAATGCAAAAATCGGGATTGTAACAACACAGCAGCATAAGTATTTCGGAAAACCTGAACTGCACAACACCGTAGGAAAGCGGTGAAATAAGAACTGTTGCGCAAACATAAATTGCAGCAATTACGCCGATTTTTGTCATGGAATAGATTTTGGAATTGAAATTATTGTTCATTAAAAACAACCTCCTTGTTTTTTACGCTGGTTATCAAGGAAAACAGCGCATTAAATTTTAATTTATTTATTATCGCAATCCTTATCGGGATTTGTATCAATCGACACAATATATCTCGGTCGGAATTTAATTTCCTCATATATCTTTGCCATATAGTATCCGATAATACCAAGACCTATCATGATAAACGAACCTGTTATCAGTATTAGTAGAATTACCGTGGGGAAGCCTTCTGCGGAAGCTCCGTCGAAATACTGAACAAGTGTGTTAATTCCGAAAACAACTGCAATAATAAAGAAAACAATGCCCATGCCTGTTATAAGCTGCAACGGCAGGTTTGTAAAGCTTGTAATATTGTTAATGGCAAATTTTGCAAGCTTTTTAAAATTCCACTTTGTTGTGCCGGCATTTCTTGGTGCAACGTTAAATTCTACCTGAGTGGTCTTAAATCCTACCCAGCTTGACAAAGCACGGAAGAAGGTGAGTCTTTCGGGCATTTCGTTAAGTGCGTCTATAACTTTTCTGTCCATAAGCTTGAAGTCGCTTGCGCGGTCAAGATTTACATCGGCAGAGTTTTTCATCAAGCGGTAGAAAGTTTTTGCAAAGGTTTTGTAAACAAAGCCTTCTTTGCCACGGCTTGCTTTAACAGCTTCAACAACCTCATAACCCTGCTCACGCAGTGCAAGCATTTCAAGAATAATCTCCGGTGGGTGCTGCAAATCACAATCAATTACAACTGCACTGTCGCCTCTGCAAGCTTTAAGCCCAGCAAATATTGCGCCTTCCTTGCCGAAATTGCGAGAAAATTTAAGTCCACGCACGCAAGTATCCTGCTGTGCAAGATTGCTTATAATTTCCCATGTTTTATCTTTTGAGCCGTCATCAACAAAAAGCAGCTCATAATCAATAGTTTTATTATTTACCGTACCGCTTAAAACTTCACGGATTTTATCGTAAAAAAGCGGAAGACTTTCCTGCTCGTTATAGCACGGTACAATAACTGTAATTAACGGTGCCATTTTTATGTTCCTTCCAAAAAATATAAATACATATCATATTATACTACATGAATCTGCAAATTTCAAGTGTTTTCTGAAAAAGACATGTGTTGGCGGTATCAGCCGTATGCGGTTGACATATTTTCTTAAAAGTGATACAATATATTAGTTAATGCAAGAATTTTGCATTATGTTTTTTGGAAAGGAAGTATATATTATGAGCGAATGTAATCACAACTGTTCACAGTGCTCCAGCGATTGTGCTTCACGCAAATCGCCTCAGGATATGATTGAAAAGCTGAATGAGCTTTCAAAAGTTAAAAAGGTAATCGGCGTTGTCAGCGGTAAGGGTGGCGTAGGCAAGTCACTTGTTACTTCAATGCTTGCTGTATTAATGCAGAGAAAAGGCTACAAAACTGCAGTTCTCGATGCTGATATCACAGGCCCCTCAATTCCTAAGGTTTTTGGTGTTAATGAGCGTGCCGCAGGCAACGACCTCGGTATTATCCCGCCTGAGAGCAAGCTTGGCACACAGGTTATGTCAATTAATCTGCTGCTTGAAAACGAAACTGATCCTGTTATCTGGCGCGGTCCCGTTATTGCAGGCGTTGTAAAGCAGTTCTGGACAGACGTTATCTGGCATGATGTTGACTATATGTTTGTTGATATGCCTCCCGGAACAGGTGATGTTCCGCTTACAGTTTTCCAGTCACTGCCCGTTGACGGTATTGTTGTCGTTGCATCTCCTCAGGAGCTTGTAGGCATGATTGTTGAAAAGGCTGTAAAAATGGCAGGTATGCTCAATATTCCCGTTTTGGGTATTGTTGAAAATATGTCATATTTTGTATGCGATAAGTGTAACGAAAAGCACTATATCTATGGTGAAAGCCATGTAGATGAGCTTGCAAAGTCGCTCAGCATTGATACTGTTTCGCAGATACCCTTTAACAAAAAGCTTGCCGCTGCTTGTGATAAGGGCATGATTGAGCTTTTTGAAGGCGAATGGCTTGATAATATGGCAGAAAAAATTGAAAATGCTGTAAGTGTTGAATAATTACGTTATAAATGATATAAAACGCCCGCTAACTATAAGCGGGCGTTTTTCTTTGCTTAAAAACTCACAAATCCTGCAAATCGGCTACAGTCTGGTCGTTTTCAAGGTTATCTCTTGCAAGGTCGTTGTCAATATTGGCATAAGCATCTGAAATGGGCTTTTCCTGCGAAAACGATGCAGTGTGCCACACCTTTTGCGACGGTGGCTTTGTATTTGCAATAATTGGGTTTGCATGCGCCTTGCCGTGCTTTGCTTTTCCCTGGATTTCCGACACTGACGCCGCTGTATTGCGAGGTTGAGTGTGAGTGTGTTCGGTGCGTTTCATTCCTTGTTTTGCCATGATAGATCACCTCGGTTTTATTATGGCTGTTTGTATTCAAATTATGCTTAAAATGTTTTGAACAAAACAAAAATCATGCAACAAGAAAATTATGCGTTAATAGTGGCATAATACATACATAACAAGCAACGAAAGCAAAGGAGAAGTATTTGTAATGAATATTGCAGAAATTATAAAAAACGAATACGACAAAGATATTTGCGAATGTACAAATGCGCAAATTTACTGCGCACTTGTAAAAGCTGTAAATCAGCTATCAGAGCAAAAGCTGATGCAAAAAACAAAAAAGAAGCTTTACTATATTTCGGCGGAATTTTTAATCGGTAAGCTTTTATCAAACAATCTTATCAATCTTGGGATATATAACGATGTAAAACAACAGCTTGCAGAAAACGGCAGGGATATCTGCGAGATTGAAGAAATCGAAAACGAGGCTTCTTTGGGCAACGGTGGCCTTGGCAGGTTGGCGGCTTGTTTTCTCGATTCAATTGCAACGCTTGGTTTAAACGGTGATGGAATAGGCTTGAATTATCATTTTGGGTTGTTCAGGCAGGTTTTCAAAAACAATGCACAGACCGCTGTTCCTGATAAATGGCAGAGCGGGTGTTTGTGGCTGAAAAAAACCGATGTTACCTATTGTGTAAAATTTGGCAATAACGAAGTTACTGCTCGAATGTATGATATATTCGTCACAGGGTATTCGGGCAATGTAAATAAGCTGCATTTGTTTGATATTGAAAGTGTTGATGAATCAATTGTGCACGAAGGCATTGATTTTGATAAAACGCAAATCGAAAAAAATCTTACACTGTTTCTTTATCCCGATGACAGCGACGAGGCCGGCAGACTGCTGAGAATTTATCAGCAATATTTCATGGTGTCAAGTGCGGCTCAGCTTATACTTGATGAAGCATTAAACAAAGGGTGCAAGCTGCACGACCTTGACAATTATGCAGTAATTCAGATAAACGACACACACCCCACAATGATTATACCCGAATTGATACGTTTGCTGATGCAGCATGGGCTTGAAATGAACACAGCCATTGCAACGGTGAGCAAATGCTGTGCTTACACAAATCACACAATTCTTGCTGAAGCGCTTGAAAAGTGGCCGATAGAGTATCTTGAAAAAACGGTGCCGCAGCTTGTGCCGATTATTGAGGTGCTTGATGATAAGGTGCGCAGAAAATATGACGATAAATCGGTATATATTATTGATGACGATGAGCGTGTGCACATGGCACATATTGATATACATTGCTGTTTTAGTGTTAACGGTGTAGCCTCTTTGCATACGGATATATTAAAGAAAAACGAACTGCAAAACTTTTATAAAATATATCCTGATAAATTTAACAACAAAACAAACGGAATTACATTTCGTCGTTGGCTTTTGCACAGCAACCCTTTGCTTACAGAATTTATTGCATCGCTGATAGGGGAAGATTTCAAAAAGGATGCAAACGAACTGAAAAAGCTTTTGAAATTTTGCGATGATGAAACCGTGCTGAATAAACTGCTTGCTGTTAAATATGCCAAAAAGATAGAATTAAAAAATTATCTACAAAAAAAGCAGAATGTTACAGTTGACGAAAATTCAATATTCGATATTCAGATAAAGCGCCTGCATGAATACAAGCGTCAGCAACTTAACGCATTGTATCTTATTCATAAATATCTTCAAATTAAAAACGGCGACAATCCCAATACGCCGATAACGGCAATTTTCGGCGCAAAGGCGGCGCCTGCATACACTATTGCGCAAGATATCATTCATTTGATTTTATGCTTGCAGCAATTAATATCAAGTGATAGCGCAGTAAATCCGTATCTTAACGTTGTAATGGTTGAAAACTATAATGTCACCGCAGCCGAAAAGCTTATTCCCGCGTGTGATATTTCGCAGCAGATTTCGCTTGCTTCAAAGGAAGCAAGCGGTACGGGCAACATGAAATTTATGCTTAACGGAGCGGTTACTTTAGGTACAATGGATGGCGCAAACGTTGAAATAAAAGACCTTGTTGGTGATGATAATATTTATATTTTCGGTGATTTAAGTGAAACTGTGGTACAACGCTATGCCGATAACAGCTACTGCGCAAGAGATTTTTATGAAAACAATGCCAATATCAAACGTGCAGTTGATTTTATCACAAGCGATGAATTGTTAAAAATCGGCAACGAGGAAAAACTGAAGCGCCTTTCGAATGAGCTTATCTGCAAGGATTGGTTCATGACCTTTCCCGATTTTGATGATTATGTAAAAACAAGGGAACAAGCTTATATTGATTATGAAAACAGGATAGAGTGGGCAAAAAAAATGCTTGTAAATATTGCTTTTGCAGGATATTTTTCTTCAGACAGAACTATCGCGGAATACAACGATGATATTTGGCGTCTTGAAAAATAGGGAGGACTGCACTGTATGACAAAGTTTAGAGGAAAAGGAGTCTACGGCGCCATAGCAATAGGAAGGGTGTCTGTTTTAAAGCGCAGAGATGTGCAGGTAAAGCGTATAAAAATTGAAAATCCGCAATTAGAGCTTGAGCGATTAGAAGCGGCTAAGAAAATGGCAATTTCGCAGCTTAACGATGTTTACGAAAAAGCATTAAAGGAAGTAGGCGAGGCCAATGCGCGTATATTTGAAATCCACATGATGATGGTTGATGATGAAGATTACAACGAGGCTATTACGGAAATGATTAACGGTCAGTGTGTTAATGCTGAATATGCCGTTGCGGTTACATCGGATAATTTTGCTGAAATGTTTTCTTCCATGGAAGATAGTTATATGCAGGCAAGAGCGGCCGATGTGCAGGATATTTCCGACAGAATAATCGATTGTATGTCGGATAGAGAAAACGATGAGTCTTTTTCTGATGAAAAGGTGATTATATGCGCATCTGACCTTGCACCAAGCGAAACCGTATCACTTGATAAAGAAAAGGTGCTTGCATTTGTTACTGCATACGGCTCCTCAAATTCGCACACGGCAATTCTTGCCAGAAATATGAATATTCCCGCTGTTATCGGGGCGGGAGAGGATTTTTTAAACCGTATATCCAACAGCGATATAGCAATTATAGATGGCTTTTCCGGTGATATTATTCTTAACCCCGATGAAGAAACAATTGCTGTATATCAGCAAAAACAGCATGAAGAAGCGGAGAAAAAAGCGTTGCTTCTAAAGCTGAAGGGAAAGGAAAATATCACTATTGACGGTACAAGAATTAATATATATGCCAATATAGGCAGTGTTGATAATATTGGCGCCGTGCTTGTAAGTGATGCCGATGGCATAGGCTTGTTCCGTAGCGAGTTTTTATATCTTGAAAATACTGATTATCCCACTGAGGAGGAGCAGTATAAAGTATACCGACGTGTGTTGGAAAGTATGGCAACTAAAAAGGTGATTATCCGCACGCTTGATATAGGAGCGGATAAGCAGGCGGATTATTTTCGGCTTGATAAGGAGGAAAACCCCGCCCTTGGTCTGCGCGCAATAAGATTGTGCCTTACAAGACTGGAAATTTTCAAAACACAGCTAAGGGCGCTTTACAGGGCATCGATTTGCGGAAAGCTTGGCATTATGTTTCCCATGATTACAAGTGTTTTTGAACTTAGTGAAATTCTTTTGCTTTGTGATGAAGTCAAAGCTGAGCTTAATGCGCAGGGCGTTGAATACAGCAAGGAAACCGAGCTTGGTATAATGATAGACACGCCTGCGGCTGCTATTATCAGCGACAGACTTGCACCCATGGTGGACTTTTTCAGCATAGGCACCAACGACCTTACGCAGTATACTTTAGCGTGTGATAGGCAAAATCCGCATCTTGAACGCTTTTGCGATACTCATCACGAAGCGGTGCTGCGGCTTATAGAGATTACTGCAAACAATGCACACAAGCATGGTACATGGGTTGGCATCTGCGGAGAACTTGCTGCAGATACAGCTCTTACTGAAACTTTTTTGAAAATGGGTATAGATGAACTTTCTGTTTCTCCGCCTTTTGTATTAAAAGTGCGTGATGCTGTGAGAAAAATAGATTTATCAGATAACAAATCAAACGAATTATAGAAAAAACAGTCTTATTTTCTTGAAATTTTGAAAATAAGACTGTTATTATATTCAAATATATTCAGTTTTTGGCGAGTGCACGATATTCAGAAGAAGTTATATCGGAAATAATGCGGTTCCAAAATAAAAAGCACCTGAAAACCCGTCGGCTGTTTTATATCTTAAACATTTGCAAAAACTTCTTTGGGCTTAAACGTTATACATTTTACTCCAAAATATCTATGCCGGAGTAGTTTTCCGGATTTTTCCAATAATCCTCTTTGGGTATATTAACAATTTCGCTTCGATAAGTATAATCGGCAGAATCCATTATCATACAAACCAAATCATTAACCACAAGCTTTCCTTCTGAATTTTCCACTATAAAAACAAAGGGACCTTCGCTTGAGGTATTGTTTTGATAACTACCGCTTACAAACGCAAAACCGTTGGAAATTTCAAATTCGCTGATGCTGAATGTCATAGTGTTGTTTTCGCTTAACTTCACGGGAAGATTTGCAAATTCGTAAATAAGATAGTTTTCCAAATCGGAATTAACAACATATTCCGTCAGTGCTTCGGTTTCTTTTCCGTGTGAAGTTTTTGCCAATATACCGCAAACTTTTGTGCATAGATTGTTGATTTGCTCGTAATCTTCCTGAGTGGCTTCTTCACTGCCGCTTGCCAAAAACATCTCGTTTTTGCTTTCTTCTTCCGATGAAGCCGTTGATGAATCTCCGTAAAAGATTCCGCCGAAGCCGTCATCATAGCTTTCTGTTACAGCGGCAGTCCAGTATTTTTTTCTGCTGTCGCTTTCATCATTTGAATTGGATTTATCCTTTGAACAGCCTGAAAGCATCAAAAAAGATGCGAACACGCAAAAATATAAACAAAGCTTCATATATGCTCCCTTTCTCTTCACAATCGTCTGATAATAGTTTGTCAAAGCTTTTGGTAAATCTTAAAGCTTTTCAAATATGCTTATGTTATCTTTCATTCGCGCATAGCGTTCAACCGCCCAGTCTTCCATGGGCTTTCCATCGTAGGGCACTCTTGCTTTTGCCCAAAGCGTCCAGAGATAATCTACATAAATCTTGCTTGCAAGAAAATGCTGCTTGTCTGTAACAGTGGGTTCTTTTCCTAGGTAAGCCGTTAAAAGCAGCACATCGTGATTTTCATCAAAGCCTGCTTCAATGGATACATCAGCTACATCCCACATGCCGTCGTTCATGCCTGCATATTCCCAATCAATAAGGTACATTCTGCCATTGCCGATTACCCAGTTTTCGCACAGCGAATCATTATGGCAGGGCACCTTGGGCGCATTTACAGCTTCATCAATCTGCGATTTTATCTGCATTACTTTTGCTTTGTTTTCGGCATAATCCTCAAACATGGCAACATTCATATCTGATATGATACTTTCGTATTCTGCCGCCATATCAAAAACCTCAAACGGCACGCCTGTATTTACACCGCAGTTATGCATTTTTTTGAAAATTTCCGCTATCTGATAAATATGCTTTTCATCGTGTAAAGTTTCGCTGCACATGGTTATAGCGTTGGGTATGTATTCTGTAATTTTTGAACCGTCCTTACCGAAATAAAGCATTTTTGCATCAACGCCAAGCTCGCAGGCAAGCTTTGTGCTTATCATTTCATTGTTGCGGTTAATCATCTGCTCGGTACCTTCACCCGGTATGCGCACAACGTATTCTGCATCATTTTCAAGCGTTACATGGTATGTATGGTTTGTAAGTCCGCCCATTCTTTCAATGGATTTATACGAATCAACATTCAGAACATCGCTAAGCAGTTTGCTGATCTGCACAAGATCATTTTGTACTATTTCTCTCATAATTCAAATCTCCTTCAGTTCATAATTTTCGTAAATATATCTATATTCTTTTCCGTTAGCTTCAAATACCATACCTGCTGCTGCGTTGTTATCGGTTTTGTAGGCATTCACATTCACAATATCAGCTTCTGAGCAGTTCAATTTCTTAGCAATACTTTTTAGTATGGCAGAACGAGTATCTTCAACATAGCTTTTGTCAAAAGTGCGCAACTCGTCAAGTGTGTCAAACTCAAAAATAACATCATCGCTGTATTTGCGCATTTTCATTTTAAGTATGTGAAGGTGGCGCATATATATGGATTCCCAAAGCAAATCAGCCGTTTCGGGCAGTTCATATATTTCTTCAAGAATTTTCAAAAAGCTACTGCTGAAATCCTCACTCCAAAAGGTGTGCCCCAGCATATACCAAGCGTTGTTGCCGCCAATGGTTACGCTGTTGATATATCCGTTATCGTCCTGTGTCATGCACCACTCTTTTGTTTCGCCATTAGCATAAACCGCCGCATAATATGAATCATCAACAACATTTTCAAACGGATTTTCAGAAAAATAATTATCTGAAGAACAGATATACGTATTACGCAATCTTTCCTTAACTGCATAAATGCTTGCGTTGTTGTTTCTGCAAAGATAATCGTTGTTTTCAACTATCTCTATGCCAAATTTTTCGCGCAGATATTCAAACTGTTCTTTTTTGTAGCCTACAACAACAATTATTTCATTAATACCCGCTTGCTGCAATTGGCGGATTTGGCGTTCTATTAAAACTTCGCCTTTTACTTCTATCAAAGCCTTTGGCTTTTCGTGCGAAAGCGGAGCAAAGCGGCTAGCTGTACCTGCTGCCATAATAACAGCATTATCGACTTTATATCCCATTTTTATATCCTTCATTAATGAATTTCGTGTTCTTTTAATACAACTTCTTTATCAATAAATTGCCAATCGTTTCTATCCCAAATATTATTGGTAACAACAGCCCAACCGGTTGCTGAGAAAGTATTACCGTTGTTGTTAGTTGTTCTCCAATCATGCGATGTCATAATAAACTGGTCGTGAGCAGTTTTTTCATCGCTGTTTATAGGGTTGTTAGTAAAGGGATTTATAGGGTTTTCGATAATTCCCTCGGTTGCAATTGTGGGAACATCGGCATTGGTCATAAATTCGTCCGATGTCTTAAAGCCCGTGCTGTTAAAATCCTTAACCATCATCAACGGGAAATAATTGCTAATATCTACCTCTCTTACGCCGTTTTCAGAATGATCCAGAATTTCTGTCTGATAAAGGTAGTATCCGTGATCAGCTACAATGATGATTCTTGTGTTATCGTAAACGTCGCTTTCACGAAGATAATCCAACCATTCTCCAATCTGCATAAGTGTTGCCATATTGGTTTGGTAGTGAATCATTTGCTTATCCGTAGTTATGTTTATGGTTTTGCCGTCCACGGTAAATCTGTCCTTGTTTTCAGCATCGTATTTGGTATTGTCAACGTGAAATGCGGGTTTGTACTCAGGTTCTTTAAGCAACATTGGTTCATGAGTAGTGTCGTTGTAGAAGAAAACAAAATTATCTTCAGTGCCGTTTGAAATATCAGTCATTGTATTTAAATTGCGCAACGCGTCGTAAGGCTCCATAAACGCTTTGCTTAACCCTGTGGAAACTGATATTCCGTTGCGGTTTTGTGCAGTAGCGTTTGCATTATTGTAAGCCATGTTGTAATCGCCGCCGCTGTATATGCCAAATTGCATGAATAGCGGGGCTGATTTCATAAGACTAAAACAGAAGAAATTGCGGTAGTTGTTTTGTATTGTCTGCTGTTTCATCTCGGTATTGCCGAAATAACCCTTCGTGATGTAAGTGTTAATTTCAGGGTATTCGTCATAAATAGACATATCAGGAATCCACTGATAGTTAGCGTAAGGTGCATCGCACACGGTTACATTATATCCGTTATCAGAAAACAGAACAGGCATTACCTTTAGCGATTCGTTGTGCTTACTTTTTAGCGATTCTCTATCACGCTTGTTTATTTCAACAGGTGTGTATTCATAACCGCCCATTAGTGCCGGCACACCCATGTTTGTGTGTCCGCCAAAAGATATGGCATTTGAATAGTAAGTGAAGCCGTCGAATTTTTCTTCTAATTCCTCATTTTCGTTAAACAAGTAGGGGATATATTCTCCCATAGCTCTATCCAGCATAATAACAACAACGTTGTTGCCCTCTTTGCTCAATTCAAAATGCGGTGCGTTTTCAGTTTCGTATATGTTTTCCTGAACTTTAATTTCATCAACAGATTTTTTAACTGTAATTATATTCATTCCCGACATAAGCGTTAAAGCTATGGTAGCTGTCAGCAGTATTGCTTGTGAAGCTTTTGCCCATTTGATTATAATTATAAGCAATATTATAATTAAAACAGTTATTATCAATATATTTTTAATCTGTTCGGGAATAGAAAAATTCAAACCGTTTTCATATTGTAAATCGGCAGAGATAATACCAAGATCTGTGCCAAAAAACATATAGTTTACAGTGGCAACACCGCATAAAATCCACATTATGCGTTCAAAAACAACCTTGATTTTGTCGCTTGCCAGCCAGTAAAAAACGCCAAGCCATAAAAGAAATGTTCCTGCAGCAAGGCAAACAGAACTTACAACATACCAAAGCGGGTGATGGAAATATGTTACGTCAACATATTCCTGCGGAGAAGCCGCAATGAAGTTTGAGGGGATAAGCAAACCTGTAAATACAGTCAGGAAAACGCCTGCTGCAACAAAAAGCTTTTTGTTTGTAGTTGTTTGTGTTGCACAAGATTTGAAAGAAAGTTTTGATTTAACAAAATGTATTATTATAGGCAGCTGAAGAATAACACCTATTATTATAAGCAGGTATTTCCAGTCGTCCGCGATTATTTTTGATGCAACAAGTGATGTTAACAAGGCGCCCGCTCCGATGATGGAAGCAAGTATCATAAGCACCTTTTGGGGATTTTTAAGCTTGTAAAAGATATTTTTAACAAGCGAAAATACATTGTTTAATGTCCAGTAAAAAACAAGTCCGGCAGGTGAGGTGTAAAGAAAAACAAGGAAGAATAAAGCCATGCCGTAAAGCTGAATTTTTGTCTTTAAAGGGAACCCTTTAAGATATATAGCGCTTGAAATGATGTTGATAAGCGTCATTAAAACGGGCAGCATATTTATAGTAAATCCGCCGATTGTCAAAAGGGCGTCGGGTGCGCCCAGGTTTTTAATTGGCCCAAATGGAACGCCTTCCAACGTGCTTAAATGCGAAAGGAACTGATATGCTGCCATGAAGAAAGGAATTTCCAATAGCAGAGAAATCGAGCCTTTTAATACATTTGCAGGATTGTAATTGTTCTGACGATAATATGCTTGCAGCATCATCATGCGTTCGTCGCCTGAAAAGGTTTTTTTGATGTGCGTAACGCCGTCGCGAAGCTTATCTTCGATATCTCTTGCCTGCTCCTGCATGGCATCTGCACGGCGATAAAGCGGCAACACGAGGATATTCATCGAAAGGCTGAGCAGAATGATGGCAATTCCGGGATTGCAGACAAATTCGTATGCAACCTGAAAAATTATTTCAAATATCAGCTTTAACGGGCCGATTAAAAGCGTTTCCAATATAGAAAAAAACGACATTCTACTTCACCTCTCCTTCGCTTTTAAGCTCTTCATATTTATTTATCAGATAATCAGCTGTGCGCACAGCACCTTGAGAAAAATGTTCCCATGTTTCAGACTTTACTTCCTGTCTGCCCTTTGCATATTTCGGGTCTGTAAGACATTCGTCAATTAATTCTTTAAGATTTTTTATATTTTTGTCGTCAAGCTTGCAACCAATTCTGGGCAGCGCAGAAACAGTCCAAAGCGGTTTTTTCAGCCACCATGCATCGTATGGCGCAAGGTCAAAGTTTGGGTCGGTATAGATTACTGGTTTATCATAAACAAGTGTAAAATCAAAAATTACACCCGAAAAATCTGAAATAAGAATATCGGAACGGCGCAGAACGTCAAAGTTATCAGTGTCTCTGTTCCATTCAAGCTTTTCGCTTTCAGGATAATCCTTCATCAGCTTTTCTATCATATCTTTTTCAGAAGTGAACGATTGCGGGTGCGGACGAACAATGACGTGATATCCCGTTTGCAGCAGTACATCAATAATTTTGCCGCCGTATACTCCAAAAAGCGCACTCGGTCCCCATGATGGTGCAAGAAGAACTGTGCGTTCGTGTGCAGGCGCATCTCCTTCTTTTTCAAGACGTGCCGCCATTTCGTCCATATAAGGTATACCGATTTTGTAAAGCTCTTTTTCGGGCAAATTACGCAGTTTTTCAAGCTCGCGAATATCATTTGCCTGATATTCGCCCGAAAGAAGAATGGCATCGTAATAATCAATACCAAACATACGGTAAAGTATTATTTCGCTTGCGGCGTGAGGAATGTGCACGTACCAGCGTACTTCTCTGGAGCGTTTCCACTGATAAACGTCAAGTCCGGGTGTAGTAGAAAGTACGATATCCGCATTAAGACAATTAAGTCTGGCGTATATTTTGTTGCCGCTGCCGATATATTCTGCCTTTATATGAGGATACTCGCATTTAAGCGCAGGGTCGTCTTCTGAAGCGGTGAGATACACAATATCTTTGCCGCGCTTGCTCATTTCTCGGCAAATTGGTTCAAAAACTGTCCAATATCTTTTGTTATCAGAAAAAATAACGTAAGGTATTTTGTTGTCATTCATTTTAACCTTACCGCCGCTTAGCTTTACACGCAGCTTCATAATAAACATACGAATGGAATAAACAGCGGCACCTATAATGCCCAAAAGTACTGTAAACAGCATGCTTCCCGTTCCGGGATCTATGTACATCATCATATATATTTTACCTCAATTATGTATTTATTAATTATTTATGCAAATCTTTTTGTATCTGTATTGGCGGTTTTGCAGAAAAGCAAGATTTTAATATAAAAATTCATATTATATCGTTTATGCATATTTCAATTATTCGCAACATTTAAATAATATCACAATACAGCAATAAATGCAAGTTTTTAAATAAATATAAATTACATTGCATTTTTTTGGAAAATGTGCTATATTGATAAGGGTAATAAATTTAAAAGGGAGGATATAAATATGAAACTATCAAAAAAGCTTTCTGTCATTTCTGCGTTGTCTATTGTATCACTGATGATGACTTCAGCGGCGGTATCGGCTTATCAGTATTCTGTTTCAGATGTTGCAGACTTGAAAAAAGCTTTGTACAATCTTGATGCACTTTCAGATGCAGATGATATCAACGGCGACGGTACTGTTAACGTTGTTGATTTGCATGGCATTAAAAATCAGATATTAGCAGATGCAAATGCCAATATCGGCGTAGTGACTGAATCAAGCTATGCCGCAACATCAAGCTATGTCAAGCTACAGGGCAGATATAGCATTGACAATGACGTAACATGGTTGGCGCAAAGCGGCTCGGCAACCGAATTTATTGTTACTGCAAACAGTGCGGAAATTGAACTTGCAGGAAATATAGGTATAAATTCAGGTGCTGATTATCGTCCGAGATATGCAATTTATGTAGATGATGAACTGCTTACTGATACCACTCTTTCAACTGAAAGCCTTACAGTATCACTTTGGCAGGGTGATACTTCAAAAACGGCAAAGGTTAAGGTGATTTTGCTTTCCGAAGCTATGTACGGCGGTGTTGGTGTTAAAAGTATCAATGTCAGCTCATCAGCGGCTGTTCCCGTAAAACCCGTTGCCGCAAATGATTTGCGAATTGAATTTATCGGAGATTCCATCACCTGCGCTTACGGCGTTGAAGGTGCTTCTTCTTCTGAAAGTTTTAAGACAACCACAGAAAACTTTACAAAATCTTATGCGTATTTAACCGCGCAACAGCTTGGTGCTGATTACAGCGTATGTGCTTACAGCGGTCATGGCATTGTTTCGGGATATTCTTCAGGTGATAAGAATGCTGATTCCCTTATTCCCGATTATTACGAAATCACCAGCAAGCATTATGCGGAGAATTGGGATTTTTCAGCTGTTACTAATGATGTTGTTGTAATTAATCTTGGTACAAATGATATTAATTACGTAACTGCCGATACCGAAAACCGCAATGCTGAATTTATTCAGGGCTATATTGATTTTTTAACTACCGTACGCAATAATAATCCTGATGCGTATATTATTTGCACGCTTGGAACAATGGGTGGTAATGACAGTATTTGTCCGCTTATAGAGCAGGCTGTGGAACAGTTTAAAACTGATACGGGCGAACAGCGCATAATGTATTATGAATCTATAACACAAACTCAATCTGATGGCTATGGCTCTGATTGGCACCCCACGCAAACAACACAGCAAAACAGCGCTTACGTCTTGGCAGATAAGATTTGCCAGGCACTTGGCATGGAATCAAGTCAGATTGGTCTTGATATGGCTGTTGATGCAACCTACGAAATGATTATTGATGAGAATAGCGGCGCAAACGCTGCGCACTATGTCGGCTATGATAAATCTTTCTGGATAAATATGGTTATCGGCGGTGCTGATCCGAGTGCAATTGAAGCTCGTCTTTCGGGAATAACCCTGAAAGAAGGCGGTGAATACCGTCTTTCATTTGAATACACAACTTCTTTGGATAAGGAAGTACCCGTATTGGTACGTGGTGATGATGTGTATTTCAGCGATACAATTAGCGGAACATCTGCATCACAGACTTATGTGGCAGAATTTGCAGTAAACGCCAGCGATGACGCTGCCGCAATAGTATTCCAGATAGGCGGTCTTGATTATTACAATGTTACATTGAAAAACATAAAACTTGTAAAGATAAAATAATCTGCTTGCCTAAAACTGTTATTAAACATCAACATTAATTAAAGCTGCTTTTGATACATGTTGTATCAAAAGCAGCTTTTGCATTAGTAATATGGTGGTCACAAATTAATTATCTCAATAATTCTGATTTTATCCATAAATTTAACCATCCATTTTTCAGTCTTTTATTTCAATTGACTCTGCCATTTCAATCACTTGTTCCTTTGAAAATTCTCGTTTGCCTGGTTCTGTGTCTGCGAGCAAGAAAAATTCATATCCGTCATAAGTCCATATCAACATTTGTGTATCGCCATATTCATCAGTAGGATCTATATAAATCGCTTCTTCGCCATTTATTGCAATTGTCTGAACAATGGCATCTTCAGTATCTACATATCTATCATCGCTGCTGATTAAACATTGCGAAAAATCAATCAAATGCGTTCCTTTTTCGTAACATGTGCTAACGCCTGATTTGCGTTCAGAATAGCTTGTTAATTTATACCCGTCCAAATTATATGTAAGCTCATACACTTCTTCAATACTTGTTTTATCATCAGCACTTGGCTGAATGGAGATTTCTTCCATTTTAGCATCACCCATAGTAAAACTGTATTTTGAGCGATACGCATGGGTGCCAACAGTTAAAACACTTGCCCCAATAAGTGCCACCGCGACATAACGCATTGCAAAACGTCGTCTGCGCTTTTCAGGCTTAGGTGAACAAAACATTGTTTTGCTGAGTTTTTTTATGTACTTGTCGGTTTTGCGGCTGATTGTTGCGGGTGTGCTATCAAAATTTTCGTCATATATATCGGATATAGGTACGTCTTTTAAAGCATTAGCAATCATATAGTCAAATTCTTCAATATTCATAGAATTATACCTCCTAAATATTTCCTTCTACTATATGATTAAATCGAAAATCGCAAAAAATCACAAAAAGGCAGAAAGTTTATTTACTTTCTGCCTTTTGCACAAAAAACCAAACGCTGATTTGTGCACTGTAAACAACTAAGTATCTAAGCAATAATTATTTGCAAGCATTTTTCTGCCTCTGCTCAATCTGCCCCTAACTGTATCTTCAGATAGACCTAAAATTTCAGATATTTCTTGCACTGAATAACCAAATTTGTACTTTAACAACAAAACATCGGAATATTTGCTGCCCAATCCTTTTATTGCATCAACAATATCATCTGCCGAAGTATCCGAAGCTTGTACATCAACTATTTCTGTATGGTCGGGCAATAAGTTTTCTTCAACCTTATTGTATTTGTTGTATATGTATATTGCAGCATATCTTGCAGTAACGTAAACATATCTATCAGTTTCATCCGAATCAATATCGTGATAATCTTCAATATTTTTGGCAATTCTGAAGAAGGTTTCTTGAGTGGCGTCTTCAGCATACTGTCGGTCGTTTAAGTACTTATATGCCAGATTGTATACCCTGCTTTTGTATTTTTCATATATTTGTCTAAACTTTGTCTTTCCGCTTTCGCTGTCTATCATTGCAAGAAATGCCGATAACATCTTTTTCACCACGCTTTTTACAAAAAATCACTGTTAAAATCATATTACCACAAGGCAAGCATTTTTTCAAGGGTGAAATTTGCATAAAATTAAAGCTTACATTTTGTGTTTATGTAACTATAAAGATGGCAGTAACTAAAATAAGAAAATGTACATAACATCATTGAAAAAATAAGAGAATTGTGATATAATTAAACTATAATATCAGCCGTAAAAATGTGCCGAAAAATTGTTTGTTGTAGTTATTTTAATTGCAGTATGCTATAATTTGTTTAAATATAAATGGGAGGGAATACTATGCCATTGCACATTATCAGACAGGATATAACCAAAATGGAAACTGATGCGATAGTCAACGCAGCCAATACAAGCTTGCTTGGCGGCGGCGGTGTTGATGGGGCTATTCACAAGGCTGCAGGCGCGCAACTGCTTGAAGAATGTAAAACCTTAGGCGGCTGCAAAACGGGCGAGGCCAAAATTACAAAAGGATATAAGCTTTTGTGCAAATATGTAATACATACAGTCGGGCCGATATGGCATGGCGGAAACGACGGCGAAAAAGAAAAACTTGTTTCTTGCTATCGCAAATCGCTGGCACTTGCAAAGGAATATAAATGTAATTCCGTTGCATTTCCATTGATTTCCTCGGGTGTATACGGTTATCCAAAGGATAAGGCGCTAAAGGTTGCAATAGATGTTATCGGTGACTTTTTGCTTGAAAACGAAATGACTGTATATATTGTTATTTTTGATAAAGCATCGTATAATATAGGTGAAAAGCTATTTGCCGATATTACAGAATATATTGATGATAACTATGCTGCGGCACACGCTGAAAAACGCTGGGAACGAAGATTCAGAGCATCAAAAGCGTTTGAAAGCGAGTGTAGTTGCAATTGTGATGCACCTGTTATCCTCAGCGAAATGTCAAACTTTTCAGGCACACTTATCAATAATCTTGCTACGCTTGATGAAAGCTTTTCGCAGATGCTTTTGCGCAAGATTGATGAGAAGGGAATGACCGATGCACAGTGCTATAAAAAGGCAAATATCGACCGCAAACTGTTTTCAAAAATCCGCAGCGATGTTAATTATAAGCCTTCAAAACCAACAGTTATAGCTTTTGCAATTTCTCTTGAATTGCCGCTTGAAGAAGCGCAGGATATGCTCAAAAAAGCAGGGTTTGCTCTTTCTCACAGCAATAAGTTTGATATTATTATTGAATACTTTATCTCCAAGGGTAAATATGATATACACGAAATTAACGAGGCATTGTTTGCTTTTGACCAAAGTCTTTTGGGAGCGTGAAATATGAAAAAAATCAAAATAACAGTTATGCGCAAAGCGCGATATGATGATTTGATTGAAAAATACGAAAACCCGATAGAACACGCTTGCGATTTGGATGAAGGTCAGGTGTTTTTTTGCGAAGGCTGGCAAAAACCGCAAGACTTTTGTGACAGTGCATGGCAAAGTATTTCACCGTTTGTTATGACGCTTGCTTACGGCGGCGAGGATATTTATGACGGTTGGATGAAAAATAAAAAGTCTGCAATGATATCTTGCAACGACGGTTTCAGACCGGTCAGCTTTTTAATTGAAGTATGTGAGTGATTTGAGTAAAAAGGGGGAGTAGGTTGTGGTAAAATTTATATGCTATCCAAAATGTACAACTTGCCTTAAAGCTAAAAAATGGCTTGATGATAATAAAATTGATTATACTCTGCGTGACATAAAGACAGATAATCCAACTGTTGATGAATTGACGCAATGGCACGATAAAAGCCGCCTTCCGTTAAAGAAGTTTTTTAACACAAGCGGACTTTTATACAAATCAATGGAACTTAAAACTAAACTACCCGATATGAACGATGCTCAGATGATTGAATTGCTTGCAACTGACGGCATGCTTGTTAAAAGACCGCTGCTTATAGGCGATGATTTTGTTCTTGTTGGGTTTAAGGAGAATCAATGGGCAGAAATGCTAAATAAATAATTGTCGCTTGCTATGCGACCAAAACGGTATAAATATCCTCTATAATATGATTGTAAGGTAAATCAATACCAAATAACCATTTTTAGGAGGATATTTTTATGAAAAAGGATTTGACTGAACTTGTATTTATTCTGGACAGAAGCGGCTCAATGTCAGGGTTGGAGAGCGATACCATCGGCGGTTTCAACTCTATGATCGAAAAGCAGAAGAAACAGGACGGCGGTTGCTATGTATCGACTGTGCTTTTTGATGACGTGAGCGAGGTTCTGCACGACCGTGTAAAGCTCGGCGATATCCCCAAGATGACAGACAGGGATTATACGGTAAGAGGTTGTACAGCTTTGCTTGATGCAATTGGCGGAGCAATTCACCACATAGGAAATATTCATAAATATTCACGCAACGAAGATGTTCCCGAACATACTATTTTTGTAATCACTACGGACGGAATGGAAAATGCAAGCAGATTTTATGATTATGATAAAATCAAGAAGATGATAGAGCGTCAGAAAAAAAGATACGGCTGGGAGTTTTTGTTTCTGGGTGCAAATATTGATGCGGTTGCAACTGCAAAAAGCTTTGGCATTGGAGCAGACCGCGCAGTTAAGTATAAGTGCGACAGTGAAGGCACAGCACTGAATTATAAAGTAATGAGCCAAACAATCAGTGCTTTTCGTGAGTCAAGACCTGTTGGCGCGGAGTGGAAGAAACAGATTGAGGAAGACTACGCTGTGAGAGGCAAGAACGAATAGGATACATTTAAAGAGTATGAAACAACCTGAGAAGATTTAATCTCTTCTCAGGTTGTTTTGTTGTATATACTATCAAAAAAACAGAATAACTGAAATATCAGTTTGTATTGTCCTTAAGCTTTGGAGCGGTGTTTTTGTTCTCGGTTTTTTGTTTTTCCAAAAATTTCAGCATATCGCTTTCGGCGTAATTAACCTCCGCAAGCAATTCCTGCGCTGATACTCGGTGAGCGCCGTTGCCGAGAACGATTATCTGCTCAAGACCGTCAGAGGTGGCAACTCTCACACGGTATTCCTTAGCCAATGTGTGCGATACCTGCTCGATATAGCTGTCGGCAGTTTCGGCTTCCTTGGTGTAAACTACGTGAAGCTTTCCGTGCTGTTCAATCGTTCTGTCCTTGCCTTTTACCCTGTAAGCGTCAAAAACAATAATTATATTGCAGTTTTTTAATCCTTGATAATTTGTAAGCCTGTTTATTAGCTTACTTCTTGCTAAATCAAGATTATCCTGGGCTGTTTTTCTCAAATCTTCCCATGCGTAAATAATGTTGTATCCGTCAACCAAAAGGTATTCAGGTCCGTTGTTATATCTCTTTGCCCGTGATTTATAATACTGTGCCGATTCTTCACGGCGGTCACGTCTCATGGCTTTTCTTTCGTCACGGTTTATTTTTCCATAGGTGCGCTCATAAATTGCCATAAGTTCTTCATCGCTGGCATTAGTGCGGTCAGAAATTCTCGGTATCGGCGGCAGTTCTTCCTCAATGCTTTTTAGCCGCTCCGATGCATACGGCAGGTGCATATACTGCGGCACTTCAAACCATGGCACAGTAAAGCCTGCCCCATGTGAGCAAAAAACCGAATCGGGTGAGTTTTCCAAATCGCTTTCAAAATTATAGCCGATTTGCGCCAAAACCTCTTCGGTGTTGTGGCATGGTTGATATCCCGAAACGGTAAGGCTCAATACACCCTGACCTTTTGTGTAGCTCATCACTTCAGCGGCATAGTCAGCCATTTCAGCAACGGGTGCACTGCCTATTAGCACAGCCTGTCCGTTTTCTAACTGCGGCGCTTGAAATTTACCGTTTTTCATCTGTATATCGTGCATAGCACGACCTAAGCAATCCTGCGGTAATGTTAATAAAAAATCGTAGTAAGGCTCAAGCAAAACGCTTTGCGCACTTGCAAGTCCTTGCCTGATTGCACGATAGGTAGCTTGGCGAAAATCTCCGCCTTCGGTATGCTTTAAGTGTGCCTTGCCTGAAACCAGTGTTAGCTTCATATCGGTAATAGGCGAGCCTGTAAGCACGCCGATATGTTGCTTTTCTTCGATGTGGGTGAGAATAAGCCTTTGCCAGTTTCTGCTTAATTCATCTTCACTGCATCGTGATTCCCACTGCAAACCGCTGCCTGCCGGCAAGGGTGATAACTGAATATGCACTTCTGCATAATGGCGCAGCGGTTCGTAATGTCCCACGCCTTCAACCGTGTCTGAAATTGTTTCAAGATAAGTCACACTGCCGCTGTCAAAAGATACGTCATAACCAAAACGCTCAGAAATGCGCTGTGTAAGTACCTCAAGCTGTACCTTGCCCATCAGCTGAACGAAAATCGCTTGCAGTTGTTCGTTCCACAACACATTCAGCTGCGGGTCTTCTTCTTCCAATATTCTGAAATGCTTCAAAGCATCGCTTGGCAGCATATCCTGAGGCAAAATTGCCCTATATCGCATTACGGGGCGTAAAATACTTTGGGTAAAATCCTGCACACAGCCCATGCCTTGCCCTGCATAAGCGGAAGAAAGCCCCGTTACAGCACAAACATCACCGTTTTCGGCTTGCTCTGCCGTGCGATATTTTACGCCCGAATAAAAGCGGATTCCGCTGATTTTTTCAGTGTATTTTTGATTATCAGCTCCGATATAAACAAGTTCATCACGATTCTTAATCATGCCGCCCTTAAGCTTTAAAAAAGTAAGGCGATTGCCTTTTGCATCGGTCGAAATCTTAAAAACTCTTGCTCCAAAATCTTTACTGTATCGCGGATGAACGGTATATCGTTCCAACAGAGTTAAAAGCGTTTGAATACCATTAAATTTGCGTGCAGAGCCAAAACAGCAGGGGAATATCTCTCTTTTTGATATCGCTTCGCTAAGGTCACTTTCTGTAAGGAAACCATTTGCCAAAAAAGTTTCCATCAACAATTCGCTGCAGGTTGCGGCGGCTTCGCTAATGGTTTCTTCATCATCGGTAAAATCAACGCAATCTGCCGAAAGCTTATTCTGCAAATTTTGCAAAATAGCCTTTTGGGTCAGCTCTGTGGCATCCATTTTGTTGACAAAAATAAGGGTGGGTATATTATATCTGCCAAGTAAATTCCATAAAGTGCGTGTGTGGCTTTGTACACCGTCAATACCGCTGATAACAAGTACGGCATAATCAAGCACCTGCATGGTGCGTTCTGTTTCGGCAGAAAAATCCACGTGACCGGGGGTATCGAGCAAAGTAACTTCGGTGTTGCCTATTGTAATGCTTGCCTGGTGTGAAAATATAGTTATGCCTCGGCTTTTTTCTATTTTGTCAGTATCCAGCCATGTGTTGCCGTGGTCCACTCTTCCCATTTGGCGAATAACGCCCGTTTTGTAAAGCAAAGCTTCTGCAAGGGTTGTTTTTCCCGAATCTACATGTGCCATTATGCCAACGGTGATTTTTTTCATGCCGACCTCCGCCTTGATTATTGTTGTTGCTACTTATTATAGCATATTTGTGCGCTTGTTGCAAAATATCTTACAAAAAAATGAAAATTACTGCTTTAGAATTTACAAAACCGTTTCGCTGTTGTGCAATCTGTAACCTTTGTGTTGTTGAAACTATATATTTTTTGTGATAAAATCATTATAAGGAAAAGTGGAAGCTTAATATCATTTCGGAGGTGCTTATCATGAAAAAGAAAATAGTATTGTTATCATTGTTAATGGCGTTCACAATTCTGCTGTCTTCCTGTGAAATGATTGATGATGTGATTTTTGATAGCCGACGCCCCGAATACTATCTAACGGCTGATCATTCGACAAACATGAATAGTGACATTTATTATCTTTCGGATGGGGATATATTGAAATGCGGGCAAAGCACTGACGCAACATTTGTTGAAAACGGCAATTTTTGTACCGTGTTTGCAAATACAAGCAATGTTTTTGCAGCTGATAGCGAGAAAGTGTATGTGTTTGATACGCTAGGTGAAAATGTTAAAACATTTGATATTTCAAATGTTGAACGTATGTATGGTGATGATGAATTTGTTTTCTTCTACTATTATCACAGAAGAGGCGGAGCGTCTATCGATTATTCCTGCGATGTTTATGATATAGCAAAAGATGAAGTTTTAGAGGTTAATAAGCTTGCGGACGAATTGGCAATGACTGATAATCTGTATGAGATAGGTTCGCAGTATGCGCTTACGCTTGATATAGGTGATTGGACAGTATTATGCATTACACCTTATGGCTACCATTATAACGAAAGGCTTTATGAAGTGTATTTGTATAACAGAACAACGAAGGAAAGGTCATGCTCTGCTTTGCTTCAAGAAGATATAATGATACTCGATGTATATGATGACACGGTAACATATTTATCCACAGGGGCAGTATATGCTATTGACAAAGACGGTAATTACGAGCGCCTTAGTAGTGAATTTGCAGAGTATGCACTGCCGATGAGCGATGATATTTCAAAAGGACGAATTATTGTTAGTGTAAACAGCGGTATAGCAGAAACAGCAAGCAGAACAACAGCGAAATATCATGAAGAGGATTATCTGTTACAGTATAATTGCGAAACAAGGGAGTATGATGAGATATTCAAAACCGAATCGGGCACTCAATTAATTGGCTCTTATGGTGATGTTTTGGTGCTGTGCGATTTGGAAAACGGTGAGATTTATTCGTGCGATTTTTCACTAAATGATAAAGCTGTATTATACAATCTTGACGATTACAGTGATATTATTTGCTTTGAAATGATTGAAAATGTTGTGTTAATCTATACAAAGGCAAAGGGGGATAATACAACAACAGAACTTTTGTTCAAAACTGAAGTATAACAACCCCACCCACAATTCAACACCCCCGCACAAATAGGTGCCGCTTGCTTTGTGCAAAACAGAGAAAAACAGAAAATTTAAAATTTTTTGTGAGTTTTTCGCATTTTCGATTTAATTATATAATAGAAGGAGAAAACACAACGGTTATTTAACCTAATTTTAAAGGAGATACTTATCATGAAAAAGAAAATTGCTGTACTTACTTTATGCGCTGTTATGACAGCATCGCTTTGCTCATGCTATCTCTTTGAAAAAGCCTATTATTCTGAAATATACATGACAACGGATAATTATGTTTGCACTTACGGAGATGATGTCTATTACATAACAAACGACAAAAACGGCGGAACGCTTTACAAAAATTCGCAGGCGTTTTTTGAAGGCGAGTATTTCAATGCGGTTTTTGTCAACAGCTCAGGTGTTTACCTTAGTGTGGAAAATAAAATAGTTTTTGTGGATAATATGGGCCAGCTTGCGCAGGAATACACACTAAATGAATTAGGTTCTGCTTTATGCGGAAATATTTTCGGTGATGATGAATATGTTTTTGTGCAGAATAGCGACGTGATAAGCGTTTCTGAAAACAAACTTTATGGTTTGTTAGAGCATCATTATAACAAAACTATTGTGGTAAACACCTTTGGGAATGAAATTACTGAATATAAATACGACAACGGTCTTGTCGGTGCGTATAGCTTTCAGCTTGGTGATTTTACAGTATTTTACGAAGATTACGGTAATTGTGATATCATATCAAATTCGAGCAAAACGCCGTCTGTTGCGGTATATGCAGATGCAGGAAACTATTATTGTTTAAAAAGAGGATGCGGGCTTGAACAATACAGATATTTTGTTGACGATTATTCTATAATCGACACAGATTTTAACGGAATTGTAGCTGATATTGAGGGTGATTATATCGCACTTAACGGTCATGAGGATTCTTTGGAGCCGAAAATCGGCTATAAGAACGAAGACTATGTTCTGAAATATAATCCTGAAACAGAGGATTTTGATATTGTATGCGAATTTGAAAAGCATGAGCAGATAATAAAAATCGTTGGTGAAACTGTTGTTTATATCGACGGCAACGAAAAAAAGCTTTATACAAAAAACATTGCCGATGATACGGTGACGGAAATCGGCGCCCTTGACGAAGATATTGACGAGAAGCAGATATTCTTTTCATCTTCGGAAAGTAAGGTTTATGTGTTTGTAAATTATACAGATAAAGAAACGGAATGGGAATATCCGCAAATGGTTCAATCTTTTGATATTGTTGGTTGATTATCCGCTGTGAAAATTTGATAAAATGGAGGTACTTATCATGAAAAAGAAAATTACTGCACTTACTTTATGCGCTGTTATGACAACATCGCTTTGCTCATGCGAGAATATTAAGCACGCCTTGGGCTTGTACAGGTGCTTTCTTCCAAGCGATGATTTTGCCGCCTTTAATGGTGAAAATTACTATTATGTATCCGAAGGCGTTTTGTACGAATCCGGCGAAAAGTTCTTTGATGATAAAACTGTCACACGGATTTTTGCAAATTCAAGCTATGTTTTTGCCGCAAGCGAAAATGATGTAACCCTGCTTGACTTTGATGGCGAAGAACAGCAGGTATTTGAAATAGGCAATGTCAGCGAAATTTGCGGCGATGATGAGTATGTGTTTTTTAAGTACGTTAACGATGGTACTGTTATGGGGAATTTTTGTGATTACTATGATATTGCCGCCAATGAAATACACAGCGTTAACGACCTTATAAATGAACAATGCAATTCGGGAAATTATTGCGAAATTGCAGGTGATATGTCATCGGCGTATGGTTATGCTTCGTATGTTGATATCGGACCGCACCGTGTATTTGCATTGGTGTCTAACGCAAATATAAAGGCTTCGGTTTATGCGCAGGATATTTATTTGTGCGGTGCAATTTCGGCAGAGTTTGCAAGTTGTCTTGATGTTGATAATAGCGGCACAATTTACTTTTCGGATATGGATATAACGGGTACGTTTTCCATTACAAGTGACATGAGAGTATCCAAAACTGAATTTGAAAAAAGCTATTCAAATAATACTGTGGTTTATGCGCAATATCCTGAAGACGATATCATCATAGCTGAACAGAACGACGGATATTATGATCCTTCATACGAGCCTTTAGAGGATTGGCATATATCCTCAGTAATGTTGAAACTGAACGAAGAAAGCACTACATACGAAGAAATTTTGCAAACCGATGAAACCGCACAGATTGTTGGCTATCACAACGGCAAGGCGCTTGTGGTTGATTACGAAGAAAGCAAGGTTTATACCGATGACACAAACGGAAATATTGAAAATATCTGTACCTTTGAAAAAGGCAAGGATAAATATATCTACTTTGAGATAGTGGGCGATAAGCTGTTTGTGTTCGGCTCTCAAAGCAATTATAATCCTGAAGTGAAAATGCTTTATAGCTGTGATTTGGATTGATTTGCCACTCCGCAACCCTTAGTGGTTGCGGGGGGCACCCAACCACAGTTTGACAAATTGTGGTGAATTATATCTAAAACGCATGGCGTGAAGAATGGAGGATGGAGATAATAACTATAAATTTTATTAATAACTATCATGACATAGTTTTTGTAAGTGTAAATAATGGGGGATTTGTAGATATACAGCCGAATTCAAAACTAACTGTCACTTGTGCAGAACGAAGTGAAATGCAAATTGTAGTTAAGCTGTGCGGTGATAGTCATTTGCCGAAGAAATCCAAGTCCTATGTTTTGAAATTGGAATCGTCATACTTGTTTTGCAATGTTTTTGATGGTGAAATATTTATTATTAACCGTGAAAAAATACGAATCAGCTCAAACGCTTATTATGACAGATTATTTGTAAATTCTGCTAATGCAATTGTAAAATCTCATAAAAATGCTGTTATGCAGGAAAATGAAATTAAGACACATTACCGCAAATGTCGGTTGGTTGATACTTTTCTAATCGGTCCTTTTTTCGAACAAATGATTCTATCTTTCGAGTTGGTAGTATTAGGCATAGTTTTAACAATAATTGGTGGGTGGAAAATAGCAATAATATATTTTCCGTTGTTGTACATAGTACTATTCTTGTGGAACGCAATAAGCGATATGATAGAAAACAGCATATCAAAAACAAGTGATTTTAATGCTTTTTTTGATAGCGAATTTATAGATAATTATTATAATAATCCGCAACGAGAAGCTTATATGGGAGATATCGAAGTCAACTAGAAGATGCCATTACCTACCCACAATTCGACACCCCCTGCGCAAACAAACATTACCTGTTTTGTGCAAAAGTGAGAAAAAACGGAAAATTTAAAATTTTTTGTGCCGTTTTTGTATTTTTGATTTAATTATATAATAGAAGGGTAAAACACAACGGTTATTTAACCTAATTTTAAAGGAGGTTATCTTATGAAATTTGTTATAGCATCTATTTCGGTTGTAGTAATTGCTGCTTCTTTATTCTTTACCACTATGTTTTTTGGTACGCCGTGGGAAAAACAGGAAGCTATGGATGATCTGACACCCTATTGCGATGAATACTTTGGCGAAGATTACGAGATAGACGAGGTATATTATTCTTGGAAAGCCGAACGCTATGAAATCTATATAACAAATTCAGTTGGTACGGAATACAGCGTTTTCAGAAGCGATTTTGGCGATGTTGTCGTGACTAATCTTGTGAGCGAGGAACAATTTTATTTAGAAGAAAAGTGATTTTGCGGCATTGCTTTCTTCGTGTAAAGTTAGAATTTAAATTAGCATTTCAAGCTTTGAAATCTTTTTTTCGATATGGTATAAGGATAAAACAAAGAGGTAATACAATGAAATCTAACAAGAGAATATCCGAATTAATACGGATTATGCTAATGGTTTTGCCGCTCATGCTGTTAATTGTATTTATGTGGACAAATACATATTTTTATCATACGGGAATAATGTGGTTGATTGATGCTCCTGTTTTTAATATTGATTTGAGTTCGGGTGCTTACAGCCATTGGACTTGCGAAAAAGAAAATATGGAATTTGTCGCAGAAGATTACGTTAGACCGGAACCGTATGTGGAAATGGAGATTGCTAACGGTACTTTAATAACCGAATACGGCGAAGAAGTAGAATTCTACATTGAGTTTGAAGCTGAATCCTATGATTTTGTTTTGTTTATCGGCGAGGACGAGTATAAGGGAATAGGATATTTTGATGTTGATGATGATAAATATACTTTGATTTTTAATTATAAGAATTGGCCTAAAGAATATTTGGGCAAGGTTATTAGACCGATAACTTTTGTTGACAATCGATGAGATGTTTTTTCCCCGCAACCATTAATGGTTGCGGGGCGGCACCCAAGCACAATTCGATGCTTTGTACAAAACAAACATTACCTGTTTTGTGCAAAAGTGAGAAAAAACGGAAAAATTAATATTTTTTTGTGAGTTTTTCGCATTTTCGATTTAATTATATAATAGAAGGGTAAAACACAACGGTTATTTAACCTAATTTTAAAAGTGGTATTTTTATGAAAAACACATTTAAAAAGATAATTGCAGTAATCGCTACATTAGTGGTAAACATGTTAACGCTAACATCGTGCAAACAAGACGAAACAAGAATAGATGAGGCTGTTCAGCTTTATAATGACAATGCCGTCTTGTTCCAACAAGCTGCGCAAATTTTGATAGATAATGGCGATAAATGCACTATATATGATTATGGCGACATATTCATTACAGATGGATTCTATTGTGTGAAGAAAGACGGATTGTATTATTACAGCAGGCAGGAAGACTTTACTGTAAGTGATGATTTGTCGGATGTTATGTCTGAATTGTTTGATGAACATCATTTCGTTGCGGTTCATAATACTTTGGATGAATCTGGCAATAGATATATACGATACAGTTATTGGTCTACAATGGGTAAGGGTATTAGTATTGTTTACACTCATTCGGGCGAAGTATACAGTGCAAATGATTGGTATAATTATGAGTGTGCAAAACAAATTAACGACAATTGGTATATTGAAGTTGCGACCGAGAAAGATTGAGTATTCCCCGCAACCCTTAGCGGTTGCAGGGCGGCACCCAAGCACAATTCGATGCTTTGTACAAAACAAACATTACCTGTTTTGTGCATAAGTGAGAAAAAACGGAAAAATTAATATTTTTTGTGAGTTTTTTGCCGTGCAAATGAAAACAGTTGCATATCCAACATACATATACAAAATCAAAACGCCTGTGCGACAGTTTTTTCGCACAGGCGTTTTGGATTTTTTTAACTCAACAGAAAAGAACAGTAAAATCATTGGAATTGACATTGACTCGATATTATTTGTGTGATAAAATTGTTTACAATTGATGATAATGTGATGTTATCTGCTATAATGTTAATTTTTTCAGGAGGTTAATTACAGTGAAAAAATCCAAAAGAATTGTGCAAGTTCTTGTCATGTCGCTGACATTGCTTGCTACGTGGGTGTTGCCAATGTTTAACTGCGGTGATATTTCAATTCCCGTTGAGGCTGTTTCGGTTGATTATCCCGTACAGCTGATGAACATTGCTTCAAAGGATAACTCAACAGTGCTGACGGAAAACGGCACTACCGACGGCTCAACGCTTTCTCTTAAAGCCCTCGGAAACGACCTTTCATGCTCATGGCGTTTTGACAGAGTAGGCTCAAACTCGGTAGGCACCTTTTTTAAGCTTACAAATGCGCAATCGGGCAGATTGCTTACCCCGCAGAATTATAACGTTTCCGCAGGTGCAAGCGTAATTATGTACGGCAGCGAATCTGCTCAGTCACAGCATTGGTATGTTGTTCCCGTTTCAACTGATAGATTGGGAAATAACCTGCACTACAAAATTGTAAACTATTCAAACTCTACGCTTGCTCTTACATCGGGTTCTTCAGGCATGACGCTTGCAACCTATACCGGTGCTGATAATCAGCTTTGGCTGCTTAATGCCGATGGCTTGCAGGGCTTTGCGGGATATTGCTCCAATGATAATACAGGCAGTGTAAAAGCAGCTGATATCGGCGGTTTGTTTGGTGAAGTGGTTGAGGTTTCTACTTTTGCTGATTTAAAATCTTACGCAGAATCTGATACGCCTTACACCATTGTTGTAACGTCAAACATAAGAGTAACAAGTCTTACAAAAGATTCTTCAGGACGTTACTATTGCCCCGATGGCAGAATATATGTTCGCAGCAACAAAACCATTATCGGTAGTTATTCGGCGCATACACTTTACAACGTGCAGTTCTGCACATCATCAAGCAGAGGCACGGGTAACAATATAATCATTAAGAATTTTGAACTGCAGCATGATTCTGAATCCAACGGTAACGATTCAATCGTTGTATACTTTGGCTCAGGTCAGAATCTTTGGGTTGACCACTGCACTTTTACAGGTCATTCTGATTACAACACTGCTTCAACAGGTCTTGAAGATTGGGATAAATTCCTTGCCTGCTGTTATGATGCAGACTACTGCACCGTGTCCGATTGTTCCTTTGGATTGCATGAATACGGTTTGATTCTCGGATATCCCGCAGATGATTCCGATTCTTATAACAATTACAATAATTTCCCTCGTATGTCCATTATAAGCAATAAGTTTTACGAAACTCTTACAAGAGGTCCCGGACTTATGCGTTATGGATACTTCCATTCTCTTAACAACTATGTCAACGAATTCAGTATGGCATACACTGTACACACTGCTTGTAAAATCTTTGCAGAAAATTGCTATTACGAAAACGGCGGCAATGTTATCTGCGACTGGAATACAGTTACATATCCCGGCTCGTATGCAGAATCGGGCTCGACATTTGTTAGCTGTAACAGAACCACAATTCAAGGCTATGCACAGAATTGCACATGGCGTCCTACATCAAATTACAACTATGTTTCGCTTTCTGCTGCAAATGCAAAAACCTATTGTTCAACTTACAGCGGATGTCAATCATCAAAATCAAACATGATGTATCTTCGCTTTTCTACAAAGGGTGTTCCCAGTGCGGGATATACCGAAGCACCAAATGGTGCTGTTGCCGCAAGCTTTAACGAAGGTGCGGCGTACCGCATTAAGAATGTAAATTCAGGTCTTTATATGCAGGTGGCAGGTGCTGCTGCCGAAAACGGCGCAAATGTACAACAGTGGGGAACGGATGGCACTTCTGTTCACGATATTTGGAAATTTTACAGCGCAGGCGATGGATACTATTACATAGTATCTGCAGTGGGTGACGGTGGAACCTATGTGCTTGATGTTGCAGGCAAAAAAACCGCTGATGGAACAAATATTGATATATATCAGTATAACGGCGGCACCAATCAGCAGTTTATGCTTACAGCCAATGGCGATGGCAGCTATAAAATTCGCACAAGAGTAACAGGAGAGGCTTCGGCTGTTGAAATTGCTGATGCATCGACAGCGTCTGGTGCAAATGTTCAGCAGTGGACTATTAACGGTGCAACCTGCCAGGATTGGATTTTGGAAGCTGTTACAGACCCGGGCTGTGCAATGAACACAAGCGTTATTTACACATTTGAGAATGTTAACTCCGGTTTGGTTATGGATATTACCAACGGCGCAATGGCTGATAACACCAACGTTCAGCAATGGGGTTCAAGCGGTGCGGATTGCCAGAAGTGGATGCTTAAATCATTTGGCTCGGGCAATTATTATTGGATTCGCTCGTACCAGGATATGAACTATGCACTTAAGGCTGAAGGCAGTGAAAACGGCAGCAATATTGATATTGTTGCATATTCTTCAAAGGATAGCGCTCAGCTGTTCCGTTTTACCAAGAATTTGGACGGTTCTTATAGTATAATCAGTCACGCTTCAAACGATGCTTGCCTTGTTGAAGTTGGATATGCATCTCTTGATAGCGGCGCTAATGTTCAACAGTGGGAGCCTACCAACCACAGCTGTCAAAAGTGGAATGCTATTACTGAAACAACAACTACCACTACAACAACAACTACCACTACCACGACAACAACAACCACAACTACTACTCCTTCAGTAAATTACATTGTTGGTGATGTAAATAACGATGGCAAGGTAAACGCTCTTGATGCTACTTACGCCGCAAGATATGCAGTAGGCACTTACGAGCTTGATGATAACGCTCTCGTTAGAGGTGATGTTAACGGTGACGGTAAGGTGAATGCAATGGACGCAACATTGATTGCGCGATATTCCGTTGGATATATCACCATATTCCCTGTTGAAGAACAATAAAATTATAAAAGCGGAATGCTGTGATATGCATTCCGCTTTTGTTATGCTGTATATTACTACAAAATAGATGTTTGAAGTTTTTTGTGATAAAACAAAAATCGAGCACCACAAAGTGATGCCCGAAAATGTTGTGCCGCCTTTCATGCGGCTGGTGGAGCATAGGGGATTCGAACCCCTGACCCCCACACTGCCAGTGTGGTGCGCTCCCAACTGCGCTAATGCCCCGTTGTTTGATTAAATATGCCAACAGGTCTTGAATAATCTCAAGACCTGT
>JAZQJI010000047.1:0-16495 GCA_045541475.1 Oscillospiraceae bacterium
AATCTTAAGCTTAATGATGATTTTATACAGCATGTATTAAACCGCTCACAGATGTGAGCGGGGTTCTTTTGCCAGATTATAACTAATTGCGAACAAGTTTGCGGATAATATAAAAAAGTTCCGAAAACTTTCGTCTTCGGAACTTGGCGGAGAAGGAGGGACTCGAACCCTCGCGGCAGTTTTATCCACCCTACGCCCTTAGCAGAGGCTGAATATATCGTGTAAAATCGGGAAATATGCGGCAAATGTCAGTAATGAGTCAGTAGTAGCATAAATTTTTACACGATTTTTTCAAGCCCGTTTTTGAGCTGCTCAATATAATTATGAGTGTAATGCATTGTGGTATCATATTTGTCGTGCCCAAGTATATCCATAATAACAGACGGTGGCACATCAGCGTTTGAAAGCCTTGTGGCACAAGTGTGTCTTGCACAATACGGTACCAATTCTTCACGTAGGCCTAACTCTGCTCTGAGAGAACTCCAGGCTGCGTAGAATTCTTTTCGGTCATTTTTTACAAGCTGTTCATTATTTTGATTATAAAAATGTTCAACGATTTCTCGCACTTCGTCGATAATGATAAGCGGACGTTTCTTGCCTTTATCTGTTTTGATACCACCATACATTATAGATTTATCCAAATGCACATTTTCGCTTTTAATATTAAGAAGCTCACCGGTTCGCAAACCTACAAATATCATAATCAGTATACAGCCTGCTATTTCGGATCCGTTTTGCCAAGCTTCTTTTAATTTTTTGATATCTTCATCAGAAAAGGTAGGGCGTTCCTCAGTATCGCTTTGTTTGGGCAATGTTATATATTGCGCTACATTTTTCTTGCAAAAATCATCAATAAGCGCATATTCATACATCTTGCTCAACAGATTTTTCATATCTCTTTGCGGATAAAATCCCAAATTTGTTTCGTCGAATATGTCTTGCAGTTCTGCAAGTGTAAGCGATGAGATGTATCTGTTTTCAATGCATTTTAATCTTTTGTACGCAGTAGAATAATGGGTTTGTTTGCTTTTGCTCAGGTTGTCAATATCTCTCTTCTTCAGGATATCATATAATTCAAATATTTTGATTTCCTTTTGTTTCTCAACAATTCCGTATAATTTTGGCAAATAATCAAGTGCTTCCTTTTTTGTTTTAAATCCTGACTTATAGCGTGCAATTCGCCTTCTGATACCATTTTCGTCAAGCTTGTATCCGATTGTAACTTCGGCTTGCCAACTGCCGTTGGAACGTTTATATACACTACCTTGCCCGTTACCTCTGCTTTTGGGCTTATGGCTCAACGTCTGATTAGTTCCGCAGTAATTGCAATATACGCTATCTGCAGGTATTTCTTTTCGGCATTTGCGGCATAGCATTGGTTTCACCTCGTATCGTTTTATAATTTTACCCCTGTCACTCGGCAGGGGTGTTTTTATGTCACATAATCAATGATTGTCTGTACTGTTCAGCTTCGGGAATATCTACCCATTCAACCGTTTTGTCAAAATTCTTTCTCACCTCGGCCTTGATTTCATCAAGGGAAACTCTGAAGAACTCCCTGCGGTGATTAATTTTGTTAACCTTTTTGCTCTCAAAAGCTGTGTGCAGAGCAGTTTCAAGTCCGGGTGCGTCGTCGGTAAAGATAAGCGCATGAACATCGAAATTGAAAGGAACGGATGCGTCGCTCAGTTCGCTGATTCTTTCAAGCGGTTCAAGTCTGCGTGTCATTCCGATTTTATAAACATTTTCACCAAAAGCACCGATATTGCTGATTATATATACATATCCAGCTCGTTTGTTTGCTTCTCGGTAATCCACATCGGCTATTGCTTTTTCAGTATCTGCAAGCTGTGCTTCAAGCTCCTGCTTTTTGGCGACAAGCTCTTCGGTTTCACCGCTTCGTGTAATCTGCTCAAGGAGCTTAGTATATGCATTTTGATAATGCGTCTGCTCTTTCTGGAGCTTCTTGCGTGCTTCTTCGATTTCTTTCTGAGCCTTGGCTTCTTCACGCTGTTGTTCTTTGAGCTCTCTGATATGCTCTTTTTCCTCTTGCTTCTTCTGCTGAAAATCAAGAGCAAGAGCAAGCTCCGACAGTTTGAGATTAATGTATGGCTGAGTAATGCTAATTTGCATTATGGTGCCCAGCTTTGAAATCTGCTCGGCTGATTTTATGATTCTTTCCTTTGACTTTTCAAAGTTTGATACCTTAACATTGTCGATCGTATCATCACATTCGGTATTAAATGCACGAAGCAACAACTTTTGCATATCCTTAAGCATTTTCTTACCCTGAGCTTGACTGCCGTTTACGGTCCAATTTGTGTTTCCTGTGCAAGCTGTATTGGCTTTTATAACATGCTTTTGCGCGTCTCTGATTTCTTTAAGTTTCTCTTTGTATAAATCCGAGTTAGAAAATTCGTATGTGGGCTTGTATAGCCCATATTCTTGAAATGTGATTTCATCATCAACGGCAACTAGTTCTTGTTTTTTTAGTGAAATTTGATTTTGCAAATCAGAAAATCGCTTTTGAAGATCGTTGACATTCTCAGAAAGAGATCTTAACTCCAGCTGTCTGCTTGCAATCACATGTTCAATATCATTTAATTGACTCTGCTGCGGTGTTAATAATCTTTTTAGATTTTCATTTTCGGCCTTTAGTCTCTCGTTATCTTTTGCTTTAAACACATCCATAATACTCATAGCATAACACTCCGATTCTATTTGGTGATAACTGTACCGCAATATCGGCATTGACTGTCGCCGGCGCTTATCTCGATATTGCAACAAGGGCACTTAAACTTTTTGTTATAGCCTTGTTTTCTTGTATAATAATAAGCAATGTGCATTTTTAATTTCTTTTGCTTTTTATCAACTGCGGACAGCTCGGCAAGAATAGGATTACCTTGATCTAAAAAATCGTGTGTCATATCCTGGCCAATGCCTCGGCTAACATAACCCAGTTTTTGATTTTTGTTGTATATAGCGATTGCTCTAGGATCGTACATATTTGTCGGTTGTTTAATAAATGTAAGTTTATCACCGATATTTAACGTTTTAAAGTCAGGTTCCTCACCGTTTATTATACATATTTCGATGTAGTCATATTGTTTATAAAGGCGCTCACCGTTTGGAAGCTCACTCGGAAAATAGAATTGGTATTGTTGCGGTTTTGATTCAATTGCGCGGTAGCGCTTGGAAGCAAAGACAGACAAAATACCGAACGGAAGTACTACAAACATCATTGATATAATACCAAATATTAAATTTGAATTGCTATTATCGGCAGAAGAGAAAGCTAAAATGCTTATCAACAACCATAAAGCTGCAGTAAGTCCTGTAAATACAGATGCAACTGCTAATAAGACCTTTTTCATATTTCTTCATCCTTTTTAAAAAATCTCTTTTGCAAGTGGCACACCAAACAGAATAAACAGAACAATCAAAAGAGCAATTACAAAGGCACCGCCGATGCTCAGTTGATATTTTCGATTTCTACATACAGTGCATTAATTTGCGGTACAGTAATTTCAACATTTAAAACCGAAGTATAAGTTACAAAACCGGAGCTCTTACCCCAGATTGTCACAATATCATCTTCAAGGATTTTATCGCCGTTACCGACATCGAATTTAACCAATATCGTATCTTCATAATAGCCGTATTCGTTCTTTGTTACATCCATCAAGTATGTATCGTCCATAACTTGAATGATTTCACCGGTGAAAGAAAAATACTCACCTTTAAAAGCGTCGGTATTTCTTGCAATTTCTTCGTATGTAACAAATTTGCACTTTGATTTATAATCCTGTTCGGTTTCAGCTGTATCAGCACTTGTATGAACGTTGGATCCGCCGTCAGAGTTCATGAACCCTTGCATAAAAGGAATACCTATGAAAATTGCGATTATAATCAATAACACCACTGCACAGCCACTGCTTCCGGATTGCTTTTTCTGACAATGTGGGCAGACAGTTGCGCGCTTATCAATGTCGCTTCTGCAGTATCTGCATTTTTTCATTTTAGCCATAACGGTTACGTCCTTTATTTTGTTTTGTCAATAAAATTTCCAAACTGCTCAAAAACAGCCTGTTCTAATGGATGAGATAAAAACTTATTACGTTTATACAAAACCGCCATCCGCTCAGCTCTGTATATAGCGGCCTGCATTGAGATATTACATACTGACGCTATTTCATCTGCTGTGTGTAGATTTAGCCCATACAATACGCAGGCAGGCGCAAGTATATCTATTGCAAATCGTTCTGCCTGATACTCCTCGGGAGTCTTTGGCGTACGCTGGATACCAAAGGAACGTCCGTATTTCATATCGTGTAAAGGGTGGTTAAGGTATATATGTCCTAACTCGTGTGCCAATGTGTATCTCCGAACGGCAACGCTGTCGGAAGCATTCAGTACAATATGCCATTGTCCTCCTTTTAAAAAGGATATTCCTCTGTCGTTGTCTGAAAGAAAAGCTTTGTTTGAATCAGACAGCAACTTGTAGCCGTTCTTTTGGCATATATCCAGTAAATTTATTGGCAATTCAGTGATTTTGTTATCTATCAGAAACTGCCATGCCTTATCTCTTGCGTGCTTATAAATATCATATTCTTTCATTTACATCCCTCCGACTATCATTGTAATAGTCGGGGGCTTTTTTGTCATTGCAAAGATAATGGTAATAATTTTGTCGGAAATTGGTATTCATTCTCCAAGCATATCAGGCGTTACTTCGTCCATCAGTGCTATTTGCTCATCGGTAGGTACAGGCATAAAGTTGCGCGTACTGCTTCGAGCAACAGCCAGTTCGGAATCTTTAATGTTCGTGATTTTGCGGTTTTCTGAGCAACGCTTGTATTCTTCTTTCAAAACAAAATCAATAATTCTTTTACCGTGCTCATCTAAGGAGCGATATTTTTTGATGTATTGAATTTCGATTGTTGAAAAACTCTCGAGATTTTGTATATCAATATTATCTTGATACAAGAAGTTTGCATCGCATTTTAAAACATCAAAAAGTTTGAATAAGGTTTCTTCGTTTGGAGAACTTATGTTACTCTCGTAGTTACCTATTGAACCTTTTGATACTCCAACCATCTCAGCGAGTTGAGGTTGAGTGTATCCGAGCTCTTCTCTTCGCTGTTTAATTCTGCTTCCAATACTCATATAGCACCTCTTTCGCCTTCATAATATCACAACTATACCGAATTGTCAATATAAAAATCTCAATTTTTTTGAAAAAATCTCTTGACATCTCAAATAACTTGTGATATATTAAACGTGTACCAAGAAAATTGAGAATTTCTCAAAATTCAAGAAAGGAGATTTGAATATGTGTACAGTTGCAGAGAATACTCGAAAGATTATTTCTGAAAGAGGATTAAAGCAAAAGGTAGTTGCTGAAAAAGCTGGTTATTCCGAACGTCTTTTCAGTGATATGCTTTGTGGCAGAAAGAAAATCGAAACAGGAGATGTAATTAAGATTTCAAAAACGTTAAATGTAACACCAAACGAATTGTATGGGTTTACAAACAATTAAGAAAGCGAGGTGAACCTAATGCCCAGTAAACCAATATTCTACAAAACCCTTGAAGAAGCCGAGAAGCACCCGAAAGAAACATTCTCGCCGCAGAACATTGCACGAATTGTCGGAATGGATCCATATACTATATCACTCAAGGCACGTGATGAGAAGTGCAGAGCATCTTTGGGTTTTCCCGTGATGCTAAGCGGCGAAAAAAATCAAATAACAAAAATTCCGAAAGCGGCTTTTTTAAAATTTATGAGAGGGGAGTAGTTATGCAAACAATACTTATCCGCTTTTTGCCGGCGCTCATAACAATGGCACTGATGTCGATATCGTTTGCGATATACGGCATATTTGTAGAGCCGTTGGCAAAGGCATACTGCAAGAGAAAGGGGCTTGATTGGGATGGCGATAACGAAACCGACGCTGACTAAGTCAGAGGAGATGATTTACGGTTATTTCTGCGACAATCTCAGCGCCGAAATGATATCGCAAAAGACCAAAATACCGTATATGGCTGTGATGAACATACGCAACGAAATCATCAAGAAAGGCTACGAACTGCCGAAAATCAATTTAAAGGAGGAGCAATTCCAATGAACACAAAAGAAAAAGAGCCTGCAACCGTTGGCGCGGCTGCAAGCTCAGCAGAATCGAGTGCTTGTCAAATAGATTCTGCGAATAGTATACACGATATTTCGGATATTGTCAAGTTTGATTTAAAAATGGAGTTGTATCACGACAACTTCCAAAACTACAAGCGTTACAATATCCCGAAAGCTCAACTTGTTATTGCGGATATTCCCTATAATATCGGCGTGGATGCTTACGCATCAAATCCGGCTTGGTACAATGACGGCGATAATAAAAACGGCGAAAGCAAACTCGCAAAATCATCATTTTTCAATTCCGATGGGCGCTTCAAGATTGCAGAATACATGCACTTTTGCAATAAGCTCTTAATCAAAGAGCCAAAGGAAAAAGGCAAAGCCCCGGCGATGATTGTCTTTTGCGCATTTGAGCAAATGCAGACAGTTATCGACTACGGAAAGAAATACGGATTTGCAAATTCATATCCGCTCTTCTTCATTAAGAACTATTCGGCGCAAGTGCTAAAAGCCAATATGAAGATTGTCGGTGCGACTGAATTTGCAGTTGTATTATATCGTGATAAGTTGCCGAAATTCAATAACATTGACGGCAATGGTGAAAAGCACATGATATTCAATTGGTTTGAGTGGAAACGTGACAGCCGCAAGGAATATCCGAAAATACATCCGACACAAAAGCCTATTAGTGTGCTGAAAAGGCTAATTGAAATATTCACTGATAAAGGCGATGTCGTTATAGATCCTGTTGCCGGAAGCGGTTCGACTTTGCGCGCGGCATACGAAACAGGGCGTAACAGCTACGGATTTGAAGTTGATAAAAAGTTTTATGCTGAAGCCAAAGAAAAAATGCTTGTTCAGAACGGCGGTGAAGAAGATGCTTGAAAAATGCTACAACCTCACTGCAAACGAGTTGGTTGACGCTCTCGAAGAAATCAAGGCACTGAAAGACAGTCGCAACCTTGCAGAAAAGCACGGCGCAAAAGCTACCGCCGAACATTATCAGCAACAGCTTTTCGCTAAGCTTGAATGGCTTGAAGAAAAGGCGGTGTGTTGATATGTTGTCTGATACAAATTCAACACTTAGATTCAGACAACTTGATTTCTTTTCAGAACTGATTGTGGATAATTTCGCAGGCGGAGGCGGGGCTTCAACGGGAATTGAAATGGCGACAGGTCGACCTGTTGACATAGCTATAAACCACGACCCCGATGCGATACTGATGCACAAAACCAATCATCCGTTTACAAGGCATTATTGCGAAAGCGTGTGGGATATAGATCCTAAAGAAATCTGTAATAATCGTAAAGTCGCTTTGATGTGGCTCTCGCCTGACTGTAAACATTTTTCAAGGGCAAAAGGTGGAAAGCCGGTCGATAAAAATATACGCGGGCTTGCGTGGATTGCAGTTAAATGGGCGCGATATGTTCATCCGAGAGTTATCATTCTCGAAAATGTGCCCGAATTCAGGACGTGGGGGCCATTAGGAAAGAATAACAAGCCTATTGAACGCCGCAAAGGAGAAACATTCCGCAAATTTACACGGCATCTGCAAAGAGAGGGATACGACGTCAAGTGGACAACTTTGAAAGCATGCGATTTCGGTGCGCCTACCATAAGAGAACGCTTTTTCTTGGTTGCCAGATGTGACAGAAAACCGATTGTATTCCCCGCACCTACGCACGGAGACAACCTCATTCCGTATAGAACAGCGGCGGAATGCATTGACTGGAGCGTTCCTGTTAAGTCGATTTTCGGCAGAAAAAAGCCGCTTGCAGAGAATACTATGCGAAGAATTGCAAGAGGTCTTGATAAATTTACGCTGAAATCTCAAAAACCTTTTATCGTCACCTGCAATCACGGTGGAGAAGGATTCAGAGGTCAGAATGTTGATAAACCGCTGAATACAATCACACAGAAATGTACTGACGGAATAATCATTCCCAGCATTTCTAAATACTACAGCGGTGTAGTAGGGAGCAACATCTCAGAGCCGTTACCAACGATAACAGCTATAGATCACAACGCCTTGCTTGCTCCAAGTATTATTCAATATCATTCGGAAACGGCTGAGAGCGAGACAAGAGGACAAGCTCTTGTACAGCCGCTTATGACAGTTGATGCTTCTCCGAGATACGGGCTTGCATCCGCCCATATAGTTAAATACTACAGTGGCAAAGATAATTTTTCGTGCGTAAACAAGCCCCTGCACACTGTCACAACAAAAGAGCGTCACGGCCTTATCGAAAGCCATTTATGCATACTGCGTAATCATCAGGACTGCAAATCTATAAATGAGCCAATGCCAACAATATGCACATCGGGAGGACATTTTGGAGAAATAAGGACCTGCCTTGTGAAATATCCGCCCGAAAATGATTTGGGTAATTGGCCGCAGATTCGTGCTATGCTCAATAATTACTGCGGATACAGCATTGCATCTGATGAAGTCCTGCTTTTAAAAATCGGCGAATGTCATTACTACATAGATGATATCGGCATGAGAATGCTTGAACCGAGAGAACTGTATAATGCGCAGGGATTTCCGCCTGATTATATCATTGAGTGTGACTATAAAGGGAATACTTATCCTCGCTCAAAACAGGTTGCCCGATGTGGAAACGCTGTTCCGCCGCCGTTTGCTGAGGCTTTGGTAAGGGCAAACCTGCCGGAATTGTGCGGTAAAAAATATCACACAATGGAAGAGCTTCAGCAGGCGATATAACCCCATTCGACAAACACAATGTCGAAACAAGGCACATTTGGCGAGGTGTTTCGACAGGTGTTCAAAAAATGTTAATATACAACAGAAAGGACTATAGCACAAATGAAGATATCAAAAATCAAAATAGACAGTCTTTACGGCGTGCATCACTTAGAGCTTGACGGCAGGCCCGTTGAGTTGCGCGGCAAGAAAGGCACGGGAAAAACAAGTGTTATCGACTCTATCAAGTATGCGCTTACCAACCGTTCCGAAAGACCGTACATAATCAAGGACGGAGCATCGGAGGGAGAAATATTCATTTCAACCGATACCGGCGTTGAGGTTCGCAGGAAGAAACGCACCGAGCAGGGCGATTATTTCAACGTTAAAGAGGGCGGCAAGACCGTTTCGGGCGGTCAGAGCTTTCTCAATGATATATTTACGCCGCTGCAGCTCAATCCGATTGAGTTTTCAAACTGGTCTGATAAGGAGCAGAACAGAGCCATTTTATCGCTGATTGAATTTACATGGGACATGCAGTGGATAAAGGAGCAGTTCGGAGAAATTCCGAGCGGCGTCGATTATTCTCAGCACATATTGCAGGTGCTCGATGATATCCAGTCGAAAAACGGCGACTACTGGAAACGCAGAGAAAATGCCAACCGTGAAGAGTACTACAAGCGCCAGACTATACAGGATATGGCGCTTAAATTTCCCGAAGGCTATGATGTGGATAAATGGGCGGCTTATGATATCAAGGCGCAATCTGAAAAATTGCAGAAAGCGCAGGAGCACAACGCCGTTATAGCTCGTGCAAGAGCCTTTTTTGAAGCCTATGACAACAAGGTGCGCGGCTTGCAGGCTGAGCGTGATATATCTGTAAGTGCTGAGAAATCCGCCATTGATGCAGAGCGCACATCTCTTTTGCAGACGATTGAACGCTTAAAAGGCGAAATCAAGGCGGCTGAAACATCGCTTTTAGGGCTTGATGAAAAGCTATTAAGCAAAACCGAGCTTATTAATGCAAATTATCGTGAAAAAATTGCAAAGCTTGATAAGGATATTGAGGTTTCCGAGCAGTATAAGGACAAATCGCCGATTGACATTACACCGATGCGTGAAGAACTTGACCATGCAATCGCTATGAAAGAATTTGTTTCGGAATATCGCTCAATGCTTGAAATGCAAAAGCGCAGAAAAGAGCTTGAAACCGAGAGTAAAATGCTTACCGAAAAGATTGAGCTTGCACGCAGTCTGCCCGGTATTGTTTTGCAGACAGCGACAATTCCGCTTGAAAATTTAACCGTTGAGGACGGAAAACCGCTGATAAACGGCAGACCGATTGCTAACCTTTCAAGCGGTGAAAAAATTGATTTGTGCGTAGATATCACTCTTGCCCAGACAGGCAAGCTCGACCTAATATTAATCGATGGCGCCGAAGCTTTGGATGATGAGAGCAGATACGAGCTGTATTCTCGCTGCATGGCAAAGGGTATACAAATTATTGCAACACGCACAACAAACGATAACGAGCTGATTATAATGGAATTGGGGGCGTAATATTATGACACATTGGAAAAAGTTGACTAACCCTGATTATCTCGGTGCTTACAGCATTGAGGACGGTAAGGATTTGATTTTAACTATTGCATATATCAGACAGGAAAAGGTTGTCGGTCCTGACGGAAAAAAGGATGAGTGCATCGTTTGCCATTTCAGTGAAAACGGCGTAAAGCCGATGATTTTAAATTCTACCAACTGCAAGACAATTGAAAAGCTTACAGGAACACCGCTTATTGAGAATTGGGCAGGCACAAGAATCCAAATAGGTATTGAAAAGGTAAAGGCTTTCGGTGAAGTTGTTGAAGCACTGAGGGTAAGAAACAAACGTCCTGCATTGCAAAAAGAAAAAAGCTACACCTGCGCCGATTGCGGTAAGGCTGTTGTAGATATTCAAGGCTTTTCTGCTGAAAAAATCGCCGCTATAACTCATCAGAGATACGGCGTGGTGCTCTGTTCGGAGTGCTCGGCTATACGTAAAAATAATAATGATAGATAAAGGAGAATAAATATGGAAAATGCAAACAAAAAAGGCAGAAAAGCAAGAAGCAAAGATTTTGATAGCGTTTTCGCTTCACGCCTAAGGAAATTACTGAGCGAGAGAGAAACAACACAACAGCAACTTTCTGAGGGGATAACCGCAACCCGACAAGCTATTAACAAATGGGCAAACGGCGAAACCGTCCCGGACGTAATAGCCGCCGCTGAAATTGCCAAATATTTCGGCGTTTCTGTTGATTATCTGCTTGGATTGACGGAAAATAAAAATGCCGAGGAAAATCAAAAAACTGATAAAATTCCTCTTTCTTACGATTATGTAGCAGTATTTTCTGCTGGTGCACTTAGAGGCGTTCAAGATAAACTAAAGGCTTTCTACATAGAAATGTGGTTATCTGGAAGAGACGAAATCAATATACGAGAGGTTATTCACCTAACAAACGAAATAATAAACGATTCTTGCCGACTATATGACATGAGCAAACCTGCAGACAAACCCATAGAGCATTATGTCAAGGTATTTAACGAACTTGAAAATGAGGTCCCAATATGAAAATTACAGTTGAAAACTACTTTTCGCCCGAAATACAGCGCGAATATATGAGCACGTCGCAGTTTAAAAACTTTATGAATTGCTCTGCGGCGGCTATGGCCGAGCTCAACGGCGAATTTGAAAGGTCAACCAAAGATGCATTTACTGAAGGTCACATGTTTGAAGCGTTAACCTGCGGTGATGAGGTGCTGTTTTTTATGCAGCACCCCGAGGTTATCTCTTCGCAGGGCAAGACCAAGGGGGATATTAAATCCAATTATCAAAAGGTTGTGGCTGCTGCTCATGCGTTTAACTCACAGCCCGAATTTCGCAAAATCGTTGAAAGATGCGAAAAGCAGGTGCTTGTAACGGGTGTAATCGGCGGTGTGAAATTCAGAGGATTGCTTGACCTTTTTGACAAGAATACGGGTGAAACATTCGACACCAAATGCATGAAAGATTTTGACGGCAAATACAGTGCTGATGAGGGCAGATATCTTCCATGGTGGCAACTGTGGGGATATCACTACCAGGCGGCAATATACAGAGAATTGGTGCGTCAGACGTTTGGCATTGAAAATCCTGCATTCTCGCTTTTGGCGGCAACAAAGGAAGCAAGCCCCGATGTTGCCTGGCTGGAATTCTCGGACGAATACCTTGACAATGTGTACGATATTGTCGATGCTTATGCGCCGATGTATCACGCAATAAAGCTTGGTATGATGGACGTGCAAAGGTGTGAAAAATGCGCCTTCTGCCGTGACACAAAGGTGCTCAAGGGTCCTGAGCTTATCGAGGCGGGTGAGATTATTGCTTAAGGCGATATTTGAAGATACACGTCAGCAAATCGGCAAGCACGAAAACGTTGCACAATATTGCAAGCAAAATGGCATTGAGCTTGTCCGTCAGATGCTTTTTGTCGGTGATTATACAAACATCACCGACCAGAGCGTTTCTGTGGATACAAAAAAGGATCTGCTTGAGCTTGTTATGGATGTAGGCAACGAAAAAAGCCGATTTTATGAGGAAGCACGCAGGGCACGAAAATACGGCATAAAGCTTTATGTACTTTGCGAACACGGCAACAGTATCAAGACTTTGGCAGATGTCAATGCGTGGAAAAATCCGCTTATAAACAAGAAAAAACACGCAATGCAAGGCACAATGCTTGTTAAACGTCTGATTGATGTGCATATCAACTACGGCACCGAATTTATATTTTGTGAAAAATCGGAAACGGGCAGGATTATTGCGGAGATTTTGGAAGGAAATTTAACGGTAAATAACCGTTAGAAAATATAAAAAGGAGTAATTTAAATGAAGAAAGTTGAATTAAAGGAATTAGTCGGCGGTGCACTTCAGGAGCAGTTTGGTAAGTCTTTTGAAAAGGTGTTGGAAAACCTGCAAAATCCGAATACACCTTACAAGAATACAAGAGAGATTACAATCAAGCTGAAGTTTGCACAAAATGAGATCCGAGATGATGTTAAATGTTCAATTCAGGTGTCAGAGAAATTGGCACCGCAGGCACCGATGGAAACGTCATTTGCAATCGGTCAAAATCTCGAAACGGGCGAAATGTACGCCGAAGAATACGGAAAACAAGTTAAAGGGCAAATGAGTTTTAACAGCATTCCTGAAAACAGCGTTATCGACGCCGAGACCGGTGAAGTAATTACCGACAGCAATGCACAGCACGGCAAAGTTGTTGATTTGAGAAAAGCAGCGTCTATATAAAACATAAAGGAGAATTAAATTATGATTAAAGAAGCACTTGAATACATTGTAGGCATGAGAACACCGCATATAACGACAATTGACGGAGACACCTACTCCGACAAATCACTGCATCGCATTAAGTACACACCAAAAGCCAACAAAATCACGATGAGCACATTATCAAGCCTTGTTGATTACATAAAATCAAATATTGACACAATGTCAGACACGATGATAATTCATGTTCAAAGCCCGACAAGAGTAGAAATGTACTCCGCTCTTGACTGTGACAGATGCCGCGAGTATATGGCAGAGGTCGAAGCACAGGTGCCATACTTTGATTTCAACAAATTCATAGGGTCTGAAACGTTTCTTGTTAGCATACAATCGAAATTTATCGACCAACCCGATACTGATCGTGCATTGATTTTGAAATTTGCAGGGACTGTTGAAGCCGGTACTGTTGCTGAATACGGCGATAACGGCATAACTCAGCAGGCAACAGTAAAAACTGGGATTGCTTCAAAAGGCGCGGCTATTGTTCCGAATCCTGTTGTATTGAAACCTTTCAGAACTTTCATTGAAGTTGATCAGCCGATTTCGAAGTTTATTTTTAGAATGAAGCAGGATAAATACGACGGTATTCAATGCGCTTTGTTCGAAGCTGACGGCGGTGCGTGGAAAATTGACGCAATGAAAGCAATTAAACTCTATCTTGAGGAACAGTTGCAGGGCATCGAAGGATTTATCGTAATTTCATAAGCATATTATCCCTGTCGGTAGGTGGTTAGACCGTCATTACGAAAGGTTGATTTAATGTTAAATAAAGTAATTTTAATGGGCAGGCTTGTAGCGGATCCTGAGCTGAGAAAAACACAGAGCGATACTTCTGTTTGCAGATTTAGAATTGCTGTAAACCGTCCGTATCAGAAAGACAAAGAGCAGGAAGCGGATTTCATCAGCTGCACTGCATGGAGAGGTGCCGCCGATTTCATTCAGCGGTATTTCACCAAGGGCAGAATGATTATTGTTGAAGGTGCTTTGCGTAACAACAACTACACCGATGCAAATGGTGTAAAGCATTATTTTATGGATGTTCAGGTTGATAATGTCAGCTTCGGTGAATCGAAAGGCAGTTCAGAGCAGAGCAACGGACGCGGAATGCCGCCTCTGCCTTCACCTGTGCCGCAGGAAACAGTTTCGCCCAAGATTACGCAGGATGAACTTTCCCTCGGCGATATGAGCGATTTTGAAGAAATATTAAGCGACGGGGATGTTCCGTTTTGATTGGAGTTGGTTAGATGCGTTCACGAAACGGCTACATAAAAATACATCGTGGATTGCTGGACTGGGGCTGGTACACCGATGCAAATACTATGCGTGTGTTTCTTCATCTTCTGCTAATAGCCAATTTTACCGAATCACAATTCCTCGGCGTGACAATAAATCGGGGCGAGGCTGTTGTTACAATGTCAGAATTGGCGAGCACACTCGAAATCAGCGTAAATCAAGTCAGAACTGCGCTGGAACATTTAAAAAGCACCGAAGAAATCACAATCACAAGACACTCGAAATTTAGCGTAGTTACGATAAAAAACTACACCGACTATCAGACAGAACCCAATCAAAACCCAATCACATCACAATCAGATCACAATCAAATCACAATCACATCACACCATAATAATAATATAATAAATAAAGAAATTAATAATATATCTTCTTCTGCGCGCGCGCACGCGCGAGAGGAAAGCGACAACATCAACGGATTGTTTGAAACTTTTTGGAACGCTTACCCGAAACAGTGTGGATATGACAAAGCGTTAACGGCATTTTTAAAGCTGAACCCCGATAGCGAGCTGCTCGACACGATGCTTAAAGCAATCGCCGAGCAGAAGCTTTCAAGGCAGTGGCAAAATGTGCAGTACATTCCAAACCCTGCAACATGGATTAACGGCAGAAGGTGGAATGATAAACTTCCTATGTCAGTACCGACGCAAAGGGAAAACAGCAAACACTCTTACGACCTGGACAAGTTTGAGCAATACGCTATCGGCGCAATCAGAAAGGGCGGTAAGTCATGACAAACGCTGAGGCAATCAAAGCCAAGGAAAAAGGCATTCCTGTTGTTGCGTTTGGTGTCAAATACCGCTGTATCAAGGAACTGACCAAAGAGTACATATCAAACAGACGACAGCAAGGGTATGTGCTAAGGGCGTATCTTGAGTGTTACTGCGGTCACAGCGTAACAAAGGTCAGGATTAAGGATATAAAATATGCGGAGGATTAATCATGAAAGAAAATACAGATATTTCAAAAGCCCTGCTTGATGATTTTTTTAAGAGCGACGAAAATTACACGGGTAATGTTCAGACCGAGGATGAAGAACGCTCAGAGCATGACAAGCATTGGAACGGCAATATGCTTGTTATGCAGTACAGCAATGAGAACGCTGAGCTGAAAGCACTTCTGCACAAGCTCGTGAATATTGGTCGCAGCCGTGAGTTTCAGGCTAAACATCATAGCGATTTGTTTACCTGGGTGGACTCTGTGAATGAGGTAATCGATAAGGCGCAAGAGCTTCTTGGAGGTGGCAACGTTGACCGATAACGAGATTATTAAGGCTTTGGAGTGTTGCAACTCAACGGCAAAAGGGAGCTGTTTAAACAAATGCCCGTATTTTAATTACACTGCAAAATGCTCACAAGCAATGATTAAAGATACCCTTGACCTCATCAACCGACAGCAATCACAGATTGAAGCTTTGCGGATGGATAACGCACAGCTACATAGCGATATTATCAATGCAAACCAAAATCTTGACCATATCACAAATCTTTGGGAAAACGAAAAAGAGAAAGTCGCAAAGGCAAAGCAAAAAGTTATAGATGCTTATAAAATGCTCAAAACCGCCAAGTCTGAAGCGGTAAAAGAATTTGCGGAGCAGATACCGAAAAAACATCATCACACAAGAGTTGTTGATGTGAAGTGCAAAGCAAGGGAGAGCGTGTGCCCCGATTGTTTAGGAATAATTATTACCGCAGAAAACGAATATCCGAAATTTTGCACTTGGTGCGGACAAACTATTGATTGGAGTGGGGGGGAAAAAAGAAAATGCGTGATAGATTGATTGAGTTGTTAGAAGAAGCAAAAACAAAAGCACAAATCACTATTGGTAGTTTGAACAATGGTTGGGGGGTATGGTATGCCGACTATCTTCTTGAAAATGGCGTTATTGTATCGCCTTGTAAGGTGGGAGATAATGTTTATTGGATAAACAGAGTTTCATACAAAATCATGACCGACGAAGTTATATCCATACATCAATACGAGGAAGTCGGATCGT
>JAZQJI010000048.1:0-41054 GCA_045541475.1 Oscillospiraceae bacterium
AACTGCTCTTTACAACGATATTCTCGCAACAATTGATTTCTGCGAAGCTAAGGATATCACTTCCATCGCTACACTCGTTGTAAACGGTACAGAAGTTGACGCTCTCGACCTTACAAAGCTTCCCATGGAAGATAAGGAAGAGCTCCTTTCTCTTGCTAACACAATGTGCGAAGATATCGGTCTTACATTCTCCTACTACCCTGTTTCCAAGAAGGCTGTAGTTACCGGCGAATCCGGTACTATCGTTGAAATCACACACGCTGTTAAGCAGACAGGTTCCGCTGCCGGCGTTGTTGCTGTTTCCGCTGCTCTTGTTGCTGCTATGGGCGCTTGCGCAGTTGTTGCAAAGAAAAAGGATCTTGTTAAGTAAGATTTTATAATGGTTTAGTAAAGCTGCTTTTGATAATTCAAAGGTAGCTTTATTTTTTATATATTATCAAAGGTGATTTTGTGTTTAGAGAATTACTCAGAAAAAACAAGAAAATATCGTATGAAGAATGTATCGAATTATTATCAAATGAAAAGAGGGGCGTATTGTCGGTTTGTGGTGATAATGATTATCCTTATGGAATGCCGATGAATCATTTTTATAATCATGAAGATGGCAACATATATTTTCATTGCGGAAAGATTGGTCATCGTCTTGATTCGTTAAAAAAACAAAATAAAGTCTCGTTTTGTGTGTATGATCAAGGTGTGCGTGAAAGCGGTGAATGGGCTTTAAACATAAAAAGTGTTATTGTTTTTGGCACGATTGATATAATTGATGATAAACAAAAGATTACTGATATTACCAAGAAGTTAAGTTACAAATTTACCAATGATGAAGAGTATATAAATAAAGAGATTAAATTGTATGTTAACCAAGCGCTTTTGCTGTGTTTAAAACCACAACATATCTGCGGAAAAATGGTTAATGAATCATAATAGTAAAATTATATATTTAATGGCTGTCGTTTAATCGGCAGCCTTTTTTTATTTTCAAAAGAATATAAGGCTTGTTCTAATTTGTTTTAAAGCATCATAATCTTTAATATAATAGTTTTTGAAAGGAAGTAAAAGATGAAAAATAATGTAACCAAACATTTTTCTCAAAGAATCAGACAAGCTTTGGAAGCTGTAGGAAGAATTGATTTTCAAGATATTCAAGAAATACGGCTTAGAAACCAAAGACCTGTAAGCATAACAAAATTGTGTAAAAATGTTTTGCTTACCGAAAATGGCGGGTTTACAAATAATCAAAGCTGTGCATTGTTTTGTACGCAGGATGATATCGAATTTACATTAAAGTCGGTTTGTGATCATTCTGTATACAGTTATCAGCGCGAATTATCACAATGTTTTGTAACCGTTTGTGGTGGTCATCGTGTTGGTATAAGCGGCACAGCGGTCTATGACAAAAGTAAAACTAATAATATTCCAAAGGATATATCTTCATTGAATTTTAGAATAGCAACGCAAAAAATAGGTTGTGGTGATGAAATTTTTAAAACAGTGATGAATAAGCAGATAAAAAGTATTCTTATTGTAGGTAAACCTATGTCTGCAAAAACTACTATTCTGCGTGATTTAGCAAGATTATACGGAAACTTTTGCAAAGTATCACTTATTGATGAACGCAGTGAAATAGCCGGTAGCTTTAACGGTGTGCCCGGTTGTGATATAGGTTTGAATACTGATGTGTTTGACAGATTTGCCAAACCTGATGGAATAATATATGCCCAACGCGCCATGTCGCCTCAAGTGATTATTTGCGATGAAATTGGTAGTGTTGATGATGCTTTGGCTTTGCTTGATGCACATAAAAGTGGAATTAATGTTATAGCAACAGCTCACGCAGGCACGATTAGACAAGCTCTTTTAAGGAAAAGTATAAAAATGCTGTTTGAAAATTCTGTTTTTGATTATGTTGTATTGCTTGGTAATGATGACAATATCGGCAAGGTTATAGATGTTCTTAAATGTGGTGATGTGAATGATGAAATTGGTTGGAATTGTTATGGTAATGATGTCGAGCGTAATGTGCGGTGTAATGGCGGCAAAGCATATTTCTGACAAGACCTCGCGTTTGCATTCTATAGAGTTGCTATTGTGCGAAATAGAAACACAAATAAAGTTTTGCGCAAAAAGTTTACCTCAAATATTCGATATGCTTCAAAAACAAAAAAGGTTTGATAATCTTATGTTTTTGAGATTACTTGATTTAAATGGCGACAGTTTTTCAGATAGTTTAAAACTTTCGATTTCTAATGATTATTATTTGACTGATAACGAAAGAAAAACTATTCTAACTCTTGCGGATTCACTTGGATCTACTGATATTCAAGGACAAGCGGCAGCAATTGATATGGCAATACATAGTATTTCTTCACAATATATTTTTGAAAAAGAACAAAGTTTTCAAAAAAAGCGATTGTATTTAAGTATGGGCGTACTTATTGGTGCGGCATTGGCTGTTTTGATGATTTGATTGAGGGGTTGGTGCAAAAATATGGAAGTTGATTTGATATTTCGTGTGGCAGGAATAGGTATAATCGTTGCTGTATTAAATCTTGTATTAAAACGCGCCGAGCGAGAAGAACAAGCGATGATGACGACACTTGCCGGGCTTATTGTTGTTCTTATGATAATTGTTACAGAAATTAGCACGCTTTTTGAAACTGTAAAAACGGTGTTTGGATTATGAACGAAACCGCAATGATCGCTTCGCTATGCATTGTATGTGCAATACTTTGCAAGTTTTTTGAAAATACTCTACGTGAGTTTAAACCGCTTGTATCAATATGTGCCTGCTCTTTTGGTTTTATAGCAATATCACATCTAATTTCGCCGATATGTGCTTTTATTACTGAGATGATGGAAAATACAGGTGCAAATTATGAGTATACTTCAATACTTTTTAAAGCAGCAGCAATATCAATTATTGCTCAGCTGGGTTCTGATGTTTGTAGAGATACGCATGAAATGGCATTAGCAACAATCGTTGAAACCGCCGGCAGATTATCTTTGGCGGGTATTTCGGTAACATTGCTGGCAGATGTTGCGCAAATTGTGTTAGGGCTTATGGTATGAAGAAGATTTATAAACTGATTTCAGTAATTATTGTTTTTTTAATATTACCATGTATGTTTGAAAAAACGAAGGTTTTGGCTGTTGATAATGAGGAATTTTATAATCAGATGCTTTATGTAGCAGATGCTGATGATATAGATACATATTCGGCGTCAGAATATCTTGATGAATATGATATCGATATCAATAACACGGATTTTTTGAAAAATATAAGCATAGGTACAGTGTTTTCTGCGATAAAAAACATTTTTGTGCAGCAAATATCAATGCCGATAAGGCTGTTTTCATCAACTGTTGGTGTAGTTTTGTTCATGACTGCCGTGCAGTCTTTAATGCAATCAAATGGTATGTGCACGCTTGAATGTAAAAGCGTTGGAACGTTAGTGTGTGTGATGATATTGTCTGTGCCGATATGCGAGTGCATTGAAGGCGTGTGCAATACTGTTGGAGAAGGTGCGGATTTTTTAAGTGGTCTTGTACCGGTGTTTTCATCGCTTTCTTTGTTTGCAGGCGCAACAACAGCATCGTGCGTTTACAGTTCTTCGATGCTTAGCTTTTGCGGATTTGCAGCTAATCTGAGCAGTATGGTTTTGTTGCCGATGCTTTCGTGTGTGTTAGCACTTTCGGTTGTTGATAGTATTTCTCCGATGATGAAACTAGGTTGCATAACAAATGGTATAAAGAAAGCAACAATAACCATTCTTTGCTTTTTAATGGTTATTTTTACCGGTGTTTTGTCTTTGCAAACAAATGTTGCGGCATCCGGTGACAATGTTGCAATTAAAGCAGGCAGATATATAATTTCTTCAACAATACCAATTGTTGGGGGCGCTGTTAGTGAGGCGTTTAATAATATAAATGCAGGCATTGTTGTTATGCGTAATACAGTTGGTGCATTTGGAGTAATTGCTTTAGCTTTTATTGTAATACCTATGGTAGCAAAGCTGTTGTTGTGCAGTGCAGCGTTAAAAGTAACAGAGCTTGTGGCAGATGTTTTCGGGGTTGATGTGATTGTGCGCCTTATTAATGCGTTTTACAATGTGCTTACAACAGCACTTGCAGTTTTGGTTAGCTTTTTTGTCATGTCTGTTATATCAAGCACGATTTTTATGACTGTGTTAGGAGGTTGAAATGGAACTTTTTAAATCTTTAACGCTTTGTATATGTTTTATGTCGATAGCATTTAGCCTGTTTTCAAAGGTTATACAATTTGAGAAGTATTCAAAAATTATTAAAGTGATTTTTGCAAGTGTAATGATACTTACATTACACAGTCATATAAATTCTGCAGATGTTAATTCCTTGTCGATGTTTAATGCAGGTGAAGAATACATATATGATGATTATGAAGCAAATATGCTTATTGATGAGGCAGTAAAACTTCAAACTAAGCAAAGTTTAATCGACAGCGCATCGCAGCTTTTGACAGAATATGAAATTAATTTTTCCGAAATCTCTCTTGATGTTAATATTGACGAAAATAACTGCATAACAATTAGTAACATCAGTTTAAAATCAGATTCTCCGTTAACTGCACAGTACGCTCTGAAAAAACTTTTTGGTGATAATGCAGAAATCGAGGTGCTTGATTATGAATGATGTTATTAAATCTGTGATAGAAAAATTTAAAAGAGATAAATCTACAAATATAGCTCTTCTTGTCGGATTAGCCGGCATAATAATTATCGGTTTGTCTGGCTTTGCAGATGACAAAAAGAATAATATCAGTAATAAAGATGTGCAGCCAAACGTAATCAGTACAAATGTGGCTGATGAATACTGTAAAACAAAATCTGCCGAACTTGAAGCAATGCTTGAATCGATTGATGGCGTAAGCGAGGCTAAGGTTATGTTGAATGTAACATGCAGTGAAGAATATGTTTATGCAAGAACGGAACATAATTCCTCGTCAAATGACGAAAGTGGATTTGTAAATGAAGAATCGTATGATTATTATTCAAGCGAAGTAGACGGTGATAGCTCACCTGTCTTGATTAAAGTATTAAATCCGCGGATAAGCTCGTGTGCGGCTAGTTGCAAGGGAGCTGAAAATGCTGAAGTGCGAGAGAATATATACCTTGCCATATCTGCGGCATTAGGACTTGATATAAACAAAATTTATGTTGCACCTCTTGGGTGAGTTGTGTATTTAAATTGCATTAAAGCAATTTAATATAATTAAAGGTTTAATTTAAAGAGAGGAAAGGTGAATTTTATGAAATTCAAAAAACCATCGTTAATTATTGGAAAAAAACAAGTGATTTTTGCTTGTTTAACATTGATGCTCGGAGCGGCTGTTTATGTTAATTACAGTATTACGAAGAGTTCACAATTAACAGAAAATGGTAATGATGAGACAAATTACGGTGAGGCTGAATTTGTTGTATCTCAGAATGATACGCTTATTGATGATGCGGATTCTGTAATGGCCGGCGTTGAATCAACAGACGATGCAGACGGTTATTTTGCACAGGCAAGAATTGAAAAAATGAATTCTCGCGATGAAGCAGTTGAAACATTGCAGACTATTCTTGGCGGCGGGGATTTAACTGAAGACGAAATGGTGACTCAAGCACTTGAAGCAGTGAATATGTCGCAGCTTATTGAAAGCGAAACTACCATTGAAACATTGATAATGGCACAGGGTTTTGAAAACTGTATTGTTTATCTTGATGGCTCAACGGCAAAAGTTGTTGTTAAAACTCCTGGCCTTGATGCTGCAGGAGCTGCCGCAATTAAGGATATTATTTTAAGCGAAATTGAAATTGATGCAGAAAATATAAGAATTTTTGAAATTAATAGTTGAGCTTTTCAAAATTTGTGGTATAATATATATAAAGCTTGTTGCGCAGATGTTGCCTTTTGAATATTCATCTGCGCCGTAAGCTTCACTTAACCATATTTATGAGAGGACGGAATTTACCATGGATAAACAGAAAACCGGCAAGAAAGGTTCGCTTAAAATTTCTGAAGAGGTAATTGCAACCATTGCAAATTCTGCAGTAATGGAAATTGAAGGCGTCGAAGAGCTTGCTCCTGCAAAATCTTCGTTAAAAAATGTCTTTATAAAATCAAAACAGGGGCATATAGTTGTTCAACCTATGGGTGATGTTGTAGAAATTACTGTCGGCATCATCATTAAAAACGGATATAAGGTTTCTCAGGTTAGCGAAGCTGTTCAGCAAACAGTAAAAGAGAGTGTGCAGAGCATGACGGGGATTACCGTTTCCAGAGTAAACGTTTATGTAGCATCCGTTGCGTTTGAGGACTAATAAAATATAATTGATTTCGGTTAAACTATGTAAAGCCGAATATATGGTGATTTTTATGACAAGACGTGAAATAAGAGATAGTGCATTTAAGCTTGTGTTTGAAAAGCTTTTGCGCGACGATTCGTTTGAAGAACTTTATTCTATTTGTGAAGATATTGAAGAAATAACCGTAAACGATGCTGTTAAAGAACTTGCCGAGGGTGCGATTAACTGTGGCGAGGAAATTGATGCATATATTTCCAAGTATTCTACAAAAAGAGTTATTGAACGTATTCCTAAGCTTTCTCTTGCTGTTTTAAGGATTGCGTTTTACGAGATTCTTCATGATGATAAAACTCCGCTTAATGCTGCTATCAGTGAAGCTGTGTTGCTTGCACAGACATATACATATCAAAATGATGTGAATTTTATCAACGGTGTGCTTGGCGCTTATGCTAAAGAATATGAAGGTGTAGATAATAATGCCTGATTTCCTTGGCTTTGATACAAGTAACTATACAACTTCATGTGCCGTGTTTTCAAGCGATGACAATTCAGCTTTTCAATCAAAAAAACTGTTGCCTGTAAAACATGGCGAATTGGGCTTGCGTCAAAGCGATGCGGTTTTTCATCATGTAAAACAGCTCCCTGAAATTTTAAGGGGGCTTTTCGCTGTTTGTGAAGATAAAACATTTTCGGCAATTGGTGTTTCTACAAAACCGCGTTCAAATGCTGATTCATATATGCCGTGCTTTTTGTGTGGTAAAGCTGCTGCTGAATCCGCGGCTTTGTCTGCCGGAATTCCGATTTACGAAACCTCACACCAGGTGGGGCACGTTCTGGCGGCGTTGTATTCAGCAAATGCGCTTGATTGGATTGAAAATCCGTTTTATGCTTATCATGTAAGCGGCGGAACGACCGATTTGCTTTTGTGCACTCCCAACGATGATAACATAATTGATATAAAGCGTATAGGCGGTACGGATGATCTGAACGCAGGTCAGGCAATTGACCGCCTTGGAGTTGCATTATCGCTTGATTTTCCGTGTGGTAAAGAACTTGAAAAGCTTGCTCTTAAATCTGAAAAAAACTATAACCCAAAGGTGAGCGTTAAATTTAATAGTTGCTCACTTTCAGGTGTGCAGAATAAATGCGAAAAGATGATTTCTGATGGCGAGTCATCTTGTGATATAGCAAAGTTTTGTCTTGATTTTATAGGCAAGACAATATTGCTTAATGCGCAAAATGCAATAGAACAACAGAATTATCCTATTATTTTTGCAGGCGGTGTTATGTCTAACAGCATTATCAGAAAAAAGATTATGGATAAAATAGTTAATTGCAGATTTGCTGAGCCCGAGTTTTCATGTGATAATGCTGTTGGCTGTGCAATATTTGCATCTTTACAGCATGATAGACGAGGTATAAAATGACGGTAACGGTAAGTCAGCTGAATAAATACGTTTCTTTTCTGCTTTCGCAGGATACGAATATAAAGAATATTACTGTTGCGGGTGAAATATCAAATTTTGTGCGCAATTCCTCTTCAGGACATTGTTATTTTACTTTAAAGGATTCTAAAGCGAGTGTTCGTGCTGTTATGTTCAACAGCTATGCTTATAAGCTTGATTTTGCTGTAAATAACGGTATGAGCGTAGAGGTAACAGGTTCGGCTTCTTTATATGAACGTGACGGTAATTATCAACTGTATGTAACTGACATAAAAAAGCAGGGTGAAGGTGACTTGTTGCTTGCTTTTGAAAAGTTGAAGCAAAAGCTTGCTAACCTTGGTATGTTTGATGAAAGCATTAAAAAGCCTTTGCCAAAGTATCCGCAAAGAATTGGTATAATAGCATCTAAAACAGGTGCTGCATTGCAGGATGTAATAAACATACTATCACGCAGATATCCTTTAGGTGAATTGATTATTTTTCCAAGCAGTGTTCAGGGCGAAAATGCTGATATATCTATATGTAACGCTATAAAACAAGCTCAAAATACAAAGTGCGATGTGTTGATTATTGCTCGCGGTGGCGGTTCGTTTGAAGATTTGAATTGCTTTAACAGTGAAAAACTTGCTTATGCAATATATGATTGCGATATCCCGGTAATATCAGCAATAGGACACGAAACTGATTTTACTATCTGCGATTTTGTTGCTGATTTACGTGCACCAACGCCTTCTGCGGCAGCTGAGTTGTGTGCTGCCGACATAGAATCTATAAATGATTGTCTGTTTATGATTGATGCTGCACTCAATACGGCTGTTAACCGTAAAATATCTGAATATAAAATGCATATTGATATATTGGAGTCAAGGTTAATCAAAACCAGCGTTAATGCTAAAATTGAAAATAGTTTAAAAAGATGCGAAATTTTGACCTTGAGATTAAATGAAGCAATTGAGAAGAAAATGCAATCGGCTGAAAACGTGCTTTTTAATAATATCAACGCATTGCAAAATTTAAATCCGCTTAATGTTTTAAAACGTGGTTATGCAATGGTAAGCAATGAAGATGGTTTGGTTATCAGCAATAGGGAAGATATAAATGATGGCGAAAGAATAGATATTACTTTTGCAAACGGCAAGGTTAAAGCAATTGTTGATTTGTCTGAATAAATATGGTATAATTATGCAATAGCATACATTTGTTTGTGAGGATTAATATGTCTGATAATTTTGAGAACAAAATTAAAAAACTTGAAGAGATTGTTGAAAAGCTTGAAAATGGTGAACTTTCACTTGATGAATCCATCAAGCTATATACAATGGGCGTTAATTTAAGCGCTGAATGTAAAAAAACTTTAAACGAAGCAGAACTTAAGATTACTGAGGCAAAATCTGAAAATTAAGGAGATTTTTGCGTTTTATGGATACAATATTCAATGATAGATTAAAAGAATACTGCGGCATTGTTGAAGCAAAACTTGAAGAATTTGTAAATACTCATTTTTATGATGAACTTGCAATGACTTTGAATAAAGCAATGCGTTATTCATTAAGTGCAGGGGGTAAACGTATTCGTCCTGTGCTTGTGTTTGAGTTTTGCAGAATATGCGGTGGCGATATTGAAAACGCAATTTCTGCCGCTTGTGCTATTGAAATGATTCACACTTTTTCGCTTATTCACGATGACTTGCCTGCCATGGATGATGATGATATGCGCAGAGGCAAGCCTTCATGTCATAAGGCTTTTGGTGAGGCTCAGGCAATCTTAGCAGGTGATGCGCTCGCAACTTTGCCGTATCAGATTATTGCTTGTGACGATAAATTATCGCCTGAATGTATTGCAAAGCTTATTAATGTTTTAAGTGTTGAAACCAACGCAATGATTGCAGGTCAGGTTATAGATATTGAAAACGAAAATCGTGATATTGATTTAGAATTACTTGATAAGCTTTATTTAGGCAAAACTTGTGCGCTTCTTCGTGCAAGTTGCAAAATGGGTGCTATTTGCGCCGGTGCTGCTGATAAAAAAGTAAATCTTGCACAAGCATTTGCTGAAAAGCTTGGACTTGCTTTTCAAATTATTGACGATATACTTGATGTTGTCGGTGATGAAGAAAACCTTGGCAAACCAATCGGCAGTGATGCGCAGCAGAATAAAAAGACTTATGTTACGCTTATTGGCTTGGAAGAATCCAAAAACACTGCCTCAGAGTTGTCTGAGCAGGCACTTATTATTCTTGATGATTTTGATGATAACGAATTTTTGAAACAACTTACAATATATCTTCTTGAACGAAACAGTTAGGAATTTTTAATAATGCAAAAAAGAGATGAGAACAAAACTTCTTGTAAGTCTAAAAGGATATATTTAAAAGATATTGATGATATATCAAAAGTAAAAAAGCTTGATGAAAATCAATGTGATATGCTGTGTAAAGAAATACGCAGCGTTCTTATCAATACTGTATCAAAAAATGGCGGGCATTTAGCGTCAAATCTCGGCGTTGTTGAGCTAACACTTGCTTTGCACAGAGTTTTTGATTCGCCTGATGACAAATTGATTTGGGATGTTGGTCATCAATCATATACTCACAAGCTTTTAACGGGTAGATATAAGGATTTTTCTACATTGAGGCAGGAAAATGGTATTTCAGGTTTTCCGAAACCTTCCGAATCAGTTCATGATGCTTTTGTAAGCGGCCACAGTAGTACATCAGTATCACTTGCTTGTGGCTTTGCTGAAGCAATGCATATAAATAAAAACAAGAATAACTATGCTGTTGCTGTTATTGGTGATGGAGCGTTTACCGGCGGTATGGTTTATGAAGCGCTTAATAATGCCGGTAAGACTATGAATAACCTTATTGTTGTGCTTAATCATAACAATATGTCTATTTCAAAAAATGTGGGCTCGCTTGCTAAATATTTTTCTTCACTTCGTTCTTCAAACGATTATGTAAAAACAAAATTCGCTGTTGAAAGAAAGCTTAATAAAATGCCCGAAGCACTTGGACAACCTATTTCCAAGGCAATAAGATCTTCAAAAGCTGCGCTAAAGCGTGTTGTAATCAGACCTACTATATTTGATGATTTAGGCTTTATATACTTAGGCCCGGTTGACGGACACGATATTGTTGATATAGAAGATGCTTTGCGTGCCGCAAAAACATACAACAGACCTGTAGTTGTTCAGGTTAATACAACAAAGGGTAAGGGTTATCGTTATGCAGAAGATAATCCCGGCGAATTTCACGGTATTGCCCAGTTTGATATCGAATCAGGTAATCCCGAAATATCTTCAAGCGATAGTTTTTCTGCCTGCTTTGGCGAAGAACTTGTAAGATTAGCTGAATTTGATGATAAAATCTGTGCAGTAACAGCAGCTATGAAATATGGTACGGGGTTGCAGGGTTTTGCTAAAAAGTTTCCCGAAAGATTTTTTGATGTTGGCATAGCTGAACAGCATGCAGTTACATTCAGCTGTGGCATGGCCGCTTCTGGTTATAAGCCTGTTTTTGCAGTATACTCAACATTTTTACAGCGCGCTTATGATCAAATCCTTCATGATGCCGCTTTAAGCAATGCTCATGTAGTATTCGGTGTAGATAGAGCGGGCATTGTTGGTGATGATGGCGAAACGCATCAAGGTGTTTTTGATGTAGCAATGCTTACAAGTATACCTAACATTACCATATATTCGCCGTATTGTTATTCGGAATTAAAAATGTGTCTTAGCTCAGCTTTGTTTACAGATACCGGTGTGTGTGCAGTTCGCTATCCCAGAGGCAAGGAAGAATTGTGTGCAGATAATGAATTTTCGACAACGGACTACAGGTTTTTACACAGTTCTGATAAAAAGGTTTTGTGTGTAAGCTACGGCAGATTAGCAGGTAGATTGCTTGGTGCACGCGAAATATTACAAAGAGAAAATCTTGATTGCGGTGTTTTAAAACTTACTAAGATTTTTCCTATAAATCCTGAATGCATCGAGCAAGCAATGAAGTATGAAAAAATTTACTTTTTTGAAGAAGGCGTCGAAAACGGTTCGATTGCGCAGCATTTTTCGATGATGTTGTATAAATCAGGATATAAGGGCGATATCGATATTAATGCTGTTGATGGGTTTATAAAACAAGCAACTGTAGCGTCTATACTGGATAGATATGGCTTTAATTCTGAAAAAATGGCGTTAAAAATCAAGGGAGGTTTTGGTGCAAAAAATGTCGAAACGACTTGATTTATATCTTTTTGAAAACGGTTTTGTGAAAAGTCGTAACGTAGCCAAAAACATAATTGTCAGCGGTGGTATAAGTGTTAATGGCAAAGTATGCTCAAAGCCTTCGCTTTTAGTAGTAGATGATGATTCTGTAGAGATTGTTGGCCAAATGCCTAAGTATGTGGGCAGGGGAGGGCTAAAACTCGAAAAAGCTTTGCACGAGTTTAATATTAATCTCGTTGAAAAATCGTGTATTGATGTTGGCGCTTCTACGGGTGGTTTTACCGATTGCATGCTACAAAACGGAGCATCAAAAGTATTTGCAGTTGATGTTGGTACTAATCAGTTGGCTGATAATTTAAGAATTGACGAGCGTGTTGTTTGCCTTGAAAAAACTGATGTAAGAACGCTTGATAAATCTGATTTTGATTGTAAAATTGATTTTGCAGCTGCTGATGTTTCATTTATATCAATTTCACTTATTTTACCAAGTATGCGCAAGTTGCTTGATGATAACGGAAACGCTGTTGTTTTGATAAAACCGCAGTTTGAGGCAGGTAAAAGTAATATCGGCAAAAACGGTATAGTTAAGGATAAAAAGGTGCATATACAAGTCGTAGAAAAGTGCGTTCAATATGCTGAAAATGCTGATTTTAATGTTTGTGAAATAATACCCTCTCCGATAAAAGGAACTAGCGGTAATATTGAATATTTAATGTTACTTAAGTGTGGCTTTGATTGTAAATATATTTTTGACAGCAAAGCAATTGTTAATACGGCTTTTGAAGCCAATCATCAATGAGGTGTTTTATGAAAGCAGTATTTTATCCCGATTTACATAAAAATAACGCATTTGATTGTGCCATAAAAGTTTGTGAAATTCTAATTCGATGTGGCATTGAAATGTACTTTGATAATAAATTTGCAGATTCTTTTTCGAATATTGATGGTTTGAATTTTTGTGATTTTGATTTGCAGTTAAACGAATTTGATGTCGTTATAGCAGCAGGTGGTGACGGAACAATAATGCGTTGCGCCAAAAAGTTAGCGGGTACTGATGTTTTAATGCTTGGCATAAACACGGGCAGGCTTGGCTTTTTAGCGAGTATAGAACAAAACGAAATAGAACTTTTATCTAAACTATCAATAGGTGATTACACCGTTAATGAACACATGATGCTAAATGCGTCAATCTGTAATGAGAATGTTGTTAAATCAAACTATATTGCGTTAAATGAGGTCGTTGTTTCTCGTGCAAGCGCACACATGTGCGATATCAGAGTTTGTGTCGATGACAGTTTGCTTAGTGAAGTTCGTGCTGATGGAGTTATGCTATCAACTCCCACAGGTTCCACTGCTTATGCTCTTTCGGCAGGTGGGCCGTTAATAGAACCGCATCTTGAGTGTATCGAGTTTATCACGATATGCCCACATTCTTTGTTTGCACGTCCTATGCTTTTGGCACCAAGCAGGAATATAAGAATTTTGCCCGATTATTCAAGATATGACAAGATGGAACTTTCATGCGATGGCAATAAAGGAATTACCCTTGAACATGGTGATTACGTAACTGTAAATATGTCAGATAAAAAAATTAAATTTATTGAAATTAAGAAAAACACTTTCTTTGATTCGGTAAATGAAAAGCTGATAAAGCCTTTAAAATCTACCGGAAACTGACGGAGATAGAGATATATATGAAAAGTAAGAGACAATCAAAAATTCTTGAAATTATACAAAATAATGATATTAATACCCAAGACGGTTTGCTTGAGCATTTGCGTCTTGCAGGTTTTGATGTTACACAGGCTACAATATCAAGAGATATCCGAGAAATGAAGCTTGTAAAAGTAAACAAAGGCGGCTGCTATAAATATGCTGCACCTGAAGCTTCACAGCTTACAAACAATCTTCAGGATATTATTTTCAATTCTGTAATTGGAGTTGATTTTGCTGTAAACACAGTAGTTTTAAAGTGCCACACAGGTATGGCTCAGGCTGCTTGTGCTGCATTTGATTCAATTGGGTTTGATGAAATTGTTGGAACAATTGCAGGCGATGATACGATTTTCGTTCTTACAAGGTCGCAAACAGTGGCAGAAAATCTGTGCAGAGATTTGCAAGAAGGTATTTTTGTAAAGAAAAATCTTAATGCATAAATTTGTTAAACAATAATTTAGATTACGGGTAATGTTATGCTTAGTGAAATCTATATCGAAAATTTAGCTGTTATTAAAAAAGCGTGTATATCTTTAAAAGGCGGTTTGAATGCTTTTACGGGTGAAACCGGTGCAGGTAAATCAATATTGATTGGTGGCATTAATGCTATTTTAGGACAGCGAGTATATAAAGATATTGTGCGTGCGGGGTGCGAAAAAGCCGTCGTTAGTGCATTGTTTTGCGATGTTAGTAATGAAGTGTGTGAAGTTTTGTTGCAAAACGGTTTTGATATTGAAGATAACGAGCTGGTTTTGACCAGAGAAATTCGTGCTGATGGCGGTAGCGTTGCAAGAATTAACTCGCGTACTGCTCCGATTGCATTGCTAAAAGAAATAGGAGGAATGCTTGTTAACATTCACGGTCAGCATGATAGTCAAATACTGCTTTCGCCGCAAAAACACCTTGGTATAATAGAAAATTTTTCAGGCGATTTTACGTTGCTTGATGAATATAAAGAGCTTTTTAAACAGCTGCAATCAACAGCAAAAGAACTAAAGACTTTGAAGACTGCTGAGATTGAAAAATCTCAACGGCTTCTTTATCTTGAACAACAAATTGAAGAACTTGAACAATATGATTTAAAATATGGCGAATATGATTCGCTTGTTGAAGAGTATAATATAGCTAAAAGCGCTGAACAGATATCGGTTGCTTTAAACGGTGCATTATCTGCATTAAGCGATGATGATAATGGTGCTGTAAATGCAATGTTTATTGCCGAAAGTCAACTTGAAGATGCAGATTTACTGCAATCCGTGCCGTCACTTATCGAAAGACTAAATCAAGCACGACTTGAAGTTCAGGATATTGCAGATAGCATTTCTGCACTATATAGCAGTTCGGAATTTGATGAGGAGCGTACATCTTATGTAATAAAACGCTTTGAAAAGTTAGAAATGTTGCGCAAGCGTTACGCAATGGATATTGACGAACTATGCAATACCCTTGAGAATTATAAGCAAGAAAAGGATAATCTTGAATCAAGCGATGAGGAGATAGAAAAACTTACAATAAAGCGCGCAGAATTGCTTGATAAAACAACTCAAAAAGCAAAAGCTTTATCTCAGTACCGAAAAGATATTGCCGATGACTTTTGCAAAAGGGTTGCAGCAGAACTTGAATTTTTGAATATGCCGGGTGTGAAGATTGTGCCCGGATTTGAACAAGGCAAGCTTACCATAAACGGTATGGATATTTTTGAACTGCTCATTAGCGCGAATGCAGGCGAAGAACCTAAACCGATTTCAAAAATTGCCTCAGGCGGTGAGCTTTCAAGAATTATGCTTGCTTTAAAAAGTGTTATTGCAGATAAAGATAGCGTGCCTACCTTGATTTTTGATGAAATAGATGCAGGCGTAAGCGGTAAGGCTGCGCAGAAAATCGGCATAAAGCTTAAAGAAATTTCAAAATACCGTCAAGTGATGTGTGTTACTCATCTTTCTCAGATTGCTGTTATGGCACAAGAACATATATTAATTGAAAAAGGCCTTGTTGACGGTAGAACGGAAACTAACGTAAAATCACTTGATTTTGACGGAAGAATTATCGAAATTGCGAGAATTATGGGCGGAGATGACCCGAGTGATCTTATGCTTGAAAATGCCCGCCTTGAACTTGAAAAGTACATGAATTAATATGGACAATGCAATATTTTGGACTGCAGTTTTGGTGTGTATAATCGCTTTGTTTTTTGATTTCATTTTTTTGACATCAAGTATATTTCTATTGTTTACAAAAAAATCTGAGGGATTATATATAGATACTATATCACCAAATGATGATTATCGCCAATATGCTACATATTTCTGTGATGGAGTAACATACAGAAATATTTTTCCGGCACAAGATAGCTTTAAGGAAAAGGTCTATCTGAAGGATAAAGTTGTAAAGATACGGATTGTACCAAAATTCAAGCTCGCAGTAGATAGGTTAACATTGATAACAATATGGATAGGCACAGTTTTTGCCGCTATGTTTTCTTTATTTGCGTATTATATTGCAATTAATGTATTGTTTTGACTTGACATTTTGATTTGGTTATGCTAAAATATCCATAAGTAAAGGCAATGACGGGAACAAGTAACCTTTAATGACCACTTTTAGAGAACTTTTGGTTGGTGAAAAAAAGTAGTGGCATAATGTGCGAATACATCCTATCAGCTTGCAAAGTGAAGTTGAATTTTAACAATGTGTAGCTTTGCACGTATTCTGCGGCGTTAACGCAATGATGAGTATTTACCCGAGGTGGTACCGCGAAAATTCGCCCTCGGCGCACGTTTTGTGCGCTGTGGGCTTTTATTTTGAAAAACGGAGGAAATAATTTATGACACTTTATGAAGAACTTATACGCAGAGGCTTGATTGCACAGACAACTAATGAAAAAGAAATCTCTGAGCTTATCAACAATGGTAAAGCTACCTTTTACATTGGTTTTGATCCCACTGCTGATTCTCTGCACGTTGGACACTTTATGGCGCTTTGCCTTATGAAGCGTTTGCAGCAAAACGGCAACCGTCCTATAGCGCTTATAGGTGGCGCAACTGCTTTAATTGGCGATCCTTCCGGCAAAACGGATATGAGAAAAATGCTCACTATTGACGATATCAACCATAATGTTGAATGTTTCAAAAAGCAGATGGCTCGTTTTATTGAATTTGGCGAGGACAAAGCTATGCTTGTTAACAATGCTGATTGGCTTACAGGTAAGAATTATATTGATTTTTTGCGTGAAGTAGGCGCACATTTTTCTGTTAACCGTATGCTTTCAGCTGAGTGCTACAAGCAGCGCATGGAAAAAGGTTTGACTTTCCTCGAATTTAACTATATGATTATGCAGTCCTATGATTTTCTTGAGCTTTACACCCGTTACAATTGCAACCTTGAATTTGGCGGCGACGACCAGTGGAGTAATATGCTTGGCGGTACAGAGCTTATCAGACGCAAACTCGGTAAGGATGCTCACGCAATGACAATTACATTGCTGCTCAATTCTGAAGGCAAGAAAATGGGCAAAACAGAAAAGGGTGCAGTTTGGCTTGATGCCGAGAAAACTTCACCTTATGAGTTTTTCCAGTATTGGAGAAATGTCAGCGATGCAGATGTTATCAAGTGCCTTAAAATGCTCACTTTTGTTCCTATCGAACAGATTGAGGAAATGGAAAAGACAATGGAAGGTGCTGAATTTAACAAAGCTAAAGAGTTACTTGCATTTGAACTTACAAAGCTTGTTCATGGTGATGAAGAAGCACAAAAGGCACTTTCAGCTGCTAAGGCTGTTTTTGCAGGCAGCGGTAATGATGACAATATGCCTACAACAGAACTTTCTGCTGACAGTTTTAAAGATGGTAAGATTGAAGTACTTGAACTTCTTGTTCAGTGTAAGCTTGCTGCAACAAGAGGTGAGGGTAAACGTCTTATACAGCAGGGTGGCGTTTCTATAGATGAAGTGAAAGTTACCGAACCCTTTGCTTCTATTGAGATTACTGATAGCGTAATTATCAAAAAAGGTAAAAAGGTATTCCACAAAGCTGTAAAGACATAATTATTTATAACGAAAATTACCGACTTTCGTATTTTGCGAAAGTCGGTTTTTCTGTATTTTATTCTTATTCACGACGTAATGCTTCTACGGGTCGCAACCTTGCGGCTTTCATGGCAGGAATTATTGAAAAAATCAAACCGACAATTGCCGAAAATATAATTATAGCTAATACACTTATTAAACTAATGCTAATATCAAAATTAAAATAGTGTGATGCGATGAAGGTAGGGATAATCGCTGTAAATGCTCCAATGATTCCACCGAATAATGATATTAATAAGGCTTCAAGCATGAATTCGGTTAAAATATCACAATTCCTTGCACCGATTGATTTTTTTATACCAATTTCTTTTGTACGTTCATTTACAGATACAGTCATGATTGTCATTATCGAAAGTCCGGCAACGATAAGTGAAATACCAGCAATTATACTAAGAACTGCCGACACGGTTTTAAATATTTCGCTAAGTCTATCTTTTTGACTAACAAGATTTTCGAGCGATATAAAATTTTGGCTTGACTTTTGGGAGTTCACCGCACATTCGATTGCTTCTGCACAACGCGATGAATTACCATTGATTTTTATTGCAATTTCGTTGTAGAAATATTGCCCCGTATTGTTTTGCATGGATGTATATGGTATATATGCAAAGTTGGGTATAATGCTTCCTAACATCGACTGAAGCATGTTTACACCATTTTTTACAACACCTACTATTTCGTATTCAATGTAATTACCATTAAGCTTTAAATTAATTGTTTTACCAATAACATTTTCGCGGCCAAAGTGAGAAACAGCCAATTCTTTATCAATTATGCAAACATTTGCTTGCGAAGCAACATCACCTTTGTTTAATAATCTTCCATATACTACTTCAAGCTCGATAACTTCGTTTGCATCTTCGTTAACACCCCATGCCATGCATTCGCAGTTTTTGTTTTCTGTTTGACTTGTTGTAACTTTGTACATTAATGGCATTGCATTCACAACACCGCTTTGTTCCTTGATAATCTTTAAGTCGTTATCACACAAACCGTCTTCATTGTTGCGAATACCTGACATTACAAGATTGTCCATTCCCATTTCACAAAGCATGGCGTCAACTGCATCAATGCCAACATCACTTATAATTGATATAATCATAACTGAAAACACACCGACTGCTACTGAAAGTGATGTGAGTATAGATCTTGTTTTGCTTGCACGAAGAGCGTTGAAAGCATTTTTTAAGAACATTAAAACACCGCCTTATCCCGAAATTTCTACTGTTACGTAATCTCCGTTTTTGATATTGGTGTCTGAATATATTATCATGTCAGTAGATTTAATCCCGCTTAATACTTCAATTCCTTCCGGTATTTCAACGCCAGTAGTTACTTGGCATTTTTTTGCGCAACCATTTTCGAAAATGTATACATATTCACCAAATTCGTCACTGAATAAAGCTTCGTATGGTATGATATTAATTTCTCTTGTGTCAGAAACGCAAATTTTTAAATTTGTTGTAAATCCGCTTTTAATAACATTTGCATCAAAGCTGTCAAAGGCTATTGTTACTTCTACCACAGTTTCTTGTGAAGTTCCGTTATATTCCTTTGTTGCGATATCTGCAATACTACTAACATGCCCTGTGTATGTTAAATCACCAAATGCGCTTGATGCTATATCGACCTTTTGTCCAATATTGATTTTAGAAATTCTGTTTTCGGTAATATAGCTTTGAATAGTCAATGGTTGTGTACCGCTTAGTGTCATTATAGTGCCGTCTGCATTTACAAGCGAACCTTTTTTTACATTTACACTTGAAACAGTACCATTATAATCACTGTGAATTGTTTCGGGTATTAGTTCTAAAATACTTGCATAATCAGTTATTGTTGTGCCTGCGCCTAATGAGGCAATTGATGAATATTCATTCAGTTCCATCATACTTTTTGCTGTATTTTCTTTGTCTACTTTTATCAGTGCATCACCAAGTTTAACACTGTCGCCGCTTTGATAGTAAACTTCTTCAACAATCAAAGGCATATTAGCGTTAATATCAACGCTGTCTGCGCTAACGATTTCACCTGTGGCGTTAACGTATTCTGTATATTCCACAGTTTGTCGCTGTGCAAGGTATGCTTTTGGCAAGGCGGATTTTACTATTGTAGGCGATGCAAGTACAGCTGCGGCAGAAACTATTGCAAGGGTTGTTAAGAATAATTTTGTTTTCATAATAAATATCCTTTTTTTGAAATTTCTATATAAGTATCTGTAATTTTATTTTGATTATTACAAGATATATTTACCACAGTATATTTTTTTAAAAACTGCATATATTGATTAAAATTTTAATTAAGGATGATTATACATGAGTCTGATAAAATGTGATAAATCATGTTTGCATCAATCTGAAGGGTTTTGTAATCTTGAAGGGGCATCAAAGGTTGTTTCACCGTATGAGGATTGTTGTTTTTATTGTGCTAAAAAGAAAAATAATCAGTCCTCTCAAAATTGTGAAGACTGATTATTAGCATTTCTATTGCGGGTTATTTTTCAGCGGCTTGACCTTCGCTTTTTTTGGACGGTATATGCGTGCTTTTTCTACCATAACTTTTGCCAAACGGTTTCGCCTCGCTTTCATCTGCTATATTAAAGATACGTTTTTAACTCTTCAATATATTTTTTTTCGTGCTTAATAACACTGCTTGCATGTTCTTTGATATCGTCGGGAATATCTTGATTAGAGTTCAGTGATTTTTCTATTTCAATTATACCCATGTTTGTGCCTTCAATCATAAGTTCTGCAATTTTACTTGAATCGCATTGCATCGTCTGCATTTGCAAATCAACTTTTGCCCATGCTTTTATCATTGGGTTAAGCTTATCGGGTTCATCATTCTTTTTAGCAAAATCAACTTCAATTTCTGAAAGAGATTTTGAGTAGTAATCGAGTTGTTCTTGCAAAACGTTTTTCAGTTTTGAATCACATACTTTTTTCATAATGCTTTTTGTTGAAGATAGTCCCATATCTGCATTTCGGTAGATTGCATCCATAACGCTTAAGTTTTCGTTTTTCATGATTTACACCTCAAATATCTTTTTGGATTTAATAATACTATTATGCTCAAAAAAATATACTTTATATCTTGTAAACATTTATATTTTGTGGTACAATTAAGTTATTCAAGATTAATGAAAGGCATTGCTTGAAAATATAGGCACTTTTGGAATATTTTATATGAATACAGTTGTTAAAAGAACGCGTGTACAAAAACTTTTTCGTACATGGGCGGATTGGTTTGTTGCAGTAATATTAGGATTTTTCTTTGCTGTTATGACGCTTGCTTATTATAGTTATAAACCTATTTTGTATTTAATTATTGTTGCACATCTCATGTTCTACTTTGGTATGATGTATTCGGGTGGACAGCGCACAGCTAAATATGACCGATTAAAAATATCGGGTGTAACTGAATTTTCTGCAAAATGGGCATTGTTACTTTCTTTTTTTGCCAATTTAATTCCCATATTTACAACAATGTTACAACTTGTTCTGCAACTTTGTGGTGTTAAATCATTTTTACCCATTTATAAGATAATTAATATTTGCTTTATGCCGCTTATATATTTGATGAATCCTGATTCTGCAACAGGCATTCTGAGTGCTATTACCTATGTTGTTATCTTTATACTTTGTGCAGTTTCAATGCTTATTGTATACATAACATATTCTCTTGTATACAAAGATGTTGATATTAAAGCTTTGATAATGTATGACAGAAAATAAATAATAATGCCCTGCATATTGATATTATGCAGGGCATTAGTTTTATTTAATCGAAAATTCCTTGTAAATATTGCCGTCAAAAGTTTTCCAGGCAAAATTTCTGCCATCAAATGTCATGTAACTATGTGGCGAATTCTCTTTAGGTATTGATACAGAACCCGGATTAATATACGTGAAGTTTTCATAATTCTTGCATTTGGGTATGTGTGTGTGACCATAAAGCAGAATATCGCCTTGTTTTAACATAGGTGGATTATCAACATTAAACTTGTGTCCATGTGTTGCAAAAATCATGTTTTTGCCGATAGAAATAATAGCGTATTCAGCCAAAATCGGAAAATTAAGTACCATTTGGTCAACATCGCCATCACAATTGCCTTTTACGCAAATTATTTCATCTTTGATTTCGTTCAGCATTGAAATAACTGCTTTGGGGTCATATCCTTCAGGTAAATCGTTTCTCGGACCGTGATAGAGTATGTCCCCAAGTAACAGCAGCTTGTCAGCTTTTTCTGATTTATAAGATTCAATTAATTTTTTACAGTAATATGCAGAACCGTGTATATCAGATGCAATAAGCCATTTCATAGCATTGCTCCTTTCTATCTATCAACGATATCGATATATTCAATACCATATTTTTTCATTAAATATATCTCATGCTCATCGATTATTTCGCCACTGATGACTATGGGTATGGCAGGTGGACATGAAACTTGTGAAACTGCACAGATTTTACCAAGTGACTTTTCAATTTTAACGGTTTTGTGAGCAGATAAAAACGCTTGACGCATCGCAAGAGCACGTTTGGGAGGTGAGCAGGGGATTGAATTTTCCGTTTTAATTGGTGCAAGTTTAGGTAATTGCAAAAGCATTTCACTCACTCTTGCAAAATCCTCATCGTTGTTCTCGGTTGATGTCATCAATACAACGTAATCGTTATCGGCAAACTCACATTCTACATTGTTTTGTCGCAATAAGTCAGCTATTTGATGTCCGTAATATCCATTGCATTTTGTGTCGATAACTATCTTCAGTGGTTCGCTACGAAGTATTGAATATCCATGATTTTTTAGTGTTTGTTTAAGCTTGTCCGTTTTAGCAATACATTCTTTTAACTTTGGACGAAAAATGTTCTCAAGATATTCATTGCATAAATCGAGCGATTGTAAGGTTAGATATGATGGACTTGTTGAAGCAAAAGCAGATAGGGCAAATCTTGCGTATTCAAGATATTTTTTATCAGCTTTTTTTGAAATATGAAGATATGCGCCGCCGGTTAATACGGGCAAAGTTTTGTGAGCAGAATCTGCACACATTGCTGCTCCGCAATGGATAGGGTGTAGATTGTTATCCAAAAATGCTGTGTATGCTCCGTGTGCATTATCAACAAGCAATGGTACATTGTATTTATCACATATTTTTGAAATGGCTGATATATCAAGCATATTTCCAAGATAATCAGGCGTTGTGATATATACTGCACAATACTTTTTTTGACTTGAAATCAAAGCGCTTTCGATATCTTCTGCAGTAATATCGCACGAACATATATGAGAAAAATTCTCAGCATATATCCAATCAACATCAAAATCAAGCAGTGAACATGCATTAACAAAGCTTTTGTGTACATTTCTTGCAGCAAGAATATGTTTAGTGTTGTCTGTATTACATTTTGCAATTATACAAAGCATTGCACAAATTGCGAGAGTTGAACCTTGAGTAGAATAATAGCTGTGTGCAGAACCGAAAAGTTTTGAAGCATTGTTTTCACTTTCGTCGATAATTCCGTTTGCTGAATATAGTACATCTGCGCCGGTAATTTCTGTGATGTCAAGCTTTTCACAGCCGAGCATCTCGCGCCCTTTGTGAGCGGGCATATGCATTCTAGATATATTATTATCGGTGTATTTCTTTACAAAGTCATAAATTGGTGTATTCATTCGTCTTCGTTTTCAGCAACTTGAATCATAATAGCACACTCAATACGTTTTTTGAACAGTTCACAACCATATTCATATATGCCGTTTACTTTTCCTGTGGCATGATATGCATTAGCAGCGCAACCGCCTGAGCAATAAAGCTTAGCCCAACAATCTTTACATTCAGGCTTTGCATATGCATTGCATGAACGGAATTCGTCTTGAACTGTTGTGTTTGTAACGCCATCCCAAATGTTTCCAAGGCTGTATTTGGGGTCGCCTACAAACTGGTGGCATGGGTAAAGCTCGCCCCAAGGCGTAACTGCCATATATTCGGTACCTGAACCACAACCGGTAATTCGTTTGTAGATACATGGACCATTCTTTAAATCAAGCATATAGTGGTAGAATGTGAAACCATTTCCTTCCTTTTTGCGCTTGATCATCTCTTTAGCCAAAATTTCGTACTGTTCAAAGAGCTTTGGTAAATCTTCATCTGTTAATGCGTAAGGATCATCAGGTGGACAGACAACAGGTTCCATGCTGAGTTCTGTAAAACCTAAATCAGCCATGTGGAATATATCATTTGTGAAATCAACATTGTTATGTGTAAATGTGCCGCGCATGTAATAATCTTTGCCACCGCGTTTCTCAACAAATTCTTTGAATTTGGGTACTATTCTATCATAGCTTCCGTTGCCGCTGTAATCTTTTCTGAAATGATCGTTGATACTCTTTCTGCCGTCAAGGCTTAACACAACGTTACTCATTTCTTTATTAGCAAACTCTATTACGTCATCGTCAATTAAAACGCCGTTTGTGGTCAAAGTAAATCTGAAATTTTTGTTGTGTTCTTTTTCAACGCTTCTTGCATATTCAACAAGCTGTTTTACAACGTCCCAATTCATCAAGGGCTCGCCGCCAAAAAAGTCAACCTCAAGGTTTTTTCTCGTTCCCGAATTTGCAATTAAAAAATCAAATGCCTGTTTGCCTACTTCAAAGGTCATTAAGACTCTGTCGCCCTGATACTTTCCTTGACTTGCAAAGCAGTAAGAACAGTTTAGGTTGCATGTGTGTGCCACGTGTAAACAAAGAGCCTTAACAACCTTGCTGTTGTTTTTATAGTCATAAGCAAGTGTTTCAAAATCATCTTGTGAGTAAAGCAGACCGTTTTCTTCAAGAGATTTAATATCTTCTATACAGTTTAAAACTTCATCTTTGTTTACGTCTGGCAGTTTGCTGTATTTTTTGCATATAGCGTCAACAATTTGGTCGGCGCTGTTGTCTTTATACATAGATATAATATCGTATGCAACTTCGTCAACGCAGTGTACCGAACCGCTGCAAGTGTCTAATACAATATTGTACCCGTTGAGTTTATATTGATGTACCATGTGTAATCCTCGTTATATATCGTTATATATTTATTAAATACAAAACGCCGTCTTAAAAAAGACAGCGTTTTTTTGGTTTTCAGAAAGTTATCTGTTCTTGTTCTGATTTTCGCATTTCTGGTTTGCAACGCCGCATGATGTTTTGCAAGCAGACTGGCAAGATGTCTGGCATTCACCGCAACCGCCTGTTTTAACAGTTTTTGCGACATTTTTAGTTTCAATTGTCTTAATTCTCTTCATTGGTAAAAACCCCTTTTTGTTAATGTATTGAGCGATACGTATTTTTACTCTGGTAATTAGTTTACCATATAAGTTCAAAAATGTCAATAGATAATGATTTTATAATTGCTTTATTTTACATATAGTTAATTTTATTCAAACAGATATTTTTGGATTGATTTTTGTAGATATATGTGATATAATACACACTTGTGACAGATTTTCTGATGTGAATTGAGTGATGAATATTATGGCAATTAAAAACATATTGGGCACTATTGCAGAGTTTGCAAAGAAAAATACAGTTATGCTTGTGGCATTTATCGCTGCGCTGATAACTTGTTTTTTTGTACCTATCGATAAAGAATATGTTGAGTATTTTGATTTTAAAACGCTTACTTGTTTGTTTTGCGTATTGGCAGTTGTTTGTGCATTAAGAAATATCAGATTCTTTTATACTCTTGCTAAAAAAATAGTTAAGTGTTTTAAAAATACGAGAATGAGTATACTTGCTCTTGTTTACATAACCTTTATTGGTTCTATGCTTATTGCAAACGATATGGCTCTGCTTACTTTTTTGCCGCTCGGTTATTTTGTGTTAACAACTACGCATAAAGAAAAGTACATGGCTTTTACTTTTATCATGCAGAATATTGCCGCAAATTTAGGCGGTATGCTGACGCCCTTCGGTAATCCTCAGAATCTATATTTATACAGCAAATTCAATATCCCTAATCTTGAATTTATCGAAATTATGGCTCCGCCTTTTGTTTTATCTGTTTTAATGATTACTATATGCTGTATTGTTTTTGTTAAAAATGAGCCTCTGATTATTGAAGATGAAGGAAAAAAGTTGCCCATAAAAAGAACTATCCTTTATCTGTGCCTGTTTGTGTTGGCAATAGCTATAGTTTTTCGTGGTATTCCATATTGGATCGGTCTTGTAATAATACCGACTGTTCTGCTTTTTGCTGATGCAAAAGCACTTAAAAAAGTTGATTATCCTTTATTATTAACGTTTGTATTCTTTTTCGTGTTTTCCGGTAACATGGCAAGGATTGATGCCGTACATAAATTCTTTTCAGTTTTGTTAGATAAGAATACACTTGTTTTTAGTGTGCTTTCATGCCAATTTATCAGTAATGTTCCGTCAGCAGTGTTGCTTTCACAGTTTACAGATAATTATTCCGATCTGCTTGTGGGTGTTAACATTGGCGGCGTGGGTACGTTGATATCTTCATTGGCTAGCTTGATAACCTTTAGAGAATATACAAAACATAATCCTAATCAGACGTTTAATTATATAAAACAGTTTTCGGCGTTTAATTTTGGATTTTTAATTATACTTACTGTTTTTATGGTGTTGTACAATTAACACATACATAATAAGTGAACAAAGAAACATTCTGTATTAATTATTATTTACAGAAAATATTTGCTTTTTTCGATATAATATGTTATAATACAAGTTGGTTTTTTGCAACTTAATTTATCGTGGTATATTTTGCCAAAAATACGCTTAATATATTATTGGGGCTTATATAGAATTTTTCGAAAGGATAGGTATTATACTTATGCTCAAGAAGTTACTGGCATTTTTTGAGGTTGTCCTCGTTGTTGTTTTAATAATACTTATAATTGCAATTTTTACATTTTATATGTCATTTTCAAAAGAAAACTCTCTGCCGAGTGTTTTGGGTAACAGTTTTTTTATACTTAACACTGATGATATGCAAAACGAAAACGGTACGGGTATAAACAAAGGCTCTCTCGTTATCGCATCTGATAATGAGTTGGACTCTCTAAAAGAAGGCATGGTTGTGCTTTGCGATATTAACGATATTGAAACGGCAGAACCTGTTTATAATGTTTTACGTATTTACACAATAGAACCAAACAGTGAATCTACTTTGTACACAGTTTCCAATGAGAAAATGGCGGCAAACAGAACATATATTATTGGAAAGGATAAGATTGTGGCTAAATGTACCTATTCCAGCGACACTTTGGGGCAGATTATTGCTTTTTCGAAGACGACAAACGGTATTGTTACTTTGATTATATTGCCATGTGTTATCTTAATAGCTCTGCAGATTGTGCACCTTGTGGCACGTGCTAAACGTAATAAGTTCGAAAAAATCGAACTTGAAGAGTTTGAATTTCCATCCGATATGACTTTCCCCGACGATGAACAAAGCCCGCTTTATAATGTTGCCAAGCATGATTTTGCTGACAAAGTAAATGTGGAAGATAATTTTTCGAATAAAAATGAAAAAACAGATAAAAAATCAAAGAAAAAATCAAGCAAGGCAGATAAACCGGAAGATGCAAAAATTGCTGCTTCAAAGTCAAATGATGATAAAGATTTGAAGTCGGAAGACGATAAAAATAAAAAATCTGTTAAGGAAAACCGTAAGGCGATTGCTGTTAAGGTTGATGATACCGACAACTCTAAGGATAAAACAAAATCAAAGGAAAAGGATGAAACTGAAGCGATAGTTGAAAATATGTCTTTATCTGCTGATAATGATACAAAAGCTGAAGATACTGAAAAAAGTTCAATTGAATCAGATAATAACGATACAAAATCTGAAAAACATGAAACTATTGATAGAAGTGTAGATGTTGGCGACAAGAATGATGTTAAGATAGACTCTGATAAAGATGCTAACAAAGTGTTAGCAAATGAAACAAATGAAGATAAAGCTGTTGCCGATGAAAGTGCTTCTGAAAAAGCGATAAATGATAAGACTGCTAAAAGTCAATCTCAGAATTCAGAAATTGATACGGATAGACCCGACGATAAATCTGAAGAAATTGAAATTAATGTCAAATCTGAAAGTACTGTAAAGACTGACGCAGATGTTGTTAAACCAAAGAAAAAGACAACTGTTAAAAAACGTACCACTGTTAAGAAAACTTCGTCCACATCGGCATCTGATTTGCTTAAGGCAATTGATTCCGAATCAAAAAAGCTACAATAGTTTACCATTGTGTTGAGCGTTTGAGGATAATTCCTCAACGCTCTTTTTTTATATTGTTAAACATAAAGAAATGCTGTTTGTAATATTATTTTATTATAACAATATCGGAGGAATGATAATGAATAATAAAACAATAACAAAGAACGTTGCATTTCTAACGCTGATTAATATTTTAATGCAAACGCTAGGACTGCTTGTAAATGTTTGTATAACGCAAAATTTAGGCGCATCCACAGTGGGCTCAATTTCACTTCTGGGAACGTTTTATGGTTTGATGTGCGTTGTGGCAAGTGGAAATGTATTTATGTGCACAAGTCGTTTAGGATCAGAAGAGGAAGGAAAATGTGGTAACAGCGAAAAAATTCTTATTTACTCACTTTGTTTTTCGCTGATGATTACCGCAGCAACGTGTTTTTGTGTGTTATTCTTTTCTGATTTTTTTCTTGCAAAAATTAATGGTATTTGTTCAAAAAAAACAATTGTACTTTTATGTTTTGGGTTGCCGCTCGCAAGTATGGGGGCAGCTTTAAAAGGATATTTTAATGCCAAGCGCTTACAGTATATTCCTGCATTTGCTGATGTTACAGAATTTCTTGTAAAAAGTGCTGTTTTAATGTTTTTTGTGCAATTTCTTGTGTGCGAGAATAAAAGCGATATTTTTACTGCTTTTGCAGTAAGTATTATTTGCGGCGAAAGTACATCGTTGTTGTTTATGTTTATAATGAAAAAAATAAAGTGTTGCAAGTGCAAATATGCAGTGTCTATGAAGTTTTCAAAATTTATAACATTGGCGCTACCGATTATGATGAACAGTTATGTTTGCGCTGTATTAAGCAGCACTAATGATTTTTTAATGCCATTGTGCTTGCGTCAATCGGGTGATGATATAAGTACAGCATTAGCAAAATTTGGTATATTTGAAGCAATTGTTTTACCAATACTATTTTTCCCTTCTTGTGTTGTTACAAGCTTATGTTCAATCATTCTCCCGGAAGTTTCACGAGCAAATGGTGAGAACAGTAAGAATGGTATTGCAAAACTTGCAGAAAAGGGGATTAAGACGACGATAGTTTTTTCGGTGTTTGTGGGAATGATTTTCTTTTTTAAGGGTGAGATGATTGCTTGCTGCATCAGCGGTGAAGAACTTGCAGGCAAAACTCTGCGTAGTTTAAGCGTTGTAATTCCATTTATTTATCTTGAGATAATACTTGAAGCAATTATAAAAGGATTGGGTAAACATGGATTTTCTTCTTTGAATTATTTAGCAGAATATGTAGTGCGGATATCTCTATTACTGGTATGCGTGCCGTTAATGGGGTTTACCGGTGTTATAGTATCGTATGCTGCAAGTAATATCCTCAGTAATTTAGCAAGATTGATTATGCTTAACAAACTTGATGCACTAATAATTAAACCATTTGAATTTGTAGTTCTACCTCTTGTACTGTCGTTTATATCTGTTGGTTTTTCAAGATTAATATGTTCAAAGATTATCTTTGCAAATGATTTGCTAAATGTTGTTATATTCTGTATTTGTGCTTTGTTGATATATATCATGCTGTATTCTTTTGTAACAAGCGTGTTTGAGTATAATAATAAACGTTTTGATATAATTAAAAATCAAGAGATTGTATAAGAAAGAATATAATAATTAATGTTTTAAATTCTTTCAGTGTGTTTCGATGGTATTCGAAAAAGCTTAATAAAAACTAAGCGCTTTCGTGTGAGTAAAGAATACGAAAGCGCTTAGTTTATGTATTACTGCATTTCTTTCTTTTTGCTGTTAAATATACCTGATAACAGCGGTACGACAAATGCAAATAACAAAGAACACAACCACTGATGAGCATTAAGCTTTGCAATGCCAAAAACAAGTTGTAATTGCGGTATAAATACAGTTGCTATTATCATTGAAAGCGAAGTAAGCACAGCCATAATCAATTTTGGATTGTTAAAATAGTTTACTTTGAATATACCTCCATGTTCGCTTTTACATTCAAAAACGTGAATAAGCTGAGAAAAAACCAACGTTAATAAAGCGCATGTGCGTGCTTGCGCTAATGTTGCTGAGTTTGAAATAGCAAGCGAGAAACACCCTAAAGTACATAAACCGATAAAAATTCCTCTGAAAGCTATTTTAGAAGCAAGAGAATTAGCAAAAAAGCTTTCGTTTTTGGTCCTTGGTGGTTTGTTCATTGCATTTTTATCACATGGCTCAAGGCTTAATGCAATTGCCGGTAGACCATCGGTTAATAGATTTACAAGCAAAAGCTGTACAGGCAGTAAAACAACAGGCATACCCATCAGTATTCCTATAAACATTGTAAGAACTTCACCGATATTACATGAAAGTAAATAACGTACAAATTTGCGTATGTTGGAATAAATACCTCTGCCTTCGCGGATTGCAGAAACAAGTGTTGCAAAATTATCATCAAGTAAAATTATATCAGCAGCTTCCTTAGTTACATCGGTTCCGTTGATACCCATTGCAACACCAACATCTGCCTCCTTGATGGCTGGTGCATCGTTGATGCCGTCTCCTGTCATCGTAACAACTCCACCCTTGGATTTAAATGCTTTTACAATACGCATTTTATGTGCTGGTGCCACCCTGGCAAATATATCGATATTTTCAATGCGATTTGTAAGTACTGCATCACTCATGCTATCAAGTTCAGTGCCCGTAACAACAATGCCATTATTTCCGCACAATCCTATTTCACGTGCTATCGCTCTTGCAGTTTCAGGGTGATCACCTGTTATCATAACAGTTTTTATGTGTGCGCGTTTGCATTGACTTATTGCAGATTTTACGTTCTCTCTTGGAGGATCAAGCATTGCAATTAAACCTAAAAATACCATGTGCTTTTCACAATCCTGTTTAGATTTAGATGTGTTTTGTGCCAATAACAGTACTCGCAAACCTTTTTCAGCATAGCTTTTCATTAATTTAGATATATTGTTTTTATATTCCTTGGTTAACTTGTGAATTTTTGAGTCTTCAAGATAATAATCGCAATCGTTTATAATAACATCACCTGCGCCTTTGGTATATGAAATATCTGTACCGCTTGCTGATTTGATGATTACACTCATTCGTTTGCGTTTGCTGTCAAAAGGTATTTCATCAATTTTTTGATAAAGACCGCTTAGATTGTTAGTTGATAGCCCGCCTTTTGCAGCGGCAATCAACATGGCAATTTCGGTTGGATCGCCTGATACTTTGAAATCTTTACCGCTGTGATTTTCAATCCTTGATGATGTGCATATTACGGCACATTTCAAAAGCTCTGTAAGATCTTGTGAGTTCATTGCTGTAATCGGCTTTGAATTGAGTAAGATTTCGCCCGATTTTGAATACCCTTCACCGCTTAAGGTATATTCTTTTCCGGCACACCAAATGTATTTTACAGTCATTTTGTTCATCGTCAGCGTTCCTGTTTTATCAGTACAGATTACCGAAGTACATCCGAGCGTTTCAACACTATGCAGTTTGTTTACAAGTGCTTTTTGTTTTAACATACGATTAACCGACAACGCAAGAGCGATTGTAACTGTTGCCGGTAATCCTTCGGGAATGGCTGCTATTGCAATAGATATTCCGGTCATCAGCATATCAAAAATAGGTTCGCCTCGTAATACGCCCGCTAAAAATACAATAACACACACCATTATGCAGATGATTGCCAGCGTTTTGCCAAGTTCACCTAAACGGATTTGCAAAGGTGTTTTATTGTTATCAATCTTTTCAATCATCGTTGATATATTTCCGATTTGTGTTTTTTTGCCCGTTGCTATTACTTTAGCTACACATTTACCTTTTGTTACTGCGCAGCCTGAATACAATACACAGGATTGTCCAATAGCGTTGTCTTTATGGTTGTAATTACCATTTTCCTTGTGTATAGGAACACTTTCACCCGTTAAAATAGATTCATCACAGAATAAGTCAAAGCTTTGCAGAACAACACAGTCCGCAGGTATTTTATCACCTACTCGTAGTAAGATAATATCATCTTGTACAATTAAGTTAGAAGGTAGTTTTATTGTTTTGCCGTCTCTGATTACAGTTGTATTGGGAGAACTTAACGACTTAAGCTTTTCTAAGGTTTTTTCGGTTCGGTACTCTTGTATAAATCCTAAAACAGCATTTAATAAAACTATTGCAAGTATTGTAAAAGAATCAAAGATATCACCTAATATAATCGAAATTGCCGTAGCAACCAATAGTATTATTACCATAATGTCGCGAAATTGATTGGCAAAAATTAATAGTGAGTTGCTTTTTTTGTATTCGCAGATGATATTTTCGCCATACTGTTCTAATCTTTTATGCGCTTCAGTCGTTTTTAATCCGTTAAAGTTTTTCATATTCTGCCTCCTAACATTTATTATTTGTCCTAAAATATATTCACAATTTATCAGTAATATACGAATTGTATTATACTATTTTTAGTTGAAAACTGTGTTGAAAAGGTTGAAAAAGCGTGCAAATTCGAGCTCAAATATATGTGTAATCGTATTTATATTAAATTTTATACTGCAAAACATGAATTAAAATATAAAGATATATACTGAATGTCAAAAATATTATTAAACTGATGTTGTTTGTAATTCTGTGATGGCTTTTGTCATCAGGTTATTAAAAAACAAAAAGCGTATCTTCGTTTGAAGATACGCTTTATTAAATGTAATATCTGATGTTTGTATAACACACATCGGTATTTGCTGCGCCTAATAATATGTATAAAAATAAGATGAGATAAAACAAAAATCGGACACCACAAAAGTGGTATCCAAAAATGTTGTGCCGCTTTCATGCGGCTGTCTGTCTAGTACAAAATAGATGGCATAGAAAACGGATATGTAATATGTTCAGTTCGATAATTTGGAATTTGTTTAATTTATGTCCACAACGATGTTATAAACATCGGTGAGGTATCGTTGCTTTTCTCAAAGCCACACGCTTCGTAAAAGTGCAGTTCATTATTACAAGCGACAACCACAATTCGCATATATTCCGTATACTTTTCTTTTACCATATTAACAAGAGTTCTTCCAATTGTTTTTCCGTGATAATTAGGGTCAACAAGAAGATAATGAACATAGGCATTCATTATTCCGTCATCCATAACACATATCATTCCAACGAGTTTATTCCCATCCCAAGCGGAATAAACTGTATTAAAGTTTTTCATTGCGACCACAAGTTTATTAGGGAAATGACCCGAAGACCAGTCCACAGAAAGAAACAATCTTTCCAATTCTTCACAATCAAAATTATGAGTGTCTTTATATTCAATATTCATATCAGTTTACCTCCATCAAATTCTTATTTATCGGTTTGTCCGACCTACTATATATTATATCATATTCCGCAAACGATTGCAAAAAAACCTCCGATGCTTTCGCATCGGAGGTTTGCTGGCAGGGGCAGTAAGAATCGAACTCACGACACGCGGTTTTGGAGACCGCTGCTCTACCTGCTGAGCTATACCCCTAAACAAATTACTTAAATATTATATCACGGTAATACTAGTTTGTCAAGCATTTTTTTGAAAAATGTGATAATTTATTCTGTATTAATTTTTGTTGTATATTAAATGTACAATTTGCAAAAAGCTTGCAAATTATTTGTCTGTGATGTATAATTATGTAATAGGAGGCGAAAGAATGAATAATGTACCAACTGTTGCTTGCATAAATGATTTGTCAGGCTATGGCAGATGCTCGCTTTCCACAGCTATTCCTATACTTTCTGTGTGCGGTGTTCAACCTTGTGCTGCACCAACTGCTGTATTTTCAAAGCATACGGGATTTCCCGATTTTCATTTTACAGATCTTTCTGACTCACTTGATAGTTTTCTTTCATCGTGGAATGATTTGAATTTTGACGGTGTTTATACTGGTTTTTTAGGCTCACATCTTCAAATAGATGTTGTGTATAAATTTATTGAGATGCACAAAAAATTGCAAACTAAACCTCCTCTCGTTGTTGTAGATACAGTGATGGGGGATAATGGCAAGTTGTATTCAACCTACAACCAACAAATGTGTGATTGTTTAAAAAAGCTTGTGTCTGTTGCTGATGTGATTACTCCAAATGTTACTGAAGCATGCTTTTTAACCAATACCGAATATACTGGGGACAGTATATCTGATGACCGATGCAAGCATCTTGCAGAAAAGCTTACTTTGCTGGGTGCAAAATCTGTTGTGATAACAGGTATCCGTCGTGATAACAGCGTGCTAAATTATGTTTGTAATAATAAAGATTACAGTATTTACGAAGTACATCGTGTTAACCGTATTTTTAGCGGAACAGGTGATTTGTTTGCATCGGTTTTAACTGCAATGTTGATTAAGGGCAAAAGCCTTTCGGAAGCCGTTGTTATAGCCGGTGACTTTATATGTAAAGCTACTCAACATACATTGAATGTTTCCAAGGATTATTTTGAAGGAATTGTTTTCGAACCGTTTTTGTCTGAGCTGGGAGAATAAAATGAAAAAAACTGAACTTTTATCAAAAACTGCTGTGTTTACAGCTTTGATTTGTATAGCTATATTTATTCATGTACCAACATTTAATGGGTATGTTCACGCAGGTGATGGTCTGATATACATAGCCGCTATGGTTTTGCCTATGCCATATTCGGTGTTTGCTGCTTCGTTTGGTGCAGCATTATCTGATATATTATCAGGATACACAATTTATGCGGTACCTACCTTTATAATTAAAAGCTTGAATGTGCTGTGTTTCACTTTTTGTCGAAAATGTGACAAAGTTGTATGTAAAAAAACAATTGTCGTTTCCGTGTTTTCTGGTTTTATAACTATTGTTGGATATTTAATTACTGATACAATACTTTGGGGTAATTTTACTCTTCAGCTCATCAGAACTCTTCCGGGAAATGTTTTGCAAGCATTATTTGGTACAATGGTGTTTGTTGTGTTTGGAAAGACTTTTGAGGCTTTGAAAAAGAATAAATTGTTATGATTTATAAACCGTGTTATAAATTCTTTTGGCATATATCCGCTTTGTTAGTGATGATTCTTATTTTTATGTTTTCCTCACAAAGTGGTCAACAGTCTTCTCAGGCAAGCTCCGGAATAACAACTTTTTTTATCAATAAGCTTGATTCTGATTATGCACTGCTTTTGCAAAGTTTGAATATTTATCCTTACGCAAGTACTGAGTTGTTTTTGCGCAAGTGTGCGCATTTTTGCGAATATGCTTTGTTGGGCTTTTGTGTGTTTAACGCACTGAAGAATCATACAAAGAATGTAGAATATCGGTTAATGTTTTCAATTGTAATTTCTTTTGTATATTCAATTTCTGATGAGATACATCAATACTTTGTACCTGAACGCAGTTGTAGCTTTATTGATGTTTTAATCGATACATCAGGAATAATTACAGGGGTTTTAACAGCAATGCTGATTTGTAGAATTATTGCATTGCTGAAATATTAAAAAATTATGGAGGTTTAATATGGCAGACGAAAAGAAAATGGATATCAAAGCTGCTGCTAAGAAAAAGCTTGGTATCATTGGCGAATTTAAGGAGTTTATCTCAAAAGGCAATGTGCTTGATATGGCAGTCGGTGTTGTAATTGCAAATGCATTCACACCTATTGTAAAATCAGTTGTTGATGATATCATCATGCCAGCTGTTGGTTATCTTATCGGTGATGTTGATTTCTCTGATATGAGAGTCATTCTTAAGGAAGGCGTGTCTGAAGTAACCGATGCTGAAGGTGTAGTTATTCGCGAAGCAGTTGAAGAAGTTGCTATCCGTTATGGTGCATTAATTACATATATCATTCAGTTTATTCTAATTGCACTTTGCGTTTTTATTATGGTTAAGGTTTTTAACTCATTTAAGCGTAAAAAGGAAGAATCACCTGCTGAACCGCCCAAGCCTTCTGATGAAGTAGTTCTGCTCACAGAAATTAGAGATATGCTTAAAGAAAAGAAATAATTTTTATCATCTTAAAGCCGCTTTCGGTTTAACCGAAAGCGGCTTTAAAAATAGAAAATGCCGAAGGAATAACCTTCGGCAAAAATTATTTTTTGAACAATGATAGAAGACCTTTTTTCTCTTCAGTTTCTCTTCTGATAGATTTAAGGTCATAATCAATTTGGTCAATTACACTTTTTATCTTATCGTTTGCAATATCATTTTCACATATGATGATTGTTTGATTTTGTTTATGTGAAGATGTAACTTTTTTTACTTTAAAAGCCTTTTTTATTGCTTCATTTACATGAGATTCACACATGGGGCAGTGCATTCCTTCAATTGTTAAAATTATTTTGTACATATTTATCCCTCACTACATTATTTTACTGTGGGTTAGCTAATGCTAACGTATGTTAATTATACCCGAAAAATTTGTATTTGTCAATGCGAAAAACACAAAGGTTTTTATTTGTGCTTTATGAATAGATAGAGGCTAAAAGGTAAATAAAGATAAAAGCTTTATTAGTTTGTATTGATTTTTATTGCTTACTGTGTTAAAATATTAACAATCTTTTGTTGGTAAGGTGTTTTATGTTTGAAAATATTAATGCTATAATCGAAAAAATTGATAACTTCGTTTGGGGTGTTCCGTTGATTGTTTTGATAATGGCAACGGGTATTTATTTGACAATACGTCTAGGCGGATTGCAAATAAAAAAACTTGGTCTTGCCCTTAAATATATGTTTATGGATGAAGAAGACGGAAAAGGTGAGGTTTCCAGTTTTGGTGCTTTGTGTACTTCACTTTCAGCAACAATCGGTACGGGCAATATCGTTGGAGTTGCAACTGCTGTCGGAGTTCTTGCCGGTGGTCCGGGTGCACTTTTTTGGATGTGGGTAGCTGCATTTTTTGGCATGGCTACAAAATATGCTGAAGGTTTTCTTGCTATAAAATATCGCACCATTGATAAAGACGGTCATGTGCTCGGCGGGCCTTTTTACTACATAGAAAACGGAATGGGTGTTAAATGGCGTTGGCTTGCAAAAATATTTGCGTTTTTTGGTGCTTGTGTTGGTTTGTTCGGTATAGGTACATTTTCGCAGGTTAATGGTATTTCTTCTGCTGTAGTTGGCTTTTTTGATCCTAATTCTGAACATACCGTTGTTTTGTTTGGAAAGAATTATTCAGTAGTAATAATATTAACAGGCATAGTTGTTACTGTGTTTGCCTCTATGGTTATTGTTGGCGGTATAAAGCGTGTTACAAAAGTATCTGAAATTATTGTGCCATTCATGGCTGTTGTTTATATTATTGCGTGTGTTTCATTGATAATTATCAATATCGAAAAATTGCCAAATGCTCTTGTGACGATAATCGAAAGTGCTTTTGGTTTGCGTGCGGCATCAGGCGGTATGCTTACTGCAGTAGCTATTGCTATACAAAAAGGTGTTGCAAGAGGTATTTTTTCGAACGAGGCTGGTTTGGGTTCGGCACCTATTGCCGCATCAGCAGCGAAGTCAAATGATTGCATTAGACAAGGTTTAGTCACTATGACAGGAACTTTTATCGATACAATCGTAATTTGCACTATGACAGGCCTTTGCATAATTATGATGGGATCTTGGAGCGATGCTTCTCTTGAAGGTGTTGCAGTTACTATTGATGCTTATCAAAAAGGCTTAGCTTTTTTGCCGGAACAAATCCCATCTTTTGTTTTAATGTTATGTTTGGCGTTCTTTGCATTTACAACTATTTTGGGATGGAACTATTACGGTGAGCGTTGTCTTGAATATCTCACAAATCGAAATATGAAAGCTGTAAAAGTATATCGTGCGCTTTATATCATTGCTATATTTATTGGGCCTTATATGACAGTATCTGCAGTTTGGATGATTGCTGATATATTTAATGGTCTTATGGCTCTGCCGAATATTGTTGCCTTGCTCTGCTTAAGCGGTGTGGTTGCTAAGGAAACAAAAGCGTATTTCAAAAATAAATAATGATAGTTAAAACCCGAAATCTCATTGATCTCGGGTTTTGTGTTAGCCTAATTCTTTTTTGTATTCGCAGCAAAAATCTGTGAATTTTGCCGTTGTATTACCAATTGCATATAGGCCGAAAACAACGCCCGTAAACGGACTGCTTATCTCGCTTGAGAGATATTTTGCCATGCCTGTTCCGAGCTTGTATTGATTGCCGTTTTGCAAAACTGAAAAACTGTAGCTATAATTGTTGAAGTCAATTGAAAGTGTTATATCATTAGCATTTTCGAGTAATATTTTACTTTCTGTATGTTTGATGTTGCCGATGTTAAGTTTTAATACAGCAAAAGTTTTTGCATTTTCTGTAACTATTGCAATATCATAGTGTTCTTCTTCACACATATATACGCTTATGCCTGCACATTCACCCAGAATATCTAGCTTGCAATTTAAAGTGCCAAAAAATTCTTTTTGGCGTAATGCAACAAAAGTAGGTGATGCAGCCTGATCAAGGCTAACTGAAGTTCCTTTAAGCTCAAAACATTCGCTTGAAAGATTGTAGTTTTCTTCGTGTTTATCGCGCAAAAAACACCATTCGATATTAGGATTTGTGTTTTCAAATGTGTATTTGCTTTTAAAGCTTTGCTCAAAGTTGCCATCAATATCGTAATATTCAGCTGTTGTACCGTTGTTTTGTGCGTAAAACCAACCGTTTTTGTCAAATTTGATTGGTGTTAGGAATGTTTCTCTGCCGAGATAGTGATAAGGCATCCACAAATCCATCTGACGAAATCCTAAGCTTACTATGTACCAATTTCCGTTATTATCACATATCAAATCACCATGCCCAATGCCTTGAATAATATTTGGCGCTTTGTTTCTATTACTCAGTACCGGATTATTTTGATAATTTTCAAATGGGCCCCATACACTTTTGCCGCGTGCGTATGTTATCATGTGACCATATTCAGTACCGCCTTCTGCAACCATCAGATAATAGAAGTTACCAATTTTGTAGATGTGTGGACTTTCAAGATATCTGCCACCCGAACCTTTCCAAATGCAAATGCTTTTTGAAAGTTTGGCACCTGTTTTGATATCTATTTCACACTGAACAACACCGTTTTCGCCGTTGTCATCGGTACCATTACTCATAAAATATGTTTTACCGTTTTCAAAATACAGAGAAGGATCGATGCCGTCTTGATCGACAAAAATAGGATCAGACCATTCGCCATAAATATCATCGGTATGCACATAAAAATTTTTGTGTAAAGTATCATTAGTGGTTACCATGTAGAATCTACTATTATTAAAACGAATTGTAGGTGCAAATACGCCTCCGCTATGCGGTACGCCTTTAAGCATTATTTGATTTTGCCTTGTTAAGACATGACCGATTTGCTTCCAGTTAATAAGGTTGTCGCTCTCAAACAACGGAACACCGGGAAAGTATTGAAAGCTGCTTGTTACTAAATAGTACTTTCCGTTTGCAAAGCATATAGACGGATCGGGATAGAATCCGCGGATGATAGGATTTTGATATCGCATATAAACTTCTCCTAATATAAAAATAACCCTTTATTAAAGGGCTGTTTGATATAAGAGTGAATGGCACCCCCAGTAGGAATCGAACCTACAACTAGCCCTTAGGAGGGGCTTGTTATATCCATTTAACTATAGGGGCTTTACTAAGGTATTATACCATAACAATACTTGAAAATCAATAGTTAAAATAAATAAAATAGATTTACTCATCAATATAAAACAAGACTTCGGATAGCGGAATTTGTTTTTCTGCTATCCGAAGTCTTTGCAGTTTTAATCATTTAAATGCTTTAGCATAAATTCCATATTTTACAATACTTTAACGCAGGATTTATATCCGTCATATATGATGAATAAGCAGATTCATACAATGCTACAAGAGAAGCATCTTTAGTATCTATATATCCATCACCGTTTACATCGGCTGAAATTGATGCTGCTTCGCTTGTGATATACATATTTTCTGAATCGCCGTTTGTGGTGCTGCTGCTTATATATTTTGATATTATAGCAGCATCCATTGTGTCGATATAATTATCAAGATTAGCATCGCCTCGCTGTACAATATTGAAAATGTATATACCAATATTGAGCGCATTGCCATTTTTATCGTAAATTATATCTGTTAGCATATCGGAGTTGTCTTCATAACTCAGATTTTGATTTGATATATTATTAATATCGGCAAAAAGCTCGTCAATATAATCTATATCAAATGTATATACACATCTGAATGAGTTTGTCGGTGCGCCTGAATTGTAAGCACTCCAATAAAGGTCGAATGCGGATATTTTGTTGTCGCCGTTGCCTGTTAATTCAAAATCTAACAGTTCATTATACTGTACGTTTGATGCAACCTTTATGTATTCTGTTATATCAATAGTATAGTAGGATTGACCACAGTAAAAGCTTAATTCAAAATTAGTAAGGGCATCAGTGCTTTCGCTGTGATATATGTTATTGCTGTTCAATGTGCTGTAATTTACTGTGATTGTTTCTGCGCTGATATAATCGATGGTTTCTGTTTTGATGATATCATTACAGATTTTACACTGCAGTTGAAGGACACCGCTTTCTGTTTCATTAGGATAGCTTACTATTGTCCATTCGCCTTCAATATGCTCATTCTTTTCTATTGGCTGCGAAATCCTATCGTCACAATGTATACATATAGACTCTTCTTCGCCATATTCGCTGCAACTCGGCTCTTTAACAACTACCCAGTCACTGTATTCATGCCCTGTTGCGTTTGTAAAATTATCTTTGTATGTATCATCGCAATGCTTGCATATATGTTCAGTATAACCGTCATTAGTACAATCAGGGTTGATTACAGTCGATTCATATTCGTGACCGTGTGCGGAAATTGATTCGGTAATCGTATGACCACATTCGGTACATTCTTTGTGTTTTGAACCGTTTTCGGTACAAGTCGGCTCTGTGTCAATAATCCATTCATCGTATGAGTGGGGGATTATATCAGTATAGTCATCGATATAAGTGTCACCACAAGCA
>JAZQJI010000049.1:0-22953 GCA_045541475.1 Oscillospiraceae bacterium
AAAGGGAAGTATACAAGCATAGCAAAAATCTTCGTTAAAGAATGATTTAGATTCAAGCGTTGCCTGTGCCCAAAGAATTGTATCGGTTGTGTCGCTGTGGTAGCAGCCCTTTGCAGGCCCGAATATGTAGTATCCCACAACTGCAACCGCAAGCAATAAAATTACGGCAAAAATACCATTGATGATTTTGCTTGTAGCATTTACCTTGTTCCATGCAATAGCCGCCTTTGGCGCACGCAGTTTTAAATTGTGCGTTAAATGCCAAATCGGGCTGAAATGCTCGGGCGGCTGCTCGTTTAAAACACTTTCAAGGTAAGCGTTGCATTCTGCCTGATCCTCGTCGATTTCCTCAGCTTCATCGCCGTTTTGTTCTGCCGCATTTTCCTCGGCGGGTTCCTGCATGGGCTGTTCTAAAACCGTATCGTCAGTTGTATTTTCAATGTTCTCTGTATTGTCAACGTTTTCGATATTTTCTATATTTTCATTTTCAATTTTTTTGTTTTCCATTATACTTTCCTTTCTTTAAAAAATTTATACCAAATATTATTATAACATAAAAAATCTATTTTTCAATGCTTTTTTACCCGAATTTATTAAATGGATTAATTTTTTGATGTTTACCCCTTTTATTTTGCAAAAAAACATGGTATAATAGCTTTATGTTTTAAAAAATATAAAAAAGAGGAGGTTTGAACTTATGCCTTATATAAATCTTAAAACCACAGCGGCAATTTCTGCGCAGCAGGAACAAACTCTTGCTCAAGCTTTTGCAAAAAGCTGCTCAGCCATTGGCAAGCCCGAAGCGTATGTTATGCTTGGATTTGAAGAAAACTGCCGTATGTATTTTGGCGGAGTTAAAGGCGATTGTGCTTATATTGAGGTAAACATTTACGGCAGTGCTTCAAAAAGCGGCTACGATAAGCTTACCGCACTTTTGACAGAAAGCGTTTGCAGTACTTTAGGTCTGCCAAGCTCACGCGTTTATGTAAAATACAGCGAAACGCAGAATTGGGGCATGGGCGGCTCTAATTTTTAATTTAAACAGAAAGGATTTTATTTTATGAATTTGAAGAAAATTGTTGCGCTGATGATGTGCGCATCACTTGCATTTTCAGCATTCGGTTGCTCTAATGATACCGAAAACTCGGGCTCAGCTTCCGGCTCCGAAAGCTCGTCTGCATCACAATCAAGCGATGAAACATCAAAACAATCTTACGAAATTGCTCCCGATGAAAGCTGGGAAGCAGCAGAAAGCGAGGGTTTCCCCACACTTATGAATACATATACAGACGAAGCGGCAATTAAGCGCTCCATACTCAACGTTGGCGATACTTCAAGACTTGTTAACGCAATGAAGCGTGCAAAGGATGGCGAGGCTATTACCATTGCAACAATCGGAGGTTCAATCACACAGGGTTCTTCTGCATCGCAGACATCACTTTCTTACTCCTACCTTTTCTACGAATGGTGGGTAACTGCATTCCAGAACGGCAACATTAACTATGTTAACGCAGGCATTGGCGCTACTGATTCTTACATTGGTGTGCACAGAGCAGAAAAGGATGTTATTCAGCATAATCCCGATGTTGTTATTGTTGAGTTTTCTGTTAACGATACCGTTGCAGATCTTAACGAAAAAACATACGACAGCCTTGTAAGACGCTTGCTCAACGCTCAGTCACAGCCTGCCGTAATTTTGCTTTTCACTACACAGGAAAATGGTACAAGCTTCCAGAATATCCACAGCCAGATAGGCTATGCTTACAATTTGCCCATGATAAGCTACAAGGACGTTGTTCTTGAAGATATACAAAACGGCAAGTATACCTGGAAGGATATCTCGCCTGACAATATTCACCCCAACACAATGGGCCACAACATTATCGGCGAATTACTTTATGCATATCTTAATTCGGTTCTTGATGATATTGATACACTTTCTGATGAGAAAACACCCTTTGAAGCCGAAAGCTACACCGCTGACCTTTACGCAAACGGCGTTCTTTACGATAACACAAACATTGAGCCCACCGCTATTGAAGGCTTTGAAAAATCTTCCGTATCCTACCAGTTCCCTAACGATTGGACAGCGCAGGCAGGCGGTAGCATTACATTTGAAGTAGAAGCACAGAACATCGGCATTATGTATTACAAGACGATTGATGGAAAGAGCGGCTCTTACGAGGTTTACGTTGACGGCGAACTTACAGCTACTCTTGACGGTGATTTTACAGGCGGCTGGGGCGATTACGCTCAGGCTGATGAAGTTTACACATCCGATACAACCGCAACTCATACTGTTGAAATTAAACCTACCATTCTTGATTCTAACACAAAATTCTCCATTTTGGGACTTCTTGTAAGCTAAAACGCAAAAAAATATCATTTGTGTATAATTCAAGCCCGATAAACAAATAATAGCTTTACCCGACATTTGCATAGAATAATGCGTTTGTCGGGCAAAGCTAAAAAATTATATAATTGAGGTACGCAAATGAAAAAGTATATTCTGGCTATTTGTGCAATTACACTTGCGCTGTGCTGCACAGGCTGTGGCAGAACTCGTGAAGAGGTAAGCTCCATGGTTGATTCTGTTACCGACGCTGTAATGGATACCACAACCCGAACCACGACAACCGCTGACACCACCAAGGATACTTCAAAGGATAAATCCGAAGATATGTCCAATGATAAATCAAGCGACAAATCAGAAGACAAATCCGGAGAAACCACCGACCAAACAACAACCAACTGATAGCACTGCGCATGAACAAAAGCAAAATAACGGAAAGCAAAGCAGTTGCGCTTTCCGTTACATAAGGCGATATGCCTTGTGCTTATTTCAGGGAGATATAAAAATCATGATGAAAAAAACAATAATTTCCGCAATGTTAATCTGCACGCTTTTGCTTGGCGGATGTTCTTCCAAAAAGAATGACAGCAAAAGTGAAAGCAATTCTACACCGCAAAGCAGCGTAACCGACAGTACCGACAGCGGCAGTCAAAATGCTGAAGTCGCTGATGTAAATCTTGAAGAGCTTGCACAGGTTATAACTCAAAGCGGTGAATGGCCCAGTATGTACGCCCCCGATGACGCCGAATTTGAAGACTATTTCGGAGCGGCTAAAACCGATGAACGCTTTGGCGAGGTGTACGGCACATTCTGCCCGATGAGTGCAATTCTCACCGAGGTTATTCTCATTAAATCGGTTAAGGGAAGAGAGCAGGACGCGCAGGATTTTCTTGACGAGCGCAAAGAACAGCTTATTGAAAAATATGCTTACTACCCCAGTGATAAGGAATTGGCGGAAAATGCCAAAGTAGGCAGCGTAAACGGCATTTATTATTTGATATGCGCGCAGAGTGCAGAAAGCGCAGAAGCCGCATTGAAAGAATATCTCGGATAAATTGCAAAAACAGAGCAACAGCCATTGAAACACCGTTATATTTCTGGTGTTTTAATGGCTGTTTTTTTATACATATTGATACAAAAGGCCGTCCTTTTCGGAATACCAAATCAGCTTGCCCACACCGGAACCCATAAAGCGCGCACTCAAATTCCATTCGGGATATTGCTTGCATACGCTAAGGTTTTCTCCGTTCAAAAATGCAACAAAACGGATATAATTCTGCTTTGTCATTGGATGGTTTGACGTAACAAAGCGTTCGCCATCACTCAAAGCAACATCAAGTCTTTGGTTTTCATCAGCTTTTTTAACTTCAAGCGCATTAAGCATGCGTCCGCAGCAACTAAGCTGTGCATTACCCGTACTCATGCTAATTGAATTACATTTGGGACAAACGTAAAATTTGCAGTTTTTCATTTCGGGTTTCCTTTCGATTTCAGATTGTTTTTCAGGCTCTAAAATGCTGTAAATATCAATACCGAGTATACGCGATAATTCGGGCACAAGCGAAATATCGGGGCAGCCCCTGCCGTTTTCCCATTTAGATACAGCTTTATCGCTGATATTAAGCTGCTGCGCCAATTTAAGCTGAGTATAGTTTTTTTCAAGTCTGTATTTTTTTATAACAGTGCCAACTTTTATGCAATCCATAAAAAATCATCTCCAATATTTATATTATAGCTTGATATTACTCATATTTCAATAAACTATCGGTAGAGTTTGAAAAAATCGGCAAAAAAATGAAATCTGCGTGAAAATGCGTAAATTTATAAAAATATGTGTTGTAATCGGCAAAATGATGTAGTATAATTTAATTGATAAGAATAGTATTATTTTATTCTGAAAAGAGGTGCAAACTCTATGCAAGAGCTGAAAAAGCGAAAAATTGCCGTGCTTGTTTCCGGCGTTAACGAGGAATATCAGAACAGCATTGTGCGTGGTATTATTGAATACGCAAAGCTGATTAAATATGACGTATATGTTTTTACATCTTTTACCGAAGGCGTACACGCAATCAATCACGATTTGGGTGAAACAAGTGTTTTTGAAATTCCTGATTTAAACTGCTTCGATGGTGTTATTCTGCTTTCCAACACCATTCAGATGCACACTTCAACACAAGAAATTTTATCAAGAATAAAGCAACTTAAAATCCCCGTTGTTGATGTTGATAACAAGATTGAAAACGGATATTGCATTGAAATCGACAACGAAAAAGCAATGCGCAGCCTTGTTGAGCATTTTGTTGAATATCACAACTGCCGCAAAATTAATTTTATTGCGGGCTCTCCCAACAACCCGGAAGCAGAGGCGCGCTTAAAGGCGTACAGAGATGTTTTGACAGAACACGGCATACCCGTTGAAGAAGAACGTATTTTCTGCGGACATTTTATCCGCGAAAAAGGTCGCGAAGCAATAGAATCCTTTATGAAATCCGATTTGCCCTTCCCCGAAGCGATAGTTTGCGCAAACGATACAATGGCTTTGGCGGCGCACATGGCTTTGGTTGATTATGGTTACCGTGTGCCCGAAGACGTTTTGCTTTGCGGATTTGATAATCTTGAAGAATCGCAGTCGCTTATTCCGCAGATGACAACCGTAAACAGACCGCTTAAAGAAGTTGGTGAGCTTGCCTGCCGCATTATTTACAACGCAGTAAACGGCATTGCAATGCCGCAAATACAAAGTCTTGAATCTGCACCTGTATTTACCGAAACCTGCGGCTGCCCCAGACACAACAACAAAAGCGTAATGGAAATACTCTATTCGCAGTACGAAAAATCTGAAACGCTTTCGGGTTTTATAACCAGTGCAAACCAGATGGCGCAAGCACTTACCGAAGTTGTTAACAGCGATAAGGGCGATGTTGTGGGTTCGCTTTTGCCGTATGTTTCTCAAATCACTTGTGATGGACTTTATATCTGCCTGTGCCAGAATTGGCGAGAAAGCTATGAGGAAGACGGCGAAAACGCCGACGAAATTACAGATACAGAAGCAATATGCGGTTATACTGACATAATGCAGTCCGTGCTTGCTTATGAAAAGGGCGAGCTTGTCAAATATGATGATTTCCCCAAAAGCGATATTGTGCCCATTGGTACACATTACTGCGATGAAAGCCGTGTTTTCATGATATCGCCCATACATTTTGCGGGCCGATGCTTTGGATATTTTGCACTTTGCAACAGCGATTTTTTGGATAAGAGCGTTATGTATCATTCTTGGATGATGAATATTGCAAATTATCTTGAGAATTCAAGAAAGCAGAATATGCTGAAAAATATGCTTTCCACGCTTGATTCTCTCTATATCCGTGATCAGCTTACAGGACTTTACAACCGCCGAGGATTTTTCCGTTTTGCACGCCGTCATTACGAAGCAAACAAAATGTCCTCAATACTGTTCTACGACTTTGACAACCTAAAGGATATCAACGACGCTTTCGGACATGATGGTGGCGACTCGGCATTAAAGCGTTTTGCCGCTGTACTTGCAAGCATTTCGTCCGATGATATCATTCCTTCACGTTTCGGAGGAGATGAGTTTGTACTTTACTGTGCCGGATTTGATGAAGAAGCGGCCTTAAATTTGTGTGAAACGATTGAAAACAAGGTTAAGGAATATAATGATTTGAGCGAGGAAGCTTATGATATTTTCCTGAGCTGTGGCACCTGCACCGTAAGCGCCGACACCAAACTGACACTTGAAGAGTGCATAGACTATGCCGACGGCAGAATGTACCGCGTAAAATACAACAAAAAAATCAAAAACAAAAAGTAAACCAACACGCTCGGTTAATGTGCGCCCCGCCGTGCTTAGTCTTAGAGCATTTCGGGGCTTTGTTGATTGTTAGATATTGCCCCATCACGACCATATAACAATAATTGCCCTCCCATTCGGGAGGGGTGCGTGCCCGCACAGGGCAATTTCGTTGCACAAGTTAACCGAATTATTCTTGTTGATGCTCGACTATTTAGGATATACAAAAAAATGCCCTACCATTGCGAGACTTCTCATAAGGAAGTCTCGCAGTTTTATTCGCCAAATATATTTGGCGAGTGATATTGCTTCGCAGTGATATGATGCTTCGCATCGTGATATTCGGCTACGCCGAGTTTGGCGAATAAAATAACACTGAAACCGCAAGGTTTCAATAACACTATTGCCGAATAGGCAATAATATCACTCCGACAAAGTCGGAATAAAACTTGAATAATACAAATTGTTATGATAAAATGGGTTTGGGCATAGCCCAATAAAGCATTTGTACTTACAAATGCGATGCTGGTTCTTCTTTTGAATCAGTTCGATAAATAAGAATTTGACGAAGGAGGTTATCGGTATGAAAAAGAGAATTATTATTTCCACAGTTGTTATGATTGCATTGTTGTTGGTTTTATTCTTGCCTATTCCACAAGGCACATACGATGATGGTGGCACCCGTGATTATAATGCCTTGACCTACAAGATTGTTGTGTGGAACAAAATTATGGATGGGATAGATGAAAACGGTCAAACTGTTCATAACACATACCGAAACACATCTGTATTTTGGTATCCCGACAATCAAAAGAGCATTGATGAATTATGGCAAATAGAAAAAGTAAATGCAAAACTCGATACCCCTCAACAACCAACAACCAACACAAATGCGACAAAACCAAGTGATGATGAAATTCAATACGATGGACCAGTTCAGCTACACCCGCTTTATGAAAAGTATCCTGAGTATTTTAATCTGGACACAATGAAAGGTCTTGAAATCTATGTGTGGCAGATGGCTGGAAATTTGTATCATAGTGGAGTTCTATCTGGAACGAACCGAATGAAAACACAAGAAGAAATCCAAAACCTAATGGGTAATGGTGCAACCATCGAAGAAATGAAAGACATTTTATCTGCATACGAAATTGAGAAAGAAAGCGTTATTATCTACCCTGTTCATAACCCAGTTTCGAGTTATTGGTATGAAATTGATGATGAATATCAAGCAAAAATCGAAGCAATGTTCTGGGGAGAATAAATGCACCAAGTTACAATTTATCGAACAGAATAAAACAACCCCGACAGACTTAAATATCTGTCGGGGTTTTAACATCCTTATGAGAAGTAGCCTTTCGAGAGGGCTTATTTATTTTTATGTTTCATTAAACTATAATTGGGCGGGGAAACGCTCTGCCGGCAGTCCCGCTAGTCGCCAAAGGATACGCCTAAGTCACGAGCGGTTTTAACAAGCTGATGCTTAGGGTCTACAAGCCTTGCCTTGCCTGCAATATCTTCAAGCTTGTTTGATGTGATTTTGCCGTTAACCATAGCAACTGTTCTGCCGTACTTTTCTTCGCAAAGGAGCTGTGCCGCATAAACACCGAATTTTGTTGCTAAAATACGGTCGTAAGCACTGGGCGAGCCGCCACGCAACATGTGTCCGGGCACGCAAACTCTCGCTTCGCTGCCTGTAATTTCCTGAATTTGACGGGCAATACGGCTTGTTGCAGTTGTTTCGCCTGCTTCCAAACGTTTTTTTGCACGTTCTTTCTTTTTCATTTCGGCTTCTTCCTTGCTGTAAGCACCCTCGGCAACGGCAACAATGGAAAAATCCTTGCCTGCGTTGTTGCGTTCCATAACAGCATCGGCAACCTTGTCTATATCATAAGGTATTTCAGGTATAATGATGATATCGGCGCCGCCTGCAATGCCCGAGTTAAGCGTAAGCCAACCAGCCTTGTTGCCCATTATTTCTACAACAAGAATACGTGAATGGCTTGCAGCGGTTGTATGCAGTCTGTCGATAACATCGGTTGCAATGTCAACTGCTGTGTGAAAACCAAAGGTAACATCTGTGCCGTAAATATCGTTGTCAATAGTCTTGGGCAAACCGATTACATTAAGTCCTTCCTGCGAAAGCAGATTTGAGGTTTTGTGCGTGCCGTTGCCGCCCAACGTCAAAAGACAATCAAGCTTTTGCTTTTTGTAGGTTTCCTTCATATTCTTTACTTTATCGACATTATCTTCGCCAATAACCTGCATCAGCTTGTACGGCTGACGCTTTGTACCCAAAATTGTACCGCCCTGTGTGAGAATACCTGAAAAATCAGAAGGCTGCATAATTTTTGTTTCGTTATTGATAAGTCCGTAATATCCATCAACAATACCAACAATTTCGATATTATCCGTGCCGAATTTTTCAAAGCACGCTTTTGCAACGCCTCTTATAGTTGCGTTAAGACCGGGACAATCGCCGCCGCTTGTAAGAATACCAATACGCTTTTTCATAAATCAAAAATTCCTTCCCTTTATATTTATTCTATATTCTGATAACTGCAATAAATATTGAAAAATAATGGAAAATCGAGCCTGCAATTACAAATAAATGCCATATCGAATGCATATAATGCATATTTTTGGAGTTGTAGAAAACAAGTCCGCCCATGTAAAGTGCGCCGCCTAAAATCAAAAATATCAGTGCAAGCGTGGGTATGCTCATTCTGAATGCTTCAAGTGCAATTATAATCGCCCAACCCAAAGCCACATAACAGGTTGCAACAACGCGTCTTGCCCGCTTAAAAATCCAAGTAAGAACAATGCCAACGACAGCTGCAAGCCATATCACGCCGAACAATGTCCAACCGCCTGCACCGCCTAAACAGCACAAAGCGTAGGGTGTGTAAGTTCCTGCAACTATAAGGTAAAGACTGCTGTTATCCAACGCCTTGAATAAAGCCTTTGCCTTCTCGTGTTTTTCGCTTATGAGATGGTACACAAGCGACATAGAGTAAAGTATTATCAACGTAAGAGAATAAACCGAACACGCCGCAATAGCTGTTGGGCCTGCGTAAATTGCAGAAAATGTTATAAGCACAGCCGCACCGCCAAGCGAAAGCAAAGCACCTGCACCGTGTGATACCGAGTTAAAAATCTCTTCGCCAAAGGTATAGCTTCTGTCGATAAAATCCATTGAAATCTCCTTTTTTTCTATCTGTCTGTATATTATTTTCAGCTTGTTCTGCGCAAATATTCACTCATATCCTTTGCGGGCAAGGGTTTTGCAAAGAAATATCCCTGACCGTAGTTACAACCGCTTTCGCAGAGAATATCTGCCTGAATTTCGTATTCAATTCCCTCAGCAATAATTTCAATGCCTTTTGCCTTGGCAATTCTGATAACCGCTGAAACGATTTCTCTTGAAATAAGATCAGTTTCCAGATCGCTTATGAATGAGCGGTCCAATTTAAGCATTGTTATAGGCAGTTTTTGTATGTAGCTTAGTGATGAATAACCCGTGCCAAAATCATCCATTGCAATTTTTATGCCCATAGCTCTAAGCTGATTCATCTGTTTGATAGCCTTGTCAATATCCTTTAACGCAAGCGTTTCGGTAAGCTCAATTTCAAGATATTCATTGGAAAGTCCCGTTTGCTCAAGCACCTGCGCAACCATTTGGCAGATATCGCTTTCGTAAAGGTCAACCGAAGTTACGTTAATTGAAATAACAATTGGCGGTAATCCCATTTTCTGCCACTCAACGTTCTGTCGGCAGGATTCATAAAGTGCATATCGGCTTATGCGTGAAATCATCTGTGAAGATTCAGCCACGGGTACGAATTTGCTGGGCATAACCAAGCTTCCGTCTTTCTGACGCCAACGTACAAGTGCTTCAGCACCGATAATTTTACCCGTTGAAAGATCAATTTTAGGCTGATAGAACATTTCAAGCTCATTATTATCAAGCGCTTCAGCCAAAGCTTTTTCAAGCTGATTGCTGACAATAACCATGTCGCGCTCGTTATCATCATAGCTGATAACTGAGCCGTTTTTGTTTTGATCCCTTGTAGAAAGGGCAAATTCTGCCCTATCAAGCACCTGCGCAAAATCCGCACCGTCAAGCGGCATCCTCGAAAATCCCGCAGAACAGGTGAATTTAACATCCTCAAACCCGTCAAGCGAAAGATCGGCAAATGCATTTTGAATTGATGTAACTATATCAATCGGGTATTTGTGGTCGGCAACGTCCTTTGTGATAAGCACAAAATTATCTGCGCTGATGCGTGCTACAAGGCCGTTTTCGCCCACGTGTCTGCGCAAAATAGTACCAAAGGAACGCAAAATCTCGTTGCCGCCTGAATATCCGTAAGTATCGTTAACCATGTGGAATCTATCAATATCAAGAACAATAAGCCAATACGAAAGGCCCAAAATTCTGCTGCCTTCGTATATCTGCTGACCTACTTCCATTAAGCGATTGCGGTTGTAAAGTCCCGTAACCTCATCGGTGTACGCCATGCGCTCAATAAGTCTGTCCTTTTGCTTGGTTTCGGTAACGTCCATCAGCGAGCCGCCTATGGTATAGTTGCCGTCACGCTTCATAACTTTATAGCGGTGCTGATACCAGCGATATTCGCCATTTGCAGAAAGCATACGCATTTCTATCATGTGTACGCCCTTTACTGATCCAAGCTCCTCGGGCGAGGTTATCATCTTCATGTAAGCATCAAAAACAACTATATCCTTGGGGTGTATTCTCGGACGAAGGTCGTCTTCGGATACCTTGGGCTTTTTCAATCCAAGCATAGTCTGAAGCTGTTTGGAAACATGGAATTTACGGTTTGTTTCGTCGCTTAAAATAATGCCGATTTCGGAAAGCTCCATCGAAAGCATAAATCTTTCCTGCGAGGCGCGCAGACGTGTTTCGGTAGTGCGGTGCTCGGTAATATCAAAACCAATGGAAACAAGCAGCTTTTTACCCGTTTTTTTGTTTACATAAAATGTAGATGTATTCCACAAAATCGTATAAACGGTTTCGTCTTCGGCAATAGCGTAATATTCGCCGCTGTTGTTTATAATTTCACCAATGCCTCCGCTACTCAGCTTATCTTTAGGGAAAAGCATGAGAAGTAAATCGCTTGAATATACCCTGCGGTTCTGCGCCTGCAAAAGTTCCTGCAAGGGCTTGTTGATGATGGTGCATGAAAGCTCGCTGTCCCACACAACAGCCAAAGCGTCAAGGTTTTCGATAAAAACATTTAAATCCCTGCGCTGACGTTCCATTGTTTCAACCCTGATAAACGCCATGTAAACGCAAGTTGCAAGTATGACGGCTATCAAAACAACGGCAAAGTATTTAAAAATAACCATAGCCTGATTGGGTGAATTTGCCGCAATATTCATAAAAAGAATTGTAACAAGGGCAAAGACAATTCCCGGTATAAGCCATAGAATGTTTCTTTTTTCCACAATATATCTCCCAAATAATTGTTACATACAAATGCGCAAATAGCACATCAAATTTTCCCATTATACTAATTATAATCAATATACCATATAATGCCTTCTGTGTCAAGATGATTTTGTTTGTTTTAGCTAATAATCCTAATTAAATGCGTCGAGTATTGTACAAAATGCGCTTTAGCGTATTTGTCCAATACTTCAATAAAAAACCTCTATTGCAGATTTATATACATATAATGTTAATTATTTTGCAATCATTATTTGCTAAAATTATAATGTATAAATATATCATTGCGAAAGGCAGGCGTTGTGGGAATGAATAAAATTCTGGTTGTTGATGACGAGGCAAATATCAGGCGCGTTGTGCGTGAATATGCCGAGTTTGAAGGCTTTGAGGTGGACGAGGCTGAAAACGGAATTGAAGCTATCTGCCGAGTTAAAGCAAACAATTACGACCTTATTATTATGGATATAATGATGCCGGAGCTTGATGGATATTCTGCCTGCAAGCAGATTAAAATTATAAAGTCCGTTCCGATAATAATGCTTTCTGCAAGGGGCGAGGAATACGACAAGCTTTTCGGTTTTGAAATCGGCATAGATGACTACGTTGTAAAGCCGTTTTCTCCCAAGGAGCTTATAGCGAGAGTGAGAGCTGTTATAAAGCGCAACACCCGCAACACAAACAATAACGATAAGCTTGTTTTTGATGGGCTTACCGTAGATCTTAACGGCAGAAGTGTAAGCGTTAACGGCGAAAGAGTAAACATGACGCCAAAGGAATATGAATTGCTTTTCTTTTTGGTGCAAAACAGAAATATTGCGCTTTCTCGTCAGCAATTGCTTGAAGCTGTTTGGGGATTTGAGTTTTTTGGCGATGACCGCACTGTTGATACGCACATAAAAATGCTGCGCAACAGTCTTGGTGAATATCGCAAATATATCGTAACACTTAGAGGAGTTGGATATAAATTTGAAGAAATCCAATAAAAAAACACACAGCCTTAGATTTAACGTGTGGATATATTTTATAGCGCTCCTCATATTCACATTTGCACTGTTATGGCTGTTTCAAACGGTGTTTTTAAAGGCTTTTTATCAAGCGGTAAAAACCAACACCGCTTCGGAAATTGTAGATTCGGCAGCAGTGGCTTTCGGTAAGGAAAACGATAAAGTTGAGCTTACTCTTTTAGCTCTTGATAATTCCGCCTGCATAATGGTTTACGACGTTAATATGCAGCCTGCGGTTAACGTTGATACTCAAAGCGGAATGTGCGAACTGCACTCAGGCGATTATGATTTTGACGCACTTATAAAAAAAGTTGAAAACAGCGAAAACTATATCTATACCGAAACCATAAATCACACCGATATTGATGCGGATTCGCTGATATACGGCAAAAAAATCACCGATGCTTCCAGCACGGCGATGTATATTTTTGTTGAAACAACGCTTTCCCCCACCGAATTTATCGAAGACGTAATCAGACTTCAGGTGTTGATAATTTCAGCAATTTTGTTTGTTATATCATCATCGCTTGCGTTTGCTATTGCCGATAAGCTTGCAAAACCAATTGTTAAGCTTACAAAATCGGCAGAAAAGCTTGGTCAGCATAAAAATGCCGTTACCTTTGAAGAAAATGATTATTTAGAGGTTGAAAAGCTTGCCAAAGCGCTTAATTACGCTTCAGGCGAGATTTCGCAGACATCAACTTTGCAGCGTGATTTGATTGCAAACGTTTCGCACGATTTACGCACACCCTTGACCATGATTAAGGCTTACGCCGAAATGCTGCGTGATATTTCCGGCGAAAACCCTGAAAAACGCCAAGAACACTTAGGCATTATCATCGATGAAACCGACCGCCTCGCTCTGCTTGTGCAGGATATGCTCGACCTTTCCAAGCTGGAAAGCGGCGGACAGAAAATATCATGTTCAAGATTTGATATAACCGAGCTGCTTGACGGAATTGTGGAAAGATACAAGGGATTTTGCGAGAAAAACGGCTACACGCTAAACTACATACCCGATAAATGCGTTGACGTATACTGCGATGAGGTTAAAATACAGCAGGTAATTTACAACCTTATCAACAATGCTATCAACTACTGCGGTGAGGACAAAACAATCACTGTGCGGCAGATTAACAGCTTTAACACCGTAAGGATTGAAGTAAGCGACAACGGCAAGGGCATTGAAAAGGAAAATCTGCATCTTGTTTTTGATAAGTATTACAGAACAGAACGCAGCAAGCGTGAGGTTGTAGGCACCGGTCTGGGACTTTCGATAGTTCAGGCTATACTTAAAAAACACAATTTCCCGTTTGGCGTTAACAGCGAGGTCGGCAAAGGCTCAACTTTCTGGTTTAAAATCGTTATTGATGAAGAAAACATAGCAAGCATGGGTAAGGAGTAGGCATGAAATTTTACACAAAGGCTTTATGTACGGCGGTTTCGGCAATGCTTCTTGCATCGTGCAGTGCAGTTAACCAAAGTAAAAGCGAAATTTCCGAATCCGCAAGCGGTAATACTCAAACCGAAAACAAAACACAGCAAATTACAACGCCTGCAACAACAGCAGCCCAAATACAAACAACCGCAACAGCAACAACAACTGTAACCACAGTTGTTACAACTGTGGCAACAACGGTTGCAACAACCACCACTGTCGCAACAACTGCCGCTCCAATTATTCCGATAAAGGAAAGCTACAACGGCATTGACGTAAGTAGATGGCAGGGCACTGTGGATTTTGAAAGCGTGCGCCAAAGCGGTGTGGAAATGGTTTACATAAAAGCGGGCGATAATTATCAAACGGATATCTGCTTTGAGCAGAACGCAGAAAAAGCACAAAACGCCGGACTTTTAAAAGGTTTTTACTTTTATGTAACGGCAGGAAACGTAAGCGAGGCAACCGCACAGGCAGAGTATTTTGCGCAGCTTCTTTCACAAAAGGAATATGAATGTCGTCCTGCGGTTGATTTTGAAGCGTTCGGTAATCTTTCGGTTGAAAGCATAAACGCCATAGCGCTTGAATTTGCGCAGACTCTTGAAGAAGAAACGGGCATAACGCCTATATTCTACACCGATGCCGATAACGCTGATATCTGGTGCGAAGAACTGACGAAATATCCGCTGTGGATTGCCGATTATGATGCAAATCCGCCTGCAAGCATTGGCAAGTGGCAAGCTTACTCAGGCTTTCAATATTCCTGCACGGGCGTGGTTGAAGGCATAACCGAAAATGTGGTTGACCTGGATATTTTTACGAGCAATGTATTAATTGCGCAATAAACATCAAAAAGTGCATTAAGGCATTGACTTTAAGGCTGTTTTATATTATACTTTTTAGTGTATGTAAATATATTTTTATATAGCAAAAAAATCTTGGGCAAATATAACGTTTTGCCCTGTTAAGAAAGAAAGGGATACCTTTATGGACACCGATGGGTGTATATTGTTTTTATCGTTAGCGGCAGCAGTTTTGATTATCAGAGCGATTTTTTCCGCTTTTGAAAATGCCGTTACCGAAGTTTCCGACCAGGAATTGAAATCCCTGGCGTCATCAAACAAAAAGTACAAAAGGCTTAGCCGTCTTTCCTCAAATCCTGCAAAAATGCTGCTTACCTTTTCGGCACACAGGGTTATATCAGCGTGCGTCTGCACATCATGTGCGCTTATAGCGGCAATGGGGTATATTTCCGAGCACGCTCCCAATCTGATAGAAAACAAGGCGATTTTTGCTGTCGGCACAGTTCTGTGTGCAATTGTTTTCTGCGCGTTGATGATGATTTTAGCCGACTTTTTGCCCAAAACCTTAACAGAAAAATCAAGCAACAGCTTTGCGGCTTTCGCTTCAATGCCTGTGTCTTTGCTGATTACGTTGTATTCTCCGTTAACATTCGTTCTGGCTCTTGCAGATAAAGGTCTGCGCAAACTTGCAGGACTTAACGCAAAAGACAAAAATGAAATTGTTACGGAAGAAAAAATATTGATGATGCTTGAAGCAGGAAACGAAACAGGTGTTATTGAATCGAGCGAAAAGGAAATGATAAATAATATCTTTGAGTTTGATGATGTCTGCGTAAACGAGGTTATGACGCACCGTACCGAGCTTGTTGCGGTTGATGCGCAAACACCTGCGCAGGAGCTTGTAAAGCTTGCAATTGAAGAAGGCTTTTCAAGAATACCGGTTTACGAAAATTCTATCGACAGCATTGTGGGCGTGGTGTATGTAAAAGATTTGCTTTGCCTTATTGTTGACGGAACGGACAAAAGCCTTTCTGTGCGCAATTTTATGCGTGAAGCGCTTTACGTGCCCGAAACCAACACCTGCGCTGAGGTTTTTGACTCCTTAAGCACAAGCAAAAACCATTTTGCCGTTGTTGTTGATGAATACGGCGGAACAGCGGGTATTGTTACCATGGAAGATTTGATAGAAGAAATTGTCGGAAATATCCAAGATGAATACGACGATGAAGAATCCGAATTTTCATGCATAGCTGAAAATGTTTATTCAGTAAGCGGCAGCGCTGCACCTGATGATGTTTTTGCACAGCTTGACACGGCTTTGCCCGAAGACTGCGAATACGCAACGATGAATGCACTTTATGTAGATATCTTGGGCAGAATACCCGAAAAGGACGAAACCCCCAAGGTTGAGTTTTTGAATCTTGAACTTATGCCTACGCTTGTTGAAGATAACTGGGTATCGAGAATTAAAATTACAAAAATTGTAAAACAGAAAGAAAATTCAGAAGAATAATAATTATTATAGGGTAGATTGATTTTAAGGGGACAACGGAAAGTGATAAAACCTATGCAGCTGAAGAAAAAAATCTTCTCTGCGCTGATGTGCGCAGTCGTTTTGCTTAAATTTGCCGCCTGCGCCGATAATACGCAAAATCAAAGCGGCGGCAAAAGCAGCACCGAGGAAAGTCTTGCACAAAGAGAAAGTGTGGACGAACCCATAACCGCTGACGAACAGCTTACCGACAGAGAATATACCGTTTATGTTGACCTTATTGAAGGTATAACGGAAAGGCAAACACCAATAACCTTGAGCCTTAGCGCCACAAAGGATGAGCTTGCAAACGCTTATGCGGCACTGCTTGTAACTTCGGCCGGCAATATGCTTTATATGCCCAGAGAATATACCTACAATTACAACGTTGATACGGGCAAGGTTATAGAAGTGCACATAAACTACGCAATTTCAGCACAGCAGGCAGTTGATATGAACATTGCCGTGCGCGAAAAAGCAGATGAGATTTTATCTGAAATAACTCCCGGAATGTCGCAGACGGATATTGTTGCATATTTTCATGATACAATAATTACAAACTGCGAATACAGTGAAACCGCTAACAGCGATAATGTTTACGGCTGCCTTGTCGAAGGCAAGGCCGTGTGTGAAGGATATTCACGTGCAATGCAGTACCTTTGCTCGCTTACTGATGTACGCTGTATAATTGTAACGGGCATTGCCGATGAAGACCACATGTGGAATATGGTTGAAATTGACAAACAGTGGTATCACATTGATTTGACATGGGACGACCCAAAATATAATCCGCCGATTGATGATTATGTTTCACACACATACCACAACATCACAACCGAAGAAATAAGCGCGGACCACTACATCGACGAGAGCAGCTTTACCGTGCCCAAGGCAACCGCAACTGCGGCTAATCACTACGTTTACACAAGCACCTTGTTTGATTCGTACGAAGAAAGCCTTAACTATCTGCCACGGGTTATGAGCAATGCGGCAGAGCAGGGCAAGAGCAATATTTCCATAAAATTTTCTAATAAAGATGCGTTTGAAAAAACCTGCAGCGAGCTTTTTGACTCAAGCAACAGTGATATTTCTGATGTGATTGACGATGCAAACGAAATGCTTTTAGATAAAAAAATCACAAAAACAAATATTTCGTACATGACAGACGATGTATATTTGATAATTAAAATCAGCTTTGAAACCGAATAAATTCAAAAGGATTAAATTCACAGAAAGGAATGATAATTTATGTACTCTGCAAAAACAGTGCTGCACAAAGGGCTTGAGTGTATTGAGCTTAAATGCGACAGCTACACCGCAATTGTAGCACACATATTGGGCGGAAATGTTCTGAGATTGCGTCAGACGCAGAAAAACGTTGAGGTTTTCAGATACCGCGAGGATAAAAGCATTGAAGAGGTTGCCGATTCTATTGAGATTTACGGCCTGCCCACAATGTATTTCCCTAACAGACTTGACAACGGCGTTTTAAAGGCAAGTGATTATACTTACCATTTGCCCGTTAACGAAAAAGCACCCTTCAACAACACTCTGCACGGATTTTTGCACCGCAGACCTTATAAAATAGACTCGCTTGAAGAAAACGGCTGTGCAAAATGCGTCATCAGCTATCTTTACGATGAAAACGACGAGTATTTTCAGTATCTGCCGATAAAGTTTAAGGCGGTTTTAGAGCTTAGCCTTGATGATAACGGACTTTTGCACAAGTTTACACTTTGCAATTTAAGCGACAGACAAATGCCTATAAGCGTGGCAACGCACACAACAATTAATGCACCTTTTGTTGATGGAGCAAAACAGGAAGATATCCGCGTTAAAGCGCCCATAGGCAAAAAGTGCGAGCTTAACGCACGCTGCCTGCCCACCGAAAATTATCTTGACTTGACCGATTATGATAAAGAATACATAAACGGAGATAAAAAGACAGTTTTGTGCGTTGTTGATAACGAAATGTACTTTGCGCAGAGCATGGAGCTTGACGGCAAGACTTTCCACGGAATTACAGCGACGGATATCGCATCGGGTACTCGTATTGATTATGAAATTTCAGAAGAATACGGCTTCTGGATTTTCTGGAATCAGCAGGGATTTGAAGGCTATTTCTGCCCGGAACCCATGAGCGCGATGATAAATTCGCCCAACCTTGAAAATTCAAAGAATATCAGCGGATACCGCGAAATTGCACCCAATGATGAGTTTTCATGCTGGCAGAAATTTTCAGTTAAATAAGCTTTTGTGAAAATTGCTCAATTTTCGGCTTGATATTTCTATACCGGATACAATAAAACATCTTGAAAAATTTGATGTTTTACAGTATAATATAATGTGTGTATGCGTTGAGAGTGCCCGACGCATAAAATCAAAATGATTCCGCATAAATCGGCACTAATGCGGAGAAATGGACGGTTTTTGAATATGAAATTTGGCTATTTTGATGACGTCAATAAAGAATACGTCATAACTTCACCTAAAACGCCCTACCCCTGGATTAACTACCTGGGAACACAGAGCTTCTTCTCGCTTATTTCCAACACAGCGGGCGGATATCATTTCTACAAGGACGCAAGATTGCGCAGAATTACTCGTTATCGTTACAACAACGTACCCGTTGATATGGGCGGTCGTTATTTTTACATAAACGAAAACGGTACAGTTTGGTCACCCGGCTGGTCACCCGTAAAGACAGAGCTTGATTTTTACGAGTGCCGTCACGGTATGGGCTACACAGTTATCAAGGGCAAGAAGAACGACCTTTCTGCTGAGGTTACTTTCTTCGTTCCCGAAGATTACAACGGCGAAATTCAAAAGGTTGTTCTTAAAAACGAGAGCGACAACAAGAAGAGCTTCAAGCTGTTCTCCTTCCTTGAATTCTGCCTTTGGAATGCTCAGGATGACTCCACAAACTTCCAGAGAAACTTCAACACCGGTGAAGTGGAAATCGAAAGCTCAACAATCTTCCACAAGACAGAATATAAAGAGCGTCGTGATCACTTTGCATTCTATTCTGTTAACGCACAGATTAACGGCTTTGATACAGACAGAGAGTCCTTCCTCGGTCTTTACAACGGTTTTGAAGCTCCTCAGACAGTAATGAGCGGCAGACCTAACAACTCCGTTGCTGACGGTTGGTCACCCGTTGCTTCTCACTACATTGAAATTACACTTAAGCCCGGCGAAACCAAGGAGCTTGTATTTATTCTTGGCTACGTTGAAAATGCTTATGAAGAAAAATTCAACGCAGACGGCTCAATGAACAAATCAAAAGCCTATGCAATGATAAACCAGTTCAACACAGCTGCTAAGGCTGACGAAGCTCTTGAAGCTCTCAAATCAAGCTGGGAAACTCTCCTTTCCAAGTACACAATTGAATCTGCTGACGAAAAGCTTAACCGTATGGTTAATATCTGGAATCAGTATCAGTGTATGGTAACCTTCAATATGTCCCGTTCTGCTTCCTACTTTGAAAGCGGTATCGGCAGAGGCATGGGCTTCAGAGATTCCAACCAGGACCTTCTCGGATTTGTTCATCAGATTCCCGAGAGAGCAAGAGAGAGAATTCTCGATTTGGCTGCAACTCAGCTTGAAGACGGCGGATGCTACCACCAGTATCAGCCCCTTACCAAGAAGGGTAACGACGAAATCGGCGGCAACTTCTCCGATGACCCGTTGTGGATGATTCTTTCCACAGCTGCATATATCAAGGAAACAGGCGATTGGGCAATCCTCGAAGAGTCCGTTCCCTATGATAACGACGAAAGCAAGGCACAGTCCATGCTGCACCACCTCCGTCAGAGCTTCTGGCACGTTGCAGAAAACGTTGGCCCTCACGGATTGCCTCTTATGGGCAGAGCTGACTGGAACGACTGCCTCAACCTCAACTGCTTCTCCACGACTCCCGGCGAAAGCTTCCAGACAACCGAATCCAAGGACGGCAAGGTTGCTGAATCTGTAATGGTTGCTGCATTGTTTACATACGCAGGTCCCGAATACGTTGCTATCTGCAAAAAGATGGGCGAAGATGCTGAGGCTGAAAAGGCTCAGGCTGCTATCGACAAAATGGCAGAAACAATCATGCGTGACGGTTGGGACGGCGAATGGTTCCTCAGAGCTTACGATGATTACGGCAAGAAGATCGGTTCTAAGGAATGCGAAGAAGGTAAAATCTTTATCGAATCACAGGGCTTTGCAGTTATGTCCGGTCTTGGTAAGGAAGACGGTAAGGATATCCTTGCACTTGACAGCGTAAAGAAATATCTTGATACAAAATACGGTCTTGTTCTCAACAATCCCGCATTTACAAAGTATTATATCGAATACGGCGAAATCTCCACATATCCCGCAGGATATAAGGAAAACGCAGGTATTTTCTGCCACAACAACGCATGGATTATCTGCGCTGAGGCTGCAGTAGGCAGGGGCGACATGGCGTTTGAATACTATTCCAAGATTGCACCCGCATATCTTGAAGATATCTCTGATATTCACCGCACAGAGCCTTACGTATACGCACAGATGATTGCAGGTAAGGATGCAGGCCGTCACGGTGAGGCTAAGAACTCCTGGTTGACAGGTACTGCTGCTTGGAACTTTGTTGCAATTTCTCAGTGGATTCTCGGTATCATTCCCTCATGGGAAGGCTTGTCCGTAGATCCTTGTATTCCTAAGGAATGGGATGGCTTCAAGGTGACACGTGCTTACAGAGGCGCAACATACGAAATTACATTTACAAACCCCAACCACGTTTCAAAGGGTATAGCTTCCGTAATTGTTGACGGCAAGGCTATCGAAGGAAATGTTCTGCCCGTATTTGAGGACGGAAATGTTCATCTTGTTGAGGTTGTAATGGGCTAATTGCCTTAACAATCGCACAAAAAATAATCAGGGCAGCGAAATATTACTTTTTCGCTGCCCTTACTACAACATATTTAAGGACTGACAACAAAAATGATTGGTAAATTAAAAAAATATGCTTGTATTTCTCTTGCAGCAGCTGTTGCAGTTTCATCGTTTGCGTCATGCTCTTCAGATAAGGGCAAAAGCTACTTTGATATGACTTATGACGAGCTTAGCAACTATGTAACGCTTGGAGAATATAAAAATCTTGAAGTTACGCTTGATTACTACGAAGTTACCGACCTTGAAGTACAAGAGGTTATAGAAAACGATTTTGCTTCGTTTGTTAAAGAAGTTAATGTTACACAGCGTGAAATCCGCGAAGGCGATATTGTAAACATAGACTTTGTTGGCACGATTGACGGCGAAGAATACGAAGGTAACTCGGCTGAAGATTTTGAACTGCGCATTGGTACGGGCGCCTTTGTCGATGCCGAAGAAGCTTTGCTAGGTGCTCATCTTGGCGATACCGTTACCTTTGAGGGAACCTTTGCCGAAGACAGCGACGTTGATGAATCGCTGATTGGCAAAACAGCTGTTTTTGAAGCTACCGTTAACGAAATTACTTCAATTACCCTGCCGCAAATGACAAACGATATTGTTTATCAGGTTACCGGTTACGAAACCTATGATGAATATATTGAAGGCTTGAAGCTGGAAATGCGAACATATTACGATGATCTCGCTCTTTCCAACGCAAAAACTTTGCTTTGGGTGCAGGTTTGCACAAACTCTACCTTCATAAAATATCCCAAAGATAAGTTTGCAAAGGCTAAGCAGGATTATTACGATTATCACGAAGATATTGCCGATGACTTTAACGTTTCTCTTGATGAAATGCTTATTGATTATCTTGGCGTAAGTAAGGAACAGTTTGAAGAAAATGCCAACGAGCACGCTGCAAACGTTGTTTATGAGGATATTGTTCTTTTTGAAATCGCCAAAAAGGAAAATATAACCATATCTCAGGAAGATTACGATAAGTACGCGCAGGAATATGTAGACGACCTTATTGCACAAGCAATTGACGAAGCAGAAAAAGAAGAGAGCGAAAACAGCAATATGCTCAATTCTGATACCAACACAATGCTTAACGGCGGAACCACCGCAGCCGAAGATGACGATGAACTTATTACATCGGTATCTCAGCTTGAGGCAATTTACGGCAAGGATTATGTTAATCAGGTTGTTTTGTATGACCTTGTACTTAATTATTTGTTTGAAAACGCAAATGTAACTTATTCCGATTATTTCCCCACGAATCAAATCCCGCAGTAAATCGGCATACAGTTTTAATACAACACAAAAGCCTCCCGAATGGGAGGAGTGCGTGCACGCACTGTGCAATTGCCGGCTGTTGCCGGCGAAGCAATTTCGTTGTATAAGTCAATTAAACTGTTTTTGTTGACACTCGACTATATAAGATATACAGAATAGTCCTCGCCAACGGCGAGGAGTGCGTGCACGCACTGTGCAATCGCGGGCTGCTGCCGGCGAAGCAATTTCGTTGTATAAGTCAACTAAATTGTTTTTGTTGACACTCGACTATATAAGATATACAGAATAGTCCTCGCCAACGGCGAGGAGTGCGTGCACGCACGATGCAATTTCGTTGTATAAGTC